>JBOGJS010000261.1:0-30978 GCA_050745365.1 Terriglobia bacterium
CGTAGCCTGAGCCAACAGGCTTACGACAGCACCCGGTACGACACCGCCCGAGGCGTCCTGAATCGTTCCGGCCATTGAGGAGTTCGTACTCTGCCCGTGCAATGCCATGTCGCCCGCCAGCGCGAGGAGCGAGACGGCGAGAAAAGTGAGCGCAACGGCGCGGATTTTCGTGAGCTCTCTGGTGCGCGAACCAAACAAGCAGGTTTTCACTTTATCCTCTCCCTTTTACACCTGCACTCCGATCCCAATGGGCCAGTTGTGTGCGTCCTCAAAGCGTTAACTTATGACATGGCCTCGAACCGTGGCCAAGCGTCGAATCGAACACCTCTTCCACAAAGCTGTAAAGAATAAAGAATTAGGATGGTTAGACTTGTAGCACCGGAATAACCGGTTGTCAAGCGCAAATCGAGACAATTTTCCATAGCTCGCGTATCGCGCGAGGAGAGTTTCAGCTATCCGACGCCCGGAGCTGCCGCCCCAGTCACCAGCCCGAAGGCGCAGTTGTTGCGGTCGCCATTCACCGCCCCATTCCCGTAGAATTGCGCATGGCTGAACGCGTTGAAGAACTCGGCCTGGAACTCTAAGCTGCACGGCGGCCCAGACGCTGTCACCGGTCTGCGCAACGCCACTCACCTGCAGCGTGGCGTCTGCCCGAAGCGCGGTATTAACGCCGATGACGAGATTGCAGATTTGCCTGTTTACAACCGAGCTCAACGGTGAAAGGTTGATTCCATGAGGCTCGGTGGCTCATTGCCTGTGGTTCCTACTCCTTTTTACAAGGGTAGAATTGATTTTGAAAGTCTTCTGCGACTCATCCATCACTTATTTCCGGAACTCGAAGGCTTTACACTCTGCGGAAGCACGGGCGAGTCAGTCTCGCTCTCTTTGGCGGAGCGGATCGAGCTGATGGAGTTTGCGATGCACCATGCCCCGCCTGGGAAAGCGGTGGTGGTCGGCCTCACGCATACCAACCTCGAAGAAATGATTGCCCTCGCCAGGCGCGCGGCGAAAGCCGGTGTGCGCGCAGGCCTTGTCCCGTGTCCGTACTATTTCACGAATTCGTTTACCATGGTGCTGGAGTTTTTCAAAGCGCTTGACAGCGCCTCGGACCTTGAGCTGGTGCTTTACGACAATCCTGTTTACACGAAGACCCTTCTGCGAACGGAGGACCTCTTCGCGATTCTCGACGCTTGCCCTCACATCACCGGAGTCAAAATCACCGATCACGATTTAGGCAAGATCACCGCTTTGAAACAGAACCGTGATGTGGCGGTCTTTTCAGGGGATGATGTGGTGGCCTTCCGCAGTTTGCTGCTGGGCGTCGACGGCAGCATGATTATTGCCCCTGCGATATTTCCCGCGTCGTATCAGGAGGTGGTTGGGCTTGTCCGGATCGGAAATCACGAGGAGGCGCTGAGAATGTTTTCGGACGAGATTCTTCCCTTCATTCATCTCTTTGGGCTGGGGGACGAGATCTCAAATACAAAGGCGCTTTTCAAGGAAATTGGGATTTTTCGCTCGGACGAAGTTCGACTACCGCTCCTACCCGCCTCTCGAGAGCGATTAAAGGAGATTATGCTTGCGTATCGCGTGGGTGAGAAGTCCAAGTGGGGCGCCCGTCGAAAGAGTGTTCTATCGGATGTTTTATCCAACGATCGTGGCGGTGGCTGAAGCTCGAATTTCTGAGTGCACGGGAGAGCCTTTGGACCGCAACCACGAAGACCGCGGACCATCTATAATCCGATCCGCGCCACTTGCTACCGCCTGCCTCCGCCATGGGACCCGCCTCCGCCGCCGTGGTAACCGCCACCTCCTCCATGGAAGCCGCCCCCCCCGCCGCCATGGAACCCGCCACCGCCGCCCCCTCGCGGAGCACTAACACGGCCTGAGCGGGCACGAGAGGGTGCGGCATGATAGTAGCCGCGGCCCCAGGAGCCTCGATAGCCTCCATTGCCGGAATTGCGGCTCGTTACAATCGGCCGGCTCAGCTCAAGAGGCGGTCTCGAAGAGTTACCGGATGAACGGCCAAAGCCACGTCCTCCGGAGCCTTGCGAATAACCACCGCGTTGGAACGTCTGCCGGGATTGGGGTGAAAACCGCTGCCAGCCCTGCCGGGAGGAGCCAGTGGAGTACCCCCGGGAGGACGGCGACTGCGCTTGGCCAAAGCGGCTCGAAGATTGTGCCCGGGCCATGTTACCTTGACCGCCAAATCGCTGCCATCCTGGCCGGGTGTTGGTGGCGGAAGGTCGAGTCGAAAAATTCCGGGAAGCCGGCGCTCGCCCGGAGCCAAAGCTGTTGTTCCGCTGCATCCGATTGGAATTTGGCTGCGCCCCAAATCGCTGCCAGCCTGGCCGGGAGTTGGTGGCGGAAGGCCGAGTGGAAAAATTCCGCGAAGCCGGTGCTCGTCCGGAGCCAAAGCTGTTGTTCCGCTGCATCCGATTGGAATTTGGCTGCGCCCCAAAGCGCTGCCAGGTTGAGCGACCCGCGGTGCGGCTGTTCATCGCCTGGGATCGTGCGGCCGGCACGGGCTGGCGGCTGAAGGGCATTCCGCGGCCGGAGGGTTCGTTCACCCGGCCAGAGCGGCTGCTTTGAAGGTTTCGCATGCCTGCTGTCTGCCGCGTGAAGCTTGCTCCCTGGGAACGAGCCGTGAAGAACCGACGATCATCGATTGCCCGCGATGGAACGGCGGCGCGGCTTGCCGGCCTCATGCCGGCATTCATGGTCGCGCGAGTAGGCGTGGCTGCCGGCACGCGCCCGGAAACGAATCGAGCCTGCCGGAACTGAGCGGCGCTAACGGCCTGCCGCTGGAAGGGCCTTCCGGTCCCGAAGTCGCGGCTGGGAACGGTGACAAGGGAACGCCGGACGGACCGATTCGTTAATGCACCCCGAAGGTTGGAGTAAGTCGGGCGCCCCCTGCCCGCAAGCGGCGCCATATAGCCGTAGCTGTGAACGTTGCGAATGTTGGTGATGTTTCTCACATTCTCTACGTTATATCTGCCCCCGTGGCCCCACCAGCGGTAAAACGGATCTGATGGGCCTATCGGCATCCAGCCGATCGAACCGAAGCCGAACCCAAAGCCAACGCCAAATCCTCTTCCTCCGAAACCAAAGAAGGAAACGTAGGCCGGCCCCCAGATTGGTCTATATGAGGGGAATACGGGGCCCGGCCACCAGCACCAGGAGCTGCCGTACAAGAACCAACGGCCGTAATGGAAAGGTGCCCAGCCCCAAGGCTCATCAGAAACCCACGTCCAACCGTAATAGGGCTCATGCATCCAGCGGCCGTTGTAATAGGGAATCCACCCGGCATCCACGTAAGGCGTCCAGCACCAGTCGTAACCGGGCGCGTAGACCCAGTGACCATAGGCGTCCAGGTCCTGGGTTCCGGTGTAGTATCGGTTGTCATACCGCCAGCTCTGCGCGTCTTCAATCACGTGGTTGCGCTGGTTGTTCCACTGATCCCATGCGTCCTCCGCCGGAGCTTTGGTAATCTGATACTGGGGATTTTCCGTACCTTGCACCATCATCGTTTCGCCCTGCTTCAAATCGGCATTCCCCTGCTGAGTCGAGATTTGCGCATGGCCCTTGCGCACCGTAATGCGCGCCTCAGATTGCGAATTCACTTCTATGCGATAAACGCCGGGCTCAAGCGGGTGCACGGAGATATTGGGCGTGTCAACCTCCACCGGAGCCTGCGCACCCTTCATCACGGTGACGTCGGCGAGCCCCTGAGCAAGCTGCACCTGAATCCGTGAATTGGAGAGGCTGGCAATCTTCGCCGTGCTCTCGGAGCCAAGCCGTAACACGTTGGCATAGTCAAGCTGAACTTCAACCCGAGCGCCGGCGGCGGTTGAAATCTGATCTCCCGGCACCAGAGGTTGGTTCACGGTCGCGGCTACCCAGCCTCCGCTGCCGCCCCGCTCGGTCGAAACCTGCCCGTTCATCACGCTGACGCGCGCAACGCCTGCGCCGGTATTTACCTGCGCGACGAGCTGTTGCGCGGCCGCAAGCGCGATTCCCATTACAAAGACCAGGATCCAGCTTCTGTGGTTCATAGAGTACCTCCGCGTGGCCTTTGCTCACTCCACGCGTCCGCGGTAGAGATAAGCAAACCAGATGCCACTGGCGAGAGCGAAGCTCTGAATTCTAGCCCTTTAGTTTTCAATGGCTTGCACTCTTCCGAGAGGCGCACGTGCAGGCGGACGCTGAAGCCTGGCTGATTTTAGCCAGCTTCTGGCTGTTATACACCACGGCCTTTCGAGCGGGCGCTGCGGCACTGACAGCTACTCCTGGTGATGCCAGGCTCCTCGGGTTGACCTCCGCAAGAATGGGAAGACGCGATGATGGCGGCCCAAGAGGAGGGAAACGCACCGCAGATGGTCGCGCTAAGGCGCGAGTGTTTTAGAGGAATTGATGCAGAAGGTGATCGCTGACAATAGGCGGGTTCTGACGGATGGATGAGGAGCGTGAGGAAGGCGAGGATGAAAGCAAGAAGGCAAAGCCGAAGAGGGGTTTTACGCTAATCTTCGACGGTGCTGCGGCGGCTTGTATAGCCACTGGGGACTAATCTGCCGAATTGGAAAGATCCATATCAGCGGCCCCGCAAGACGAAAACCAACTCCGTGGGAGCGGGTTCGTGTCCCTTGCGCTCTCGCGCAACGAAGCGTCCTTGCGGCGAAAGACACAAAAGCGGTCTCATCTATCTCGCTCGTCTCCACCCAAGCGCTAGGCGCTCGTATGATTTACAACGAGGACGTGCTATGGCGCGGAATCAGAGGTCGGGAAACTGAAGACCAGAGAGAGTAAATACCAAATCCAGTTAGTCGAGCGTAAAGGAATCGGATATGAGAGATCCAAAGGAAAAATCGACAAAGAAACGTTGGACAGGGGAGAGCGCTCTCTTCTTGCTTGTCATGTTTGTAGCGACAGCAGCGATGGCTAAAGCGCCGGCGAAGCAGGAGAAGGCAGGGCATCATAGGTATGGGTCGGTATACGGCTCTCCGACCCATACCTATGGCAACCCGGCGGTCGGAGCCACGATGCAGTGCATAGGCTCGGACGGGTCGACGTTGGCCTGGGCATCGTGCAGCGGATTGCCGAGCTACTGGCCTGATAATTCCACGACGGGCAGTTTGCAGATTTTGCCGAATGGGGCCGACGCGACGCCGCTCATTGTGGGGCCTGCGGCCGGAGTGGTGAAGCCGGGATCAGATTTGTTTGATGTCTACACCGGGTACCTTACTGCGCCGGCGAGTGTTAGCGGACCGACTGTGGCTTCGGGCGGCTCCATTCCGGCGGGTGACGTGGTGACAGCATGCGTCACCATCAACAGTCCGACCGGAAGCACGCCGTGCAGCGCTTCCGGCACTTCTGCGGCCGCGACGAGCGCTAAGCAAAGCGTGACGATTGGCGCACCATCGTTCGAGGCCGGCGCGACAACGTGGAGTATCTACGCTGCTGCGTGTGCGTCACCGGGGCCGTGCACTGGCTTGACGCTTCAAACCAGCAGCGCCAACTTCACGACCAGCGCGGCGCGCGTGAACCTGATTTCGATCACAACAACCGGAGCTGCGCCGCCTGTTTCGAACACTGCACTGAGCGGCGAAGCGCTGGGCGTCGCAGCCAACGGAACGATCAACCTGCCATTGAGCTACAACTGGACGCTGGGGGCGAACAACCAGCCGAGTGCCTCATTCGTGCGGCTTTATGGCGGGGTTGAGGCTGAGGCCTACAACCAGTTCCTCTCCCCTGCGCTCCCGTCTCCGACCGCTCCCGCCTATTCGCTCCTGACCACGGGCGGAAGTATCGGTACGAGTCCGGCTGCGGTGACGGTTGCCTATTCGCTCGTGAACGGCAATGGCGAAACAGTTCCCGGAATGAGCACGCTGATTTCGCTCTCGAGTTGCACAGCGGGGAAGTGCTCGATCTCGCTAAGCCCGCCCGCTCAGAATTACGCGACGGGCTGGAATCTCTACCTGAACAATGGCGCGAACACTGTGCTGGTCAATTCGTCACCGATTACAAGCTTTAGCACGAACTATTCGATTGGTTCGATTCCCGAGACGCCGGTGAACGCGGGTCCGTCAGCCAACACGACCGGTGCGGCATTCCAGACAACGATTTCCGCCGCGCCGGGAGCGAACGGAGTGGCGTGTGTGAATTCGGGAGTGCCGGCATTTGACTGCGCAGCAGGAACATTCATTCAGACGAACCCGATGACGCAGGCGGGCGAGCTCGAGTTTGGAGGCTCGGTTAACGCGGAAGGCATGGCTGTTCCAGCGGTTGACCCGGGAAATTTGACCTACAACTCAACCACTCACAGTCTGACGGTCGCGGGAACGCTAACCGCTGATTCGTTTCTCTCGACGGCAACGGGACCGGCCATCATGAGCGGCACGGAAGGAACGTGCTCCGGCGCGGCTTCCGGTAAAGACGTGCTGTGCGCCGGAGATGGAACCACGCACACAGTTCAGATCTCACTCAACGGCGGCCCATTTGCACCCGTTCCGCAAGGGCCCTCGACGCCACCGACAAGCGGTGATTGCGTAACTTGGGGCGAAAACTGGACGCAGGCGGACGCGGGATCGCCGTGTGGAAGCAGTGGCTCTTCGGCATTGGCTTCACTCAGTGCGGCGACGGCGAGCCATTCCATTTCCAATGGCAACAATTCACAGACGTGGGATTGGGACCTTACCTCCAGCGGCACAAGCGGCAGCTATCTCTCGGGGCTGAGGATTGGCGAAAGCGCGGCGTCTACGGGAGGTTGGACTTCCCTGCTTCAAGTTTCTGATGCGTCGGGATCGTTGGCTATTCCGCTTCTGGTGGGCAATCTGTCGACGAGCGGGACAATCAGCGGTATTGATCTCCGCCAACTTACTGCCGCCACGTCCGCACATAGTTACAGTTCGCCGCAACTGGTCTATACAGCCCGCGCGTGGACGGGTTCCGACGCGCCCGACAACTGGACGACTCAGAACGTTTTGGGAAGCGGCACGAACCCGACATCGACCCTGAGCTTCAGCCATACCGGTTCGAGCGGAGCGGCGACGGTCTCGTTTCCATCCGTGACCGATACCGGACTGACAGCCGGAAACTGTGTGCAAGCGGGAGCGGGCGGGGTTTTGACTTCAGCGGGGGCGGCGTGCAACGGCGGGCCGTCGATCATCAAAGCAGACGCGACAGCACAAACGGCGAGTATTGCTCCGATCATACTGACCACTCCGGCAACCGCTGGAGATTACCGAATCGCCTGTTACGTGGTGCTCACGACGGCGGCAACGACCAGTTCGAACCTTCCCGGATGCTACGTCGAGTACACGGATGCAGATACCGGAGTGGCGGAAACGGTTGAACTTTCGAATTCGGCGACGAATAACACTGCGGGCACTTCTGGGGGTAACGCCGCTGGGTCCATTTCCCAAGGGAGCGGTTCCTCCTCGTACTTCTTTCGCAGTGCGGCGGCAGCGATCAAATACTCGACCGTCGGATATGCATCGACGGGCACGACGGCGATGCAATATGCGATTCATTTGATGCTGGAGGGACCGTTTTAAGAATTATGAGCTGTGACCTCAGAATGATGAATTGCGGGCGTAGGTCATTCCGCGCTTGTCGCTCTCTTCTGCTTCTCGTTTCCGGCTTGCAGCGGTCGACCCCGAAGCAGTTTCGTGATCAGCGCCAGAATCAGGAGCGCCAAGACAAAAAACAGGATCCCACCTTTTTTATGAAGATTGCCATAGAAGAAGTTCATGTCTACATAAACCGCGAGGGTGGCAAGGACGAACATGCGAAGGCCATTCGTAAAGGAAATAATCGGGAATACCAGCAGCACCAGCAGACCTTTCGCCCAGCTCGGTTTGAAATAGAAATGACCTACCAACAGGGTGGTAATAAATAAACCCGTGCTTGAATGAATCCCACTACATTCGGTCGCGACCACAAAAGTCAGCCGCGGGAGCGAAAACGTCAAGCCCTGTCTGAAAACGGGAACTCCGAAGAGTCCAAAGAGAAACGAGGTGACGTTCGCAGACCCGTGCTGGATCAGCGCGATGGGTCGCGCCAGCAGCGCCTCCGGCAGTGGCACAAACAGCAAGATAAAGAGCAGTGCAAAAAGCCCCGCGCGCGCTGTGTGCGTGCCATAACAGAGAATGAAGCTGTCCATCCAGACGATCACTAACCCCAGAACCTCCAGAAACAGAAGGGTTGCTGAGCTCAAACGTGTTGAAAGGACGATGCTCCCGCCGATTATCCCTGCCCCAACCAGAATCAGCGCTAACCCAGCTCCCCATGAGTAATGAAGCTCTTGGAAGATTTTTTTTCTCTCGAGGTAGAAGAGACCCACAACCATTATGGGTATGAGAACGAGATAGGAATACTCGTCACTTCCCATAGAGACCAGCAGTAGTCGCCGGAGCGGGTCCAAAGCCGCCAAAGCGGATGCTGCGATGAGCGAAACGAAGAGGATGGTTCTTGGAGACGGATGCCTACGGACGTTTACGCGCTCGACTTCCGCCCGAAGGATCTCTTCGAGCCGTTGCTCAATAGGCATCAGGTGTGATCTCCTTCCCGAACAGCTTTTGGCCCAGATAAAACAGAGCGAGTGCGACGCTCGCACCGAACGTATCGATGCTGCAATCCCGCAACGAACCCTGCCGGCCGGGAACAAAAAGCTGGTGAAATTCGTCGGTGAGAGAGTAACCCGCCGCGATCAAAATGCTGAGAACCGCCCGTCGCCAGCTCCACCGCAGCCGTCTTTCGGTGCCCAGAGTTATATAGAGGAGCACCGCGAAGACGCCGTAGTTCGCCACGTGAGCTGATTTCCGGAATGCCTTGTCTAGAAAATGGAAAATTCTGGGTGAGAGGGTAAGGTGATCAGCCGCGAGCAGCCAGCCGAGGATGTTTTTGGAAAAATGAGGGCCAAAGTGGGAGGTAGAAAAACAGAAAATTACTGCCGCCCAGGCCAGTACCACTGCCCAACCGAGCCAGCGACGCGACGTCGGGCCCGCAGGGCATGAGGCGCTATTTTCTGTTCGAAGCGCTCGCGGCGGGCAGCATTCCGGTCGCGGGGCTGTACCTCGTTTCATCGCCTGAAAGGGAAACCACGGATCTGAAAAATAAAAGCTCGCACAACTCACACGTGGCACGACGCGGTCGTGTCATTCGAAAAGCGATACACCAGCTCGTTCCCCTCGCGCACTGCAAACGCGACGCGCGCGCGCTCCGAGCCTGGGCCTTTGATCACCCAGCGGCCGCCTTCGGCCACCAGCTCCATCCGACTCCGCGCTCTCCACCAGGTATCGACCTCCCCGGGCAGTGCAGACCATGCCTCGCCGCCTGCCTCTCGTCGAGCCAAGTGATCAAGCAAGGCCTGATAGGTATTGCGCGCCCGCTCAGGAATGATGTAATCGGGATGAATAATGAAACTGATGAGGCCGTGCTTTTTCTGGATGAGGCTGATTTGGCGCTTCCACAAATCGATCGAATACTCTCCGAGGATGTGAAATAGGGAATAATCCTGCGTGGTTGTCAGAGGAAGCTCAAGAATCTTGCCGATAAAATATGGGAAGACCGTGCAACAGCCGCCGCGCTGAGCTTCCAAATGAGCGGTATTGGGAATCGAGAGATCATAGCTGACATCCAGAGCTTCGCACCAGTCTGGGTTCCGGTACATGGCGGCAGCGCGGAACCCTCGCGAGCCATAGATCCGCGCGTAACGGTTGATGGATTCTGCCCGGGCAAGAAACGTCTTGTGATTCCGGAAGAGACGCCCATCATGATTTAAATCCTGAACGTTCAGCTCGAACCCTCGGCGGCGAATGCTCTCCAAAAGCTCCAGGCTGACGGGGTACCGCTCCTCCGGCACGATTTGAAACGCCGCCCTGATCCCCGACGCCCGGTCGATATCCATCAGCTTCGTACAGAAGTTGGCGCCCGCTTCAGTTTCAACATCATGGGTCATCATCACACAGCTTGGTGCGCCGTCCGGCCAGAACCAGATGAAGGGGACAGTCTCCACATTTTTCCATTCAAGAGCAATTAACATGAGCTTTTCGAAGAGCTGCTCCACAGTGGTATCCAGGGGCCAGCGGGGAAACGGTAGCTCTTCCCAGCCTCGAAGGAAAAGCTTCTGAAGGTGCTTGCGGGTCGCGACGCCGAGAACCGGACGGACGAAATAGTATCCCTCGCGAATCATGCGCTCGATGGAGTGATGGTTTGATGTAGCCGTATATCGTTCCAAGCGAAGATTGTCGATGACCTGGGTGAGGTCAAACGGCAGCCGAATGCCTCCTGCGTCTGCGGTAACGTCGCGGAACGAATCGTAAAGCCCATTTTTCGGGAAGTGGGAAGAATGGCCGGACGCGCAGTTCCCGAAGCAGACAATCTCCGGGCCAAAGTGAAAATAGCCTGGCCCCGTAGATACCTCGGGGGCTAAGGCAAAGCTCGCAAAGGCTGCCGGACAGCGATAAAAATCAAGAAACGTTTCCCTCATCCCCCTTTTTTCCCCTCCTGAGTACCCGGTTTCTCCCTGCTATCATCCTACGTGTTTGTAGAGCACACTCCCGGCGATTCGCGCCAGCGAATCCGGCATTCGCGCAAATGCACCACCCGCCAGCCGCAGCCGTGGCCGTTTCCGGAAGCTATGGAAACGCGGCAAGCAGAGCGTGAGATATGAAACCTTGCACCCCACCGCTCCCAGACGCTCTTTGAATTTCATCAGACCCGGATTTTCCACTTCTGACCGGCCGAGGTCGAATTCCTGAGCATCCCACTGCTTCGCGGACTCAATGGCTCTCCAGAAGAGAAACGGCATTCCTCCGAGAGGATGAGCGTTGGCGTCTGAAGCCCCATATTTATAAACTATCGTCTTTTTATAGCGGAGCGTGAGGATACTCGCGATGGGCTGGTCCCCTTTCGATGCGACATGAATCGTGAGGTTCTCGCCGAGAGAGCCGATGAGATTGCGGAACCAGGCGACCGGCTGGGGCAGGAGCTGGTGCCGCCGCCGAGTGAGCAACAAAAGGTGATAGAACTTCGCCAGGGTTGTTTCGGAACGCCCCGCTTCATACGTCAAGTTCTCGCGCCCTGCACGCTGAATTTTCCTCTGAATGCAGCTCTCATGAAAATTCCGAAAGATCGCTCTGAGGTCTGGCCGCAGATCAAGCTTGTGAAGGTGATATTCCTCGCTCTTTTTAAAGGGTGCGAGTCCCGCGAGGCGGTCCTGGTTGGAGATCGGGGGCCGAAGCTCAACGTAGCCACACTTCTTGGCAGCCACTTGTTGTTGCATTTCGGCCACAAGGATAGCCCAATCGTCGCGATGCTCAACCAGAAGTTGGCAATGGTCGGAGAACGGCAATGAGACGAGGCGAGAGCCCGTCAGCCAGCTTTCTACCCGACAAAACACAATTGCGTTTTCAAGCGGACCTCCGGGCGAGGAAGTTGTAAAAGCGACCGGAGGGTAGTCGTACGTCCTCTGTAGAGCCTGCAGCCATTCGCGGGTATGGAAGATAGACGCCTGCGAGTGCAGGTTCAGAAATTGAGGCCATCGGGGATCACGAAGCGGATCGAAAATAAAAGCGTGGGTCGTCATTGCCTAAAGAGTACAAATTCACTATCATGTCCAGGCGATTTAAATTCTGCTGAATGTGCGCCGACGGTATTCATAACATGCTTCGCCGGCTCATTCCAAAATGCGAGAGTGAAAAATGAAATTATACCTTTTCGTTCTATTCGCCGTAGTGCTTTCCTCCCCGCTCAGTTACGGCCAGGCATGGTCGGGGATTATCGATCCGAGCCGTGCCATTGACTGGTCTGGCGCGGGCATTCCAGGCGGTATTCCGAACCGGACGACTGTCTGTGCTACTGTATCTCCCTCGGGCCTTACCAATGCAACAGATATGGACAACATTGATAACGCCATCGCTTCCTGTGCGGCGAACGAGGTGGTCCAGTTACAGGCCGGGACCTATACCATCACCAGCGGCTTGACATTTGGTGCCGTGAGCAACGTCACGCTGCGCGGGGCCGGGCCGGACAAAACAAAACTTCTCTTCACTGGATTACCGGCCCACGAATGCGGAAACTCGGCGGACGTTTGCCTCTGGGGGAACAGCGGCTGGACCGGAAATTATCCCGGCAGCACTACCTGGACAGCCGGGTACGCAAAAGGCGCGAACGTCATCACCATAGGCTCCTCCGCCGGGCTGAGCGCAGGCCAAATCATCATTCTCGATCAACGGGACGATTCCGTGGGCATCTGCCCGGTTAGCGGAGGCGCGGGCAATTGCGCTGGCGTCAGCGGGGCGACGGAAAACGGAAGCGCCGTGACCATCACCACGACGATTCCCCACGGCTATACTGCAGGCCAAAGTGTGGGGATTGGAGTTCAGTTGGGAAATGCCGCGATTGCCAGGGGCTACGAGGGATGGTTTCAGATTACCGCCGTCCCCAGCCCCACAAGCTTTCAATACGTCGATTCGACTTCCGGATTAGCAGCCAGCGGCGGCGGGTATGCAACCGGCGACACCGGTGGACTGTTCATGAGCAACATCCAGGGGGTCGTAACCGATGAAGGTGAAAGTGGCCCTATCGGAAGATCGTGTCCCGACGCTTCCGACCCGGCGTGTGCTCCCGGTGAAATAAGCTGGAGATCGCAGGCGGAAGTCAAAGTGATTACGGCCATCAACGGCAACCAGATCACAATTTCCCCGCCCTTGTATATGCCCAACTGGAGGGCGTCGCAATCTCCGGGGATTTGGTGGACTGGGAAGTACCTGACCCAGGACGGCATTGAAAACCTGAGTCTCGACTATACCCACGACGGCGGAGGATCGGAAACCGGCGGCATTCATCTTCACAGGACCTATGAATGCTGGGTAAAGAACGTGCGCTCCATCGGTGCCGGACGAAACCATGTGTGGATCCGCGAAGGCTCAGCCCGGGACGAAGTGGTTGATAGCTACTTCTTCGGTACTAAAGGGGGAGCGGCAACGAGTTACGGAATTGAAGTGTATGAAGCCGCTGAGGACAGCCTTATCCAGAATAACATCTGCCAGCATGTCGTTGCCTGCCTGATGATCGGCGGAGATTGGGGATCCGTTTATGGCTACAACTACGCCTTCGATAGTGGCGGCAGGCAGACCGACTGGCTTTACCCGTTCCTTTCAGAGAACCACGACATGTCCGGTATGGAGTTATTTGAGGGTAATGATGTGGCTTTTGCCAGTCTCGATGACGTCCATGGAGACGGGAGTACTTCCACTTCGTTCCGCAATCGCTTCCGGGGTCAGGATACCCCTGCCAAAGAGGAAAGCCTGGTAGCCGCCGCGGACTATGCGTTCAACCGCGCTGAGAATTTCATCGGAAACGTGATGGGAACGCTGGGCGCAGAGACAAGCGAACAATCGACGGCATTGGATGCAACCACGTCCATTTGGGACCTCAACACGCAAACCGAGGGCAGCACCGTCCCGAATGACCCGCTCGTTGGTGAAACTCTCTTGCGCTGGGGCAACGTCGATGTGGTCACCGGAACGTCTCAGTGGGCCGCTTCACTGATTCCAACTTCCTCATTCAGGTTCATCGACGCCAGCGTGGTCCCTTCCACTCATACTTTGCCGCCATCGTTTTATCTATCGTCTCGGCCAGCTTTCTGGCAAACACCATGGGGGACTCCGCCCTGGCCAGCCATTGGACCTGACGTGACGGGCGGCACAGCGCCGGACGGGATGGACGGATATTCCTATGCCATCCCGGCGCAGCTCTGCGATATGCATACCCCCATTGATCCTGCCTACCAGCAGACGTTCAGGGTGAGCAGCGCAAGCTGGGCAGAAACAGGCTACGAGACCGGAACCGTAACGCTTACGATTGGCTCGAACACCCTCGAGACCGGTGACGTTGTGGAGGTCTCGGGCATCTCTCCATCAGGGTATAACGGCACTTATGCTGTGGCTGCCGCAACATCAACCACAATCCGCTACGTCTTAGCCAACAGCCCGGGAACCTACGCCAGCGGCGGCACGGCCGGCTATCCCAATATCTTGCTCTTTAACGCGGCGAATTGTTATCCGGCAGATTTCGGAGGTTCCATTGCCCCTCCAACCGGCCTCACCGTGGCGGTTCATTAGATGCGCTGAAACAATGCATGCTCCAAGGTGCGCGTTACGCCCAGCAGGGAGAACTTCATGCCGGTTCTCTTCGTAAACTCGTCGAAGGCGCGCATCTCGTGAAACTGATGGTTGAACTCGTCGAAATAAATATACGTTCCGGGAATAATGGCGCGCTCGAGAGCATCGAGCACGAAAATCGTTGGTGCGTAGAGGTCCGCGTCAAAATTGAGCACCAGCACTTCGTGCGACGGAAGCTCATAGTCGGGCAGCGTCTGCTCAAACCAGCCTTTAAAGAAACGGACACGGGTGTCATCCATTAGAGGAGCCTCGCCTCGCAGCGAGAAATAACCTTCAGGGCGCTGAGGGAGCCAGTTTTCCGGCAGGCCTTCGAAGCTGTCAAAGCCGTGCAGTTTACTTGCCGGGTTGCGTAAAAGCTTTGACCAGTACCGCGTAGCGTTGCCACGATAGACGCCAAATTCAAGGTACAGCACCTCACGGTCTGCCACCTCGGTGCCCACGAGATCAAACAGTTGTTCACGTCGGGCAAACCGACCGGCTACATCATAGCCCTCGGCGTGCATCCAGCGGCCCGCCTCGAGATAGTTCGTGGCGGCGTTCAGGTTGTATATTGTCTCAAAAGAGAGCCGTTTGCCCACACGGGTGAGCAGGTATTTAGCCAGGGTGCGCATTTTCAGCTATCTCCACCCATCAGACTCGGGTGGCAGTAATTGCCGCATCCGGTGTTGAGGGTTTGCTCCACGGCATCATCTCTCTCAGCAACTCTGTGAACTGAATGATGGGTGCCCAGCTTCGGTGCAAGATGATAATCGCACCGAGATACAGCACCCCAAACAGGACTGAGATTGCGATAATCCGTTGGAGCGCCTGGGCGGCACTCATCGCTGCGGCGAAGGAGGAGACTCCCCAAACCACGGCAGCAGTCGCTAAACCTGCCATCAGAGCTGCGGCGACGTACTTCCAGACCGCTCGAATCACCGGCGCGATCCCCACCTGGATCGGCCTGCCCGCATACCAGAAGGCTGGCAGCGTGAGCAGCCAGAAGGCAAGCGTCCAGGCTGCGGCGATTCCTACCGGTCCCCAGGGCAGAGCGAGGATGAACAGCAAGGCTGTGACGAGAAACTCCAGGACGGTCCAACGCAGCCAGCGGTCTGCCCGCCCAATCGAGAGATGAATCCAGCCATGCGCGCCGTGCAGCAGCATGAGTCCGATGCCTGGACCAAAGAAGATGAATATTTTTCCTGACTCACCCCATCCTGGTCCAAGCACCAGCCGGACAACATCCTGGCCGGTCAGCGTCAGAACGGCGCCCACACCCATGCTCACAAAGGCCAGGACGGCAAGCGACTCCATCAGACATCGTTTGAACCGCACCGGATCCTGGTGCAGGCGGCTCAACGCCGCGACCGCAACCACCGTGAGAGGGCCGGAGATCTGGGACGCTGAGAGGGCAAACAGGTCATACGCCTTTTTATAGAACCCGAGGGAGACTGCGTTGAATCGCCACCCGACGAGAAGGTTATCCATGTTTCGAGCGCAATAGCGAACGCTAAATCGCCCGTAAACGTTGGCGGCAAAGCGCAGAATCGGCATGGTGCCCACGGCGCGCCGGGGCCGGCCCGGCACCCAGCGGCACAACGTCCAGGCCCCCACGTTCCTGCTAAGCCGCTCGGCGATAAGACCGACCACCAGCGCCCAGTATCCCCAGCCTTGGCAGGCAAGAAAGATTGCAACGATTACATAAACCGCCCCAGCAACAATTTCATTCGCCGAGATCAAGGAAAAGCGCATGGCCCGCTTGAGCAGAGCCAAGTGCATGACGGAGGTGCTGGTAAACAGGACGGTCAGCGAGATCGCGGCGGCCACGCTCGCCACCTGTGGGTCTCGGTAGAACCTTGCGAGGAGCGAGCCTGCAGCGGCAAACCCTACCGTGAAGACAACCCCTGCGCCAATATTGATCCAGAACAGATTGCTGGCCAGGAGATGGTGAATCTTCTCCCACTGCACTACCGCTTCCGTAAACCCGTTCAGCCCAACGTTCACAGGAAGGAGGCTGAATGTCGTGACCATGGCCACCACGCCAAAGTCGGCCGGCGTCAACAGCCGCGCCAAGACCACCGTCGCGACCACCTGGATCGCCAACGCCACGCCCCTGGCCGAAACCGTGACCCCGGCACCTCGCACGGCCAGGCGGCGCATTCCGCCTTTTTCGATGGGAACGAACAGCCCGTCGGCACCAAATGGCTTCAAACACTCTCCTCGATCCACGGGCCGTTCGGTTTCGGCCTCGCCGCTCCTGGATTCGCGTGCTTCATGTGGGCGATCGCTTAATCATTGACTTCGAAGCCCGGCCGGAACCGATGTCCGAACGGCTTCATTCACGCGCTCCAGCATGGCGCTAAACGAAGAACAGCTTCCTATGCCGTCCGTCTCAAGCTCAACCCCAAATTCTTCCTGAACCACCGCGAGCAGCGTGACTGCGGAGAGTGAATCCCAGTGGCCGGTGCCCTCGGCCGTCGAGGTCACAATCTCGTCAGGCGTGAGTTCAGGAAAGACCGCGGAAAAGCATTTGATTAATCTCTGCCGAACGTTATGCATGGGAAGTCTCCATCAGTATCGGGCGTGGTGGGAACCGCCGGGATAAAAAATCCGTCCTCGTCAAAGTGGAGCCAGGGGATGCCGGCTCGCCCAGAATATTCGAAAGGAAATCCTGAAAGGGCCGGTTCCGCTCTGTCTGGCAGAAGCGAAAAGTGACTTCATTCGTATCGAACCGCTCAAAGATCTCCTGCAAACACCAATACTCGATCCGGCGGGAGAAGGCGCGGCAGCTCATCACCCAGGTATCAACGTCTGCTCCACCTTGATGGCGAGCGCCGCAGATCACAGCGATTTTCCCGAGCGGTCCGTATTTATCTTTGTAGGAAACAACCGCCATGAAGCGGCCTGGCTCTTCAAGATAGCGGCGCAAGGAGGCATAACTGTGGCGGTTGCCATTGAGGTTGAACTGATTTGTTTTGTTGATCAACTCCAGTGCGCGCACGTCCCCTGCGGAATCCGCGTACGTGACGGAGAGTTCCGGCTTTGCCTCGTCAAGAAAGTCTTCGCTCGTCGCGAGCGCCGTTGGGGAGGAACGGCCTGGTTTCTGGCGAATGCTTTCGGCTCGCAGCAAATCCTCATCCTGCAGGCTGCTCTTGCTGAAGCACTCCCGAAGCTGTTCGAATAGACGCCAGGCAGAGCGGGCGTCACCGGTCGGAAACTGGAAGCATTGAATGCCGGGATACGACGCGGCAATCTCAGCCAACTCCATGGCGCTGTCATCGACCACGACCACAGAATCAGCATGAATGTTCCACGCCTGAAGGATGCGGGCGATGGAGTGAGATTTAGGCTCCCAGTTGACTTCAATCGGGTAAAGTTTCTGTTTCGCCAAAATCAGGTCCTCACGCGCGAATGCGGCATCGACCACTCCGGGATCGTTCTTACTTGCGACGGCCAGAAGAACGCCCGCTTCGGCGAGCGCCGCAAGAAGCTGCTGATAAAGGCCGTGGACTTGCGCCCCAGCTTCAAGCGTCCAGCCAATGCCATTCGTGCCCACCTCCCCCACAATGCCCTTCCAAAACGTATCGTCCAGGTCGGTAATCAGTCCTTTTTTGGGCAGCGGGTTAGAGATTAAGCGCGCAAACATTCCCGCCATTGCGGCGGCGTGCGGCAGCGTATACGGGAACCCGGCGACCAGCTCGGATTGGATGTCCAGGCGTTCGCCCGGATTCGACCGGAGGTCGGCCTCGCTGCGGCTTAGTACCCGAACGTTTGAACATTGTGCGAGGCGCACACCAGCAGCAGCCACACAGGATTGCAACTGCAACTCGAAGACCCCAGCCTGGTTCTTTGAAGTGAACGAGATTGGCGGTAAGGGCAGCGTCGGGAGCGATAGTGCAACGGGAACGGCGGCAGCGGCGTCCGCGATCAAGTTTTGCAATTCGAGCATGCGGCGGCCGGCAGTTTCCAGGATGTCGGGAAACAATCGAGGCGACCATCCTCCCAGGCTTCGCAGACCAAGCCGCGGGTCCAGGTCCGACCATTCGATCAGGCAAATGACGGCGTCTGCGCCAGACTGAGGCGCATTGCGCAGCGACCCTGGCAAGTCGCCATACAGTCCCCGCAGGATTTCGGCTTTCTGATGCGTTTGCTGCCAAATCTCACCGGCAAGCAGAGTTTCAAAATGGAGCGGTGTAAAGCCGCACGCAATACAAATCACAACCGGCTCGGCATCAGCCGGGATTTGGCGCATCAGGTTTAAGGCATCATAGAGTTTCATGGTCGTGGGTGCTGAGTCAGTGAACCAAGCCCGTTAAGTTTTGCGGGAAAGAACGTCAGCTTGGCGAGCCGTTTTCAGGTGCGCCGATACGGCGAATCCATCACCGGTTGAACGTCGGAAGCGCCCAAGAACCGGCATCAAGCGGTCCCTTCCGATGGCAAGCCTGCGCCGCACCGGCGGCCACAATTGGTAGCCTGGCTGCGCCACGCCTGAAGGCTCAATTAAACCGGCGGAAGCGAAGCGGACCTCGATCATCGTTGAGGGTGCGACGCGAAAAGGAATTTCCAGAGCGCAAGCCTGTGCGCCAGCGAAATTCTGGTCGGCTGTCACTTCAACCAATCCGCCGCATTCGACGCCCGGTGCAGCGTGCACCGCGAGATGAGAGACATCCGGGGGGATCGAAACTCGCACGCGACGCGACCACATCTCCACGTGAAGCAGGCTGCCGTCTCTCCTGGTCCGGTAATAAGCACCCAATATCGATTCGAGGTCTGTCCAGTTTGTCCGACCCCAGCTATTCACGGCATCGGCGATTTCCGCCAGAGGGCCAAGCCCCTCCGCGCAATCCTGGTGGTGTCCATAAGGGATAATGGGCTGACCGAGCAGGGCGGCGAGACGCGCGCGAAAAAGGCCGTTTCGGAAGCGAAAGCGATCGATAACGGGAAAGCTTCCGGCCATAAAGGAGACCGGGAGCAAACCGAAGCTCAGCGGCCAGCTCGTTAGCGGGTTCCAGTGCAGCAGTGCGGGAACGGATATGCATGCGCCTTCCAGCGGTAAGCGAAGCATTTGGCCCATGACGGATTCGGTGCAAGCACTATGGGGCGCGACGACTACCCGCGAAACCCGCAGGCCGGTGATCCGCTCCAAACGGGCTGTGCGCGTGAGAGCCTGGGCCAGTACCTGCAGTGCTTCTTCGCCAGCATAATCCCGGGACAATTCATTTCTGACATGGTTGTTTCCATGGATCAGCAGTGAGAGATGGCGCTGGTGTTTATGAAAAAGCTGAACCGCGTCCGGCGCCGCATACCCGGCATCCATTGGAACCGTGGCAACGGCTACAGAGTAATCGTGCGCGACAGCATGTTCGGCCAATTCAGCAAAATCAATGAAACCGTAGCGGGGTGAATGTAAGTTGGGATCATCGAAGATGAAGCATGCGTGTTGTTCAGGAAGCCTCCAGCCGCTTTCGGCTGTGATCCGGCGAAGGAAGTGCAGCAAGGGCACTAAGGCCATCCAGTTTTCCGGTTGTAGCCACGACCAGAGCAATTCCTTCTGTCCCAGGCGCGGTGGGCCGAGCGCCGTGGTGTGCAGCTCCGCCTGACCTCCGGAGCGAACGATCCACAGAGGCCGCGAGCGCTGGGAAGCCAGGATGCAATCCTGATCTGCGGCAGCGAGCCCAGTGGCTGCGCTGGCGCCCCCGCCCGGGACTTGGTCGTTCCGGAAAGCGGGGTGCAGGCAGGAGTGATTCGAGAGCCACACACTGGAAGCGGATCGAGTGTCGCCCGACGGGGCGGCAGAACCGAACAGAAACGAGCTCACTCCGCGCTCAAAAGCCTGTTTCGCGCGGTTGTCTTCTCCAGGGAAGCAAAGTGCCGCGTCAGCCTGGTCCAAGCTTGTCTCGCTTTCCGGGACGAAATCGACCGGAAAGAGCTCTTGAAGCGAAGCAAGAAGAACACTTTCTGAGCGCCAGCTCGAGCTGGGAAAGACGGCAATAAGCTTGCGCTCGCAGAGAGTAACACTCATGCTTGTTTCTCGATGGGTTTAAGGGCAGCGCTGAATTGCTTTAGCGAAACGTTAGGAAGCAGCATGACGCCCACCCGGGCGACGGCCCTCGCCGGGTTGCCCTGGACAACCGTCATGGGAGGCACCGAACGTGTAACAACGCTGCCCGCAGTGACAACGGCTCCTTCCCCGATGCTCACTCCAGGCATGATGATCGAGCCCGGCCCGATGCTCGCGTGCGGCCCGATGTTTACGCCCCTCACCTCACGGAAATGAGCGATCACCATGACGCGCATTTCGAGGACGGCTCCGTCGCCGATGCTCACGAGGTGGGGTCTTGAAGTCTCGATAATCGTGTCGTACCCGATCCAGACGCCCTGTCCGATTTTGACTCCGCGCCAACGGTGCAGCCGGACGCGTAGCGAGGTTGCGCCAGGCGCTGCCCGCGCCACGATCTGCAGTAGCCGGTTCTTGAAGCCGGTGAGAGCATGTTCGGTAGAGCTGAATAAGTTCATACGTAACCTGCCAGCGTTCTGCCCTGATAGATTCTAGAAGAACTTCTCGTCGTCTCGACAAACTGCATCGAGACTCCTCTGCAGGACAGGCGGCCTGCTCAGCGTGAGAAAAACGACCCCTCATCCGCCCTCCTACTTCGGGCACCTTCTCCCCAGGGGAGAAGGTGGGGAGCCGATTCGCTCCTCTTCGAATCGCCCTGAGCGGAGCGAAGGGGCTCACGGTAAACTCCGCGACCCGGATGACGGATCTCGATCGAAATTTGCGAAGCCGAGCACGCCTGTGATGTGCGTCGGCTATTGCGCCTAGACTTCAGCTACTCCCCTATATGTTCTCGTTCCCACCAGTCGACCGGCCGGTGTATGAGACTTGAGCCAGTGCTTCGACTCAAGCTGCAATTCGTAGAAAGCGGAAGTCAAAACGGCTGAGAGGGCGCGCGCCGTTCGCCGCGGGCGGGTTGCGAGGGGGTACCCCATCTCTTCGAGACCCTCTCCAACGAGCGCCTCGAACCTGGCGAGCTCCTCGGGTGTGTAATGCTTTTTCCACCGGCCCACAGGCGCAAACTTTTCGGCAGGGCTCCCGCTTTTAAAGGAGGAGTCCGGCTGGGTAACCGAGCCAATGCCAACCTGCCGGATGCGGTCATAGTCCAGATCGTGGTGGATAAAATCGCCGAGCCGCGCTAACGTCTCCTGTGGCTTTTCGACGAGGTCCTCGTAGCGCAATTCATAGTAATCCTGTCCGATTTTTTGTCCGTCCGATCGCCCTCTCCGCACCATCCATTGCCAGAAAAGGCCAAAGGAAACCAGCCCACTCCCTCGCGTCCAGAAAAAAGGACGAATCCGGCCAAACTTCGCCAGTGACAATGCCGCATCCCGCCCGTCGCGGATGATGTGCACGATGAGGGCCTCGGGAAACGATTGCTTGATTTGAGGGATATACAGCGCATGATCAGGCGTCTTTTCAGCCCAGCGGTGGACGTTCTGTTTGCGGCACAGGGTTTCCATCACGATGCGCAGAAAATCTCCAGCATCCCGGCAGCCTCTCAAGACTTCCGGTTCAATATCGTCTCGATTGAGTCCGGATTGGACAAAGTTTTCACTTGCCAGCCAGAAGTCCATCAGTCTCTTTCTGGCCTTCAAAGAGGCTAAGTCCGCGAATCTCGGCGCGAGAAGGGAGAACGTGTCAGACTCGAACCGGGCGAGTGCAAAATCACCTGCCGAAAGAATCATATGATGCAGGAGGGTTGTGCCTGAGCGCGGGCAACCGACCACGAACACCGGGCTGGTGTTTCCGTTCCTCAACGGTTTTCCTCAAGAAATCGGAAGCCCAGTGCAGGATCGAGAGCGGGCTCCGACTCTGGAAGGCTATCGTCAGAATCAAGATTGGACTCGAGCGGAACCTCTGAAGCTGCCGTTTCCGGAATTCTCATGATCGCAAGAAGGAAAAAGATCCAGAGCGGCGTCATCATCCTGAAGCCATCCTCGGTGAGGCTGTAGATTGAGCCGCCCACAAACCATCCGATGCTGAGGCAGCCTGCGGTTGGATTCGCACGGATTAAAGCGATCACCTTCCGGTAACCTGTCGCCATAATACCGGCGAAGAATGCAACGCCAATCCATCCCAAATTCAAGTAGATTTCGAGATAACCATTGTGCGACTCCTGCAGGCCTGTGCCACCGCGAAGGCTCCAGATTTCCTGAAGCCGCGAACCCAGCCAGAAGCTCGCATAGCCCGTACCTACCCACGGATTGCCGGCAACGGTCAAAACCTGATGCCAGATTTCGGTACGGCCGGTCAGCGTGGGACTTCTTCCCAAGATCGTGAGAAGGCCGCTTCCAGGATCGATGATCAGCGTAAACACGGCAAAACCGATCACGGCGGCAACAAGGAAATGAATGGTGGATGAGTTCCGATTGCGCATCGATTGGCGGCTTGCCAGCACCATCACCGTGCCTGCCATAAAGAAGCAGCTCATGGAGGTTGCAGAATTAACCATCCCGAAAATCGCCAGTACGACGGCGAGAACTGTACCGTGAGCGATCAGGCGCCGGACGCGATATTCGTCCTCTCGGTTCCGCCAAGCGTCAAGAAAACACCACAACGCCCCCAGTCCGAAAATCATGCTGATTTCCCCCAGGGCGTTCTTGCTCAGGGTCACCCCGGTATAGGCGGTTGTCCAGCTTCGGGTCAAATCTCGCCCTAGCTCGGGATAATATTTGCTGAAGAGGAGGGAAAGAGGAATGAGGATGAAGCTCGTCCTTGCAAGTAGCCGTTTGAGGGCAGCCTTTGGTTGAAGCTCGGTGACCACGATCAGGACCATCACCACGTCGCCGATGCCCTTCCACCAGTGCTTGAAGGTGACATAGGGAAAGGCCGACCAAAGGACGCTAAAGCCAGCAAAAGCGAAGAACAACAGGATGGCTCCATGCTGCCGCAAAAGCGGCCCAACCTGATCCTTTCTACGGACCAGGACAGCTAAGCCTGCAGCCAGCAAAGCCAGGAAGACAGCCCGGTCGATCGGGCTCCCATCGAGGTAAAGATTAGGGGCGGACATCGCGGGGCCCATTCCCAACCATACAGACACCGGGCGCGAGCAGTTAATCAGGACCCATAGAATGGGAACCCAAAGGCTAATAGAAGTCCGGCCTTCGCGGTCTCGATCGAACCAAAAAAGGCCCAAGATCACGGAAACGCAAATCAGCGTGGCGAGCTGTCTGGGCATTTTCTTAGGGCAGCGGCGAGTGATGAGTGATTGATTTATTCACACGTTCTCCCTTCGTCACTTCTCGCTGTGGTTATCGATCGAGGAACAGGCGGTGCAGCAGTTCCAGCGTCAGAACGTTGTGAATTTCGGTGGTGAAATTTCGGCCCTCTTTCAGGTGGCCGCGCACGATGGCTTCGATCGCGTTTCGATTCAAATAAGGGCGGGAAAGAGTCCGCGAATCGAGCAAAATTTCGCGAACGTATCCGGCTAGCGCATCGCGGTACCAGACCCGGAAATGCGAGAATTTATGCCGCCCGAGGAATAGTCGTTCAAGGCGGAAGGGTGAACAGAGGTGATCGATCCGGGCCACCCACTGCGGCATCCCATAATCGTAAGCGTATTCGGACTTGAACGTGAATTCGAAGAAGCTCTGGCGGAGCGCCGCGGCGAGCCGCCCATGGTTTCCGGCCAAGCCGCGATCTGTTGGAATGCGGTGGAGAGCCGGATCGCCCTCCGCGATCAAGCGTAAGCAAGCGTCGCTATTCACGAGTGCGGGATGCGGGGCACGAAAGACGGTGCGGACGAGATCATTATCGAGGAAAGGCGACCGGAGGGAAACCTGCGTTTCCTCAAGTGCCAACAGGCGGTAATGGTACCACGGCGCCTGGCGAAATACGGAGAAGGAGACAGGATGCGTTTGAATCGCCTTGCCGTAAGTCTCGCGAGCTCGCTTGAATTCGGAGAGCAGCCCATCGTTGAACAATCCCGGAGTGGGCTCGACAGGCTTGAAAGCCGGGTCGGGGCGCAGCACTTCGCTGCCGTAATTTCCTGTCATCCGCACCGGCGCAATCGCCCGCGCCTTCCCGCTCGTGTAAACTGCCGGCGCGCAGTCGCCGATCTCCGCGCAGCCGTCCGTGAGGTAAGCCGCGCGTTCCGCGTAATAAGAGAAGCGCGAGAGGAAGTCCTTTCCGACCGTAATCACCTGGTGGGACTGCCCGCAAGCCTGCGCCACTTGACGCGCCACGGTCACGTCGCGGCAGTCATGGAATGTGCCTCCAAAGGTGTAGCATGGGAGCGAGCCGGGAGCAGCCTTGTGCCAGGCCAGAATCATCCGGGTGTCCAGTCCGCCGGTCAATGACATGCCGATTTTCCGGTGGCCATTGAAATAGCGGGGAAGGTTTCGCGTGAAAACCTCTCTCACTTCGCGATACCAGGCTTCGGGCTGCAGAGGCGACTGTTCTTCCCATTCCCGTGGCTCGAAATACGTGCGCCTCGCTTCGACGGACCCAGCGCGAAAAACCCATGCGGAAGCGGGCGGCAGTGCCTGGACGCCTTTAAACACGGTACGGTTCTCCAATACACAACTGCAGGAGAGGAACTCACCCAGTCCCCGAGGGTCCAGGCTGCGCAACTCCGGACGTACCGCCAGGATGGCCTTAGCTTCTGCGGCGAAATAGAAGGCCTCATCACTCTCGTGATAGTAAAGGCGATGCATCCCATAGCGATCGTTGAAAAGCATTACTGTCCCGCGCATCCGATCCGCCAGGAGCCCATGAAACCTTCCGTTCAAGCCCACCGGAAATCTGGAGTCTTCCTCCGCGAGGTGGACGAGATAAGAACAGGACTTTGCCTTGTCGAGAGCGTGGCCTTGAGCCTGGAGGCGGTCAGCGGTTCCTGGCTCCGGAAATTCTTCTCCGGAAAAGATCAGGGCTATCTCCCCGCGTTCGCTAACGAGCGGAATACCTTCCGAGAAGGAACCCTCCTCTAAGGCCCATCCCGCATAAATTCCCAGAGATTCATCTACCCACGTGCCCGTGACATAGAAAGATTCATGGCGGAGTTTCTCAACCATGCGGGTAAGTTGTGGCTCCGCCTGCTCGCGGGGCATTTTTGTTATGAGACCAACGATTCCAGGCATATTAAGGGATTTGTGCTAGCGCTTAGATGGAAAAGTTCGCGCCGCTATTCAGTCGTGTATCAGCTCGTCATTTCGCTTTGCGACGCTCGCAAACGATGAAAAACGACCCCTCATCCGCCCTCCTACGTCGGGCACCTTCTCCCCTGGGGAAAAGGCGGGGAGTGTAGCGACCCGAATGAGGGGTTTTGACCTAAATTTTCAAAGCGGGGTATGCGTGTGATACGCGTCGGTCATTGCGCCTGTCTTTGCAACTAAGCTAGCGCAGGCCTCCGCTTTTGAGGTCTGCGGGCTGCATTTGAAGGCGGTCAATTATGCCGAGTTGCGGCACACAGAAACGATGAAAGCGACTCCTCATCCGCGTCGTAGCTCGGGCACGCTCTCCCGCGGGGAAAGCGTGGCAGGCGGAACGAGCCCGGTGAGGGGCCTTGGACTGCTTTTTGAAGTGCAGAAGCGCGGGTCCGGTAGATCGGACCCGGCTACCGGCTAGGTCAGTTGGCTGTCCCGGCCCAGTAATCTTCTGCCCAACCTGCGGGTTTTGCGAGGCAGAAGGTGGCTTACCGGCCTCAGCAAACCAATCGCGACGTTATCCTCGCGCCGAGGCCGTTCGGGCACGCTTTCGAGAGGCTGCTTTGCCAGAAGAGGCGCGTTGTAGAGGCAGCAGGGTTCTCCCTTGAGCGCTATGAACGTGATTCGATTGGCGGGTTTCCGGGGTTCGGCCGGAACGTTACATTCATAGGCCGAGGTGAAGCCGGCGCGCGCAAGAAAGTTGTAAAGCGCCGAGCGGCTAAGCCAAAAGGCATCATCATTATCCAGCGAGGCTTGAAGTCTGGCCATCTTCTTCTTTCTCGAGTCTCCCGGATCGTGCTCCTCACCCTTGGCTCCGAAATACGTCTCGCCCTTATGGGTTCGGCGGGCTTTCGGGTGAAGTGCGATTCGGGTATCTACGATGCACATCTTCCGGCAGACTTCGCCCAGCTTTTCGACGAAGGTAAACACGTCCGGTGCATCAAGGTGATAGAGCAGCCCCAGGCAAAGGACTACGTCGAATCGGCCATACTTCTCCACGCTGAGATTGCGCACATCGTCTACGACGAGCTCCAGGTTGTCAAGTGATAATACCTGTTTGACAAATCGTGCTTTCTCGATGTTTGCCTCTCGCCCTTCAATTCCCAAACATTGCGCTTTATGGCGCGCAAACTCGATTGCATAAAGTCCCTCGTTACACGCCAAATCGAGGATTCGCAGGCCTTCTAATCTTCCTCCTGCGAGGTCTGAGACGCATTGCACAATCCGCCTCAGCTTAACTTCGTCGCCCACAACTCTGGCGCCCATTGTATACGCCTCATCCTGCAAATAGACGTTGTGAGCCTGCCACGCGCCGTATCGCTGGACCACTTCATTCTTCAAATTGACGACGGCCTGAGTATCCATCTCCAGCTCCTCCTTCACAAATGACAGTTTGTGAAGCCGTGGGAAGAATTACCAAACCGCCCAATAGTAAGTCAGCTATACGGTGTTTACAAGTTAAATCATATACAGCTCAGGACCACCTCTCCTGCTGCCAGCATGGGTTTATTCCGAGCTACGGGTTTCTCGATCCTGCGCTCTGTGTCCTGGAGCCGGCGGGAGGATTTGAACGCTCCATCGCCCGATTACGATTCGGTCGCTCTACCCTTGAGCTACACCGGCTTATGAATTGCCTCACACTGTAAAGTCCAGCCCGCGCGCCCAGCGCGATCCGCAGAAAACGCTCCGGAAGAATCCCAATAGCGCCGCGATGGAGCTTCAGCTTCAGGGCGGCTGCGCCCCACACGGTCAGGGGTAGATAGTAGCGCGGCACCCGGATCTCCTCAAACCCATTGCGGATCTTGAATTGCCGGAGCGTGCCATAGCGTTTATTGCCGTAATTATACATGCCGTAGGTCAAGTAAGAGATCTTTCTTGCTTCGCAAAGCTCCACCGCCCTGGCAACCAAAGCATTGCTGGGCCTTTTATCAAAATGGCTCGCCTTGGCGGCCAGATTCAGTATCGAAGCGACCTCCCCGCGATAGACGATCTTCAGGAAGCCGATCAGTTCGCTTCCAAAATAGGCGCAAATGAAGTCCCTCCGCTCCGGATAAGACTCATAGTCCTTTTTCACCTGCTCAAAGGTTTTGCCGTAGTGGTCGTTGGGCATGCCCTGCAGCATCGGTGTTTCGTTATTGATCGACATGATCCCCCGGATCAGGTCGTCGTCAAAGCGTTCCACGCTAATCCGCACGCCGCGCCTTTGCGACCGCCGCACATTCTTGCGGGATTCCTGGGGCAGCTTCTCCCACCAGGTTTTAAAGTTGGTGGTGCGGGCAGCGGCCACGCTGTCCCATTCCGTGCAATACGGAAATTGACGCTCGGTGGCGGGAAGTTTCTGTGTGAACGTGAAGATATCGGCGCGTAGCCCATCCGGTCCCTGTTCCTTTAACCTGTTGGCATACGTTTCCGGGTTTTCCAGCTCAGTTTCGCTCCACTCTTCGTCATTGACCGTTGCAATTCTAAGCCAGCGCCCATGAACCACAATGTTCCAGCCGTTAACGGGCAGAGCGGGAACCTGCACCCACTTCCCTCGAATGCTGATTTCGATGCTATGGTTTGTCATGTGGTTAAGTCTTGCTGGGATCACGGAGTAGCAGCGGTAGCCACGGTTAGTGCTGACCCAATCGTGAGCTCTCTTTGGGGAACAAACCCACGCTTCTGATGAGTTGGATCGGGACCATGGCTTCCCCTTCGTCGAGCAGAATTCTCACGCGATGGTTGGCAAGACTGATTCCTTTGCGTTCTCAAGCGCCTCGCGGACTGCCACCTTTGGGGTCCGCGGCCCGCGAGGAAAAACCGCAGACCCGAGAATCAATGTGCGGTGCTAGCCGTTCTGACGTACGGACTTCCAAAGCTGAATGCCGCGCTCCCCTGGTATGCCCCCTCCTACGCGCCTCAGGAAGCCGCTTGCGTCAAGCAGAGCAGCACAGACCGGCGCGAAGTAGATGACGTATATCTTTCGGGCAAGAGATTCGCCGAGGTCCGCAATCACCTTAGACATAACTTCCTGGGAGAACGGATTAAAGAGAAAGAGCGTGACGTTGCCCTCTGGAAACCGATAATCCGCGGCGTCCCGCTCCAGCACCACTGCCTTCGCTGCCCCAACCCTCTGCAGGTTCTCCCTCGCGGTCTCGGCGAGCTCGTGTACGAACTCCACTCCGATAACCTGCTTGAACGCCAACCTCGCCGCGATCAGAAGCGCCCTTCCCCTTCCACAGCCAAGGTCGACAAATGTGAAGGTCTGCAGATCTTCTGGCACGAGCTCTATCGCCTCTACAAGGTTCCTCTCTTTCACAGACTGGCTCCCCACGCCATAACGCGCATTCGGTGAGGATATTTTAAACTTCCATAACGGGTCGATCCCGCCCGTATCAGTGCCGTATTTGAGGTCGAACTCATCGGGCGCGCGGGGTGGGAACAGGATCCGATAAGCGTCCCCAAGGGTGGCCTGCAGACCTCCTTTCCGTATCCTGCGGACCAATTTTACGGCAAACAGCGAGACATCCATTTCGCGCTTCCTACATGTCCCCCCCTCAGAAGCCGCGGACCTCAAGAACGGAGGTCCGCGCTACCAGCTTCAGATCACGCCATACTCGCGGAGAAGCTTCAGTTGCTTTTCCAGCTTGTCGGGGTCGCTGCTCGAATCGACGTTGAGGCTCACGGACAGCCCGTGCTTGTTGCCGCGTTTTCCGGCGGCCGCGTCCGTGGCGCCGGCATTATTCTTCGCGGCGGCCGCCGCAGCGGCTGCACGGGCCGCCGCAGCTTCCTGTTGCTCGCCTTCAGGCTCCTCGGCATCAGCACCTTCGCCAGGATCAACAGCAGCCGTGACAACAGCGCCGGCATTAACCAGAGTGATCGACTCCCCGTCCATCGTGCCGAGACCCGCGGTGATGGCTGATTCGATGAACAACTGCGCGCAATCATCTGCTGAGTCCGGGTGGACAATCAATTCTTTCGCCCGCTTCGCTATCTGTGCCTTCGATACGGAATCGCCGTGGAAGGTATCGAAGATTTTGTTGAACAACTTCGAGGAGAGAACGGCGCGCCGCAGCAGTGCATAGCGATCATCAGGGAGGGCCGCATCGATTTCCTTTGCCAACTCGGTCGCTCGGTACGCACTAACGTTGCCACCCATCAAACCGAACTGCTTCAGCGCCGAAGCACGCACCTTTCCTTCCGGCCCTGAGTTCCCAAACACGCCCGGAAGAATTTCATCTTCCGGCTGCGGGGCGGTGTGCGTCTTCGATACAAGCTTCTTCGCGTATTCGAGCGCCTTCTGCAGATTGATCTTGGGAAATATCGTTCCGCCTTTGCGTCCACCCTTCGGCGGTATCTTCGTTGCTGCTTTAGCTTGGTCTGCCATCAGTCACCACCTCACGCGCATTGATCGAGTCAAGCAGTTTATTGAATCCCTCGTCGTAGGAGCCCGTGAAATCGGCATAAAGCTTGTCTTTTATGCTGGCTGGTATTTCCGCATCGTCCGTCTTGATCGGCATCACAGTCACCTTGCGCCGCTCGATCTCATGCACAAGGGCGTTGTTCAGCTCTTTTTTCACCCACTCGGAGCTGGACGAGTTTTTGCTGACGACGATCAGAAAGAAATCGGACTCTGCCAGGCCCTGCGCGATCTTCTCGGGGATGGAGTCGCCGACCAGGATGCGTTGCTCATCGAGCCAGACCTTGACGCCGTTTGCAACGAGGTCGGCGGCCAGCTTGCGTACGAATGGCTTGTCCTTCGTGCTGTGGGAGATGAACGCGACGCGCTCGTGCTCGTGCTCCGCGTGCCTCGCTTCCTTCGTGGCGACTGCCTCGTTCACAAGCGTCTCAACGCGCACGCCGAGATCGAGCACCTGGGCCACGGAATTCGCCCATGTGACCAACGGAGCTATCGCGGCCTTGTCGTAATTCTTCTCGCCCACCACAGTCGCAGCTTTCCGCATCGCGTCGTGCAGGTCGTTTCCGAGCGCCATGAACTGCCGTATATTGCGGATCAGCTGCAGGCGCAGCAGCGCCTCGCGAACGACCCTCTGCTTTTCCTCGCGCGTGCCTTTGTAGGGGTACGGTTGCGCCAAGACATAGACATTGTCGTCAGGTGATTGCACGAGGCCGATCAGCCGCGCGTTCTTCAATATCTTGCCAGCGGTGCGGCCGTCTATGTCGGCGTACTGTGCTATATCCTTTGTTGTGGGTCCGTCGATGAAAGCGATCGCATCCAGCACCTCGAACAACGGGTCGATCTTCACCGCCTCGAAGCGCAGGGTGGACTTTTGATTTTTCTGGGCTGGCTTCACTATCGCCCCATTACCCACCTAGGTCAGAATTTCCATTGTCGACTCCGGCCCGACCGACAACATACACCCGACCGCCCCTGAATGCAACTGCCAGCCAAGGTCTCACCCTTCAAAGCTTCCCGCTGGTAGCCACGGTCAATCTTCCTTCCGATTGATCCTAGGTTGTTGCCCTTGTGGAAAGCCCACGGTCAGAAACGCACTGACCGCGATGGCTACCACTCATGGAATTTACCCTTGTGCGGCTTCCTCTTGTTTCAGCCGCTCGGCCAGCAAAACCTTTAACAACGACTGATAAGGAACGTCGCGCTTGTTCACCA
>JBOGJS010000262.1:0-17637 GCA_050745365.1 Terriglobia bacterium
GGTGGGGAGCGTAGCGACCCGGATGAGGGGTCTTGATTGAAATTTGCGAAGCGGCGCACACGTGTGATGCGCGCCGGCTACTGATTCTTTGCCATCATTTTTTCAATTTCGTTGGGATCTTTGGCCAGAGATCGCGTCAGCACTTCGTGGCCGTTCGGCGTAATCAGCAGCATATCCTCAATTCCACCCCAATCCTTTCTGCGGGAATGTAGATGCCCGGTTCGATTGTGATCACCATCCCGGCCTGGAGAGGGAGGTTATAGTCCATCGGATCGTGGACGTTCAATCCCACCGAATGACCGAGCCCATGAATGAAGTATTGGCCCAGACGCTTGCCGTGCGCGTCGAAGCCGTGGGAATTAATATAATCGTATGCGATCTGATAGAGGGTGCTTTTTGGGCCGCCGGTGAGGAAAAGGCCCGGTTTTGCCGCCGTAATCGCAGCCTCCTGCGCGCCTAAAACGACGTTATAGATTTCCTTCTGGCGTGGAGTGAAATGCCCGTCTACAGGCAAAGTGCGCGTCACATCGCTGGCATAGCCGCTATAGGAACCGGCCGCATCGATCACCACCACGTCGCCGCTGTGCATCTGCCGCGCGTCGGCATCGTAGTGGAGCACGGTGGAGTAGAAGCCCGAGCCGACGATGGGCGGGTACGACGGCCATTCGCATCCCATGTTCTCGAATTCATACTTGATCAACGCTGCGATCTGGTACTCCCACACTCCGGGATGGACTGCCTTCATCGCCGCCATCTGGCCTGCAACGGAAGCCTTTACGGCTTTTCGGATGAGGACGAGCTCGCCAGGAGACTTCATCATCCTCATGCGTGTGATCAACGGCCGCACGTCCACCAAGGTTGCAGAGGGCGCGAGCTTCCGCAGCGTTGCGACCTCCGCCTTCTGGAAGCATTCCTCACCACTTTCGGGCTGCGTCGTAAGTTCAGTGTAAATCGTACGAAAATGCCTGAGAGCCTGCTGGAGCTCAGATCGGAAGTGCCGCGTGCTCATGACGACGGGAAATCCGGTGAGCGCGGAAGCATCGGAATCGTTGGGTCCAAGCTCGGGCCCGGTCCAGCGCTCCTCGCTCCGGTTGCGGGGCGGGATGAACAGGATTTCTTCCGCCATTCTGTGGCTGCCCTCGCCTTGTGCCGGCACCAGCATCATTTTGGCGCTGGGCTGGTTCCAGTCAGTCAAATAGTAGAAATTTTCATTTTGCCGAAAGCTGGTGACGGAAGCCGCCACGTCCCCTTCGCTCGACCCGAACAAAACCGTGATGCCATCACGAGTTTCATTCGCCAACCGCTCGCGCCGCTGATGAAAATCGGGAAGAGGCTCCCGCTCCCATGCGCTGGCAGCCGCAGCCGCCACGAGCATCGTCATCACCACAAGGCAAGGAACCACTCGAGGCCGCAAATCGAGGCTCATGGACGGCTCCGGTCTGCGCCCATAAGGAGGGCCACCGGGAAATTTGCAAACAAGCTGGAGAGCGACAAAACGGACTTTCGGGCTTCCGCTGCAGCTTCGATTTCCTCGTCAGTCAGGACGTTGATCCAGTGCTGGGGAGCTTTCGAGGGAAGAGTCAAGCGCGCGGATTGCCAGAATCGGGAAGATTTTGAAGAACCCGCCAGGAATTTCGGAACGGCAGCCAACACCCATGTACCCCTGAAGCAGCGCGCGAAAGCGCAAACGTGACGCTCTCTTCCGCCGGAAGTTTCTACGGGCACGTAGTCCCCTTCGCGGAAAAGGTGCTGATGAGCCTTTCTAAGGCTGAGCGTCCTCGCAATCAGGTAGAGTTTGATGCGTCCATCTTTCCAGTGTTCGACCATGTCACGGACCAAGTGGAGTGATCCTTGCCGTTGCGTGCGTTTCAAGCCTTCGAGAAGCTTGAGGCGGATCCTGAAGTCCACCGGCCCGCGGTTATCCGGATCCACCAGCCGCAGATCCCAAAGCTCAGAACCTTGATAGAAATCCGGGACACCCGGGCAGGTCATTTTCAGCAGCACCTGCGAAAGTCCGTTGAGCATGCCGTAGTAGGCGACAATCTCCTGAAAAGGGAGAAAATCCTGCAGAAAGCGATTGTGCTGAACCGGCTCGAGGAGCGTCTCGACGAAGCGGATCAGTGCCCGCTCGTGCTGCAGGTTCGGAATGCTCCATCGGGTATGAACGTTCGCCTCGCGCGTCGCTTTAATCACATACTTCCTGAGGCGATTCTTAAACCGCGGCACCTCACTCTCGCTCAGCGGCCATGCGCCCACAAGCGTTTGATAGAGAAAAATTTCTTCGTTGGGGCAGGGCACAAGCTCCCCATTCACGCGATTTTTTTGTGGTTCGTTCCAGCATTTCCACCGGGCCAGGTGTTTCCCCCAATCCTCGGGAATCTCGGAAAGGACGTTGATGCGCGCGCGCACATCTTCGGCCCGTTTTGTGTCGTGGGTGGTCGTCGAGTTCAGCGAGTGCGGCCAGCAACGCCGGCGGCCCTGAATGAATTGATGGAAGTCTTCGGTGGCTAGCCCGGCAGCTCGCGGATAGCCCCCGACCTCATTTAAAGACACCGTGCGGTTATATACATAGAAAGCGCTGTCTTCGACAGCCTTGGCCGTCACCGGGCCGGTGAATTGCTGCCACCGCATGACAAGAGCCAGGCGTGCTTCCCGTTGCGCGGCATCGAGATGCTTACCCTCGCGAAGCAAAAGAACGTCGCTTACAAAATCAAAGCACGCAGGGTTCAGAGCCGGGTTGCGACGCCGGGCGGTGCGAAGGGCCTGGTGAATGAGCCGCCGCTCGTTCGCGGCCAAATCGAAGGTCCGCGCGTACGTTCGGTAGACCGGGAGACAGGCTGTTATTTCAATGAGCGCTGTCACGATCTCTTCCTGAGGCAGCTCTCGCGCGTAGCGGTCCTGTTCGGCAACGATCGCCAGTTGCCGCCCGAGCGCCCGCGCCTCCACCGCAAGCAGGGTTTCCATCACTTGCTTCTTTTTCTCATAGACGATGTCTTGATAGACCGGGTCCTCACCCAGGAATCGCCGATACACCGTCTCCAGACCTCTTGCGCCGCGTTCATCAACAAAAAGTCTGTTGACGAAATTGAGAAAGTCGTAACCGGTGGTGCCATTCACCGGCCAGCCATCCGGCAGCGCCTCGCCATCAGACAGGATTTTTTCGACAATCACGTAGAAATTCTTGTGCTCCGCCTGGGCACTTAAAGCCTCCAGGCTTTCCCGCAATCGGCGGAGATAAGCGAGCGGGTCCCACAAGCCGTCAACGTGATCGATGCGCAGACCTTCCACTTCGCCTTTCTCCACCAGCCGCAGAACGGTGGAGTGAGTTCGGTTGAAGACCAGCGGATCCTCAACGCGGAGTCCTACCAGCTCGCTCACCGCAAAGAAGCGCCGGTAATTGATGGCCTCATTCGCATTTCTCCAGAACGCCAGCACATAAGCCTGTTCTCTGAGCAGGTGATCCAGCCGCAAGAAGCTTTCGACCTTGCCCTTTTCGCCGTTGAAGCGCCGCACATTTTCATCGAGAAAAATTCTCACTCGCTCGTTCTCACCGTAAAGCCGAGCAAGCCGTTTTTTGATCTCTTCCATGCCGAGGCGCCGCTCGCCCATCGCTTCGGAGCGAAGCGCGACTCTTTCGGGAAGCGCGGCCAAAGCGGCGAGTATGCCACTGAACTCCCGAAACGCTGCCGATTTCGAACCCAAAGCTCGCTCGAGATCGCCCAGGCGGTACTCAAGAATTCGCGGGTAAGATTTCGGAGCGACCGGCAGCATGGTTTCTCCATACCGGATAAAAAAACGGCCTTCATCGAAGACGAGACGAAGTTTCCTCATTTCGAGCGCACGCCCGTAAGGCTCGCCCAGAACAGGAAGAAGTACTTTGTTTTCGAGAGTGCTATGCGGCGGATGCCAGTCAATATCAAAATACGACGCATAGGCCGACCCCGGTCCATTCTCCAAGACGTCCGTCCACCAGGGGTTTTCAATATCCGCTGCCATATGGTTGGGCACAATATCGAGAATCAACCCCATTCCTCGCTGCTCGAGTTCGGCGCTCAATGCCTCAAAATCGTTTTCCGTTCCCAGTTCTCGACTCAAACGCGAGGGATCCGTCACATCATACCCGTGCTGGCTGCCCCGCCGGCTTTGGAGCAGAGGAGAAGAGTAGACATGCGTGACGCCAAGCTCGTCCAGATAACCGGCTAAATCCAGAGCGTCACGAAACGTGAAGCGCCGGTTAAACTGGAGTCGGTAAGTTGCGCCGGGCATGGGAGAATTGTTCATGGCTGCCCAAACAGCACAAAGGCAAATGGGCTCATTTCAAGCTGAATTTGGCCTTGCGAGTTCACAGAACCCGGCAGCAGGCTGCCGTTGCCCAGCCAGCGCTCTTCAGCAGAGTCGAGCTTCTTCTGCCAGCGCCCGGGCGGGCATGGGATCTCCACACGTTGAAGCTCTTTGCTGAAGTTCGAGAACATCAGGGCCGCACCCGAAGCGCTCCAGCGCCGGACGACAAGCACCTTCGCATCTTCCATTCCGTTCACTTCAATCTTCGCGTTCGATGGGTTGGCTAATCCCGCCTCTTTCCGCCGAAGCTCAATGAGCAGCTGATAAAACTCCCAAAGCGTGCGATGAGGTTCCTTGAGCTGCAAAAGCTCATCCAGCTTGGAGCGAAGAAACGTCTGTTCATCCTGCGGATCAGGGATCTGCCCCTCCCAGTTGAAGGCGGTAAATTCCTCCGCTCGTCCTTTCCGCACCGCTTCGGCAAGCTCGGGATCCGAGTGATCCGTGAAATATTGAAACGGAGCCTTCTCCGCATACTCCTCACCCATAAATAGCAGCGGGATAAAGGGTGATAGGAGCGCAATTCCAGCGGCGAGCTTAAGAGCTTCAAAGGAAACGAGCCGTGAGAGGCGATCGCCGAGCGCCCGGTTTCCAACTTGATCATGGTTTTGCGCGTACACTACGAAACTGCGAGGAGGGTATTCCCGTGAAGAATTGCCATGATGCCGACGGCGGAATCTCGAATATTGCCCGGAGTAGACGTAGCCTTCCCGCAGCGCCTTCACGAGATCATCGAGGCGGCCGAAATCAGCGTAGTAACCGGAGCGCTCGGCCGTAAGCAGAGCATGAAGCGCATGATGAAAATCGTCGTTCCACTGCGTGTCGAAGCCGTATCCGCCTTGCTCCACCGGACGAAGCACGCGCACATCATTGAGGCTGCTTTCCGCAATCAGGTGGATTTTTCTGCCTTGGCGGCTTTCAAGCGAGCGGACAGTACCGGTCAATTGGCTGAGGAAAGGCCGCGCGCTCGTATCGACGATTCCGTGTATGGCATCAAGGCGGAGCGCGTCAATGTGGAACCCCTCCAACCAGTAGATCGCGCTCTCAATAAAAAAACGGCGAACCTCATCGCTCTCCGGCCTGTCGAAGTTGACTGCTGAACCCCATGGCGTCCGGTATCGATCCGTAAAATACGGCCCATATTCGGCCAGGTAATTTCCTTCCGGTCCGAGATGGTTGTAAACGACATCCAGCACCACAGCCAAGTGATGTTCATGGCAGGCGTTGACGAGCTTCTGGAACCCGACGGGACCGCCATAAGTGTTCTGGGCCGCGAAGGGATACGCCCCGTCATAACCCCAGTTGCGGCTTCCTGGAAATTGCGCCACGGGCATAATTTCAATGGCCGTCACGCCGAGCTTCTTTAAACCGCTGAGACGTGGCACCATCGCTTCGAAAGTGCCCTCGGGTGTGAAGACGCCCGTGTGAATCTCATACAGGACGTACTCCTCCAACGGTAGTCCAGGCCATTCGCCGTCCGTCCAATGAAATTCGCGTGGATTAACGATCTGGGAGGGTCCATGAACGCCCTCCGGCTGGAACCGGGAAGCAGGATCAGGGCGATCTGTTTTGCCGCTCAAGCGGTAAACATACCGGGAATTCGGCTCGATTCCTTCGGCAATCGCCCGATAGTATCCATGCTCCTCCTCAACCATGCGAATCTGGCGTGCTTGGGGGGCGAGAATCCGCACTTCCATCCCATCCGCGCGAGGGGCCCACACCAGGAATTGCGCGTCTCTATTCTCCAAAATCGTTGCGCCTACCGAAACGCTGGGTTGAGATTCTTCGCCGCTCATGATCTCTTTTGGTGTCGTGTCCACGAACTAGGTTATGAAGATAATCCGGGTGGGGCAGAGATGCCGGCTTTTGGCATGTCTGCGATTTTCAAGGATCGCAGATATCGCAGAGTGCGCGATGTCTGCGCCACCCGGTTGAGATTGTTCGCCGCTCATGATCTCTTCTAGTGTAGAACACCGCAGTTGCGCGGAGTGCTGAAAAACGAACGCTGTCATCGAGAGCGTTCACAGCTTTTTGGCTGCCAATCTGGGGGCATGACAAAGGTAGCGCGGACCTGCGCTGTTCAGGTCCGCGGGTTTTCGCGATCTTCGGGCAAAAACCGCAGACCTCAACTGCGGAGGTCTGCGCTACCCGGCTTTGGTGTAAGTTCTTGATGCTGAGGCGGTTATATGGACGCCTTCGAGGTAGGATTCTCGGGGCTGATCGTTAACCTGCTTTGTTTTCAAATTTCCGGTTCGTTTTTGCAGAATTTTTGTCCCGATCCTTTGTTTTCAACAACCTACTCGGTTCGATCGATAAAAAATAACATCTTTTTTTATTTCGCGAGTGGCGCATACATAAAAACCGATGCATGCGCCACCCGCGAATTTGTTCACACGTTCTCACCGCCCGGTATTTCATATCTGCTCTCGAATCGATTGGAGACGGCTGAGACACGCGAGCGAGGAAGCCGAGAGTCTCGCATCCCAGAAACTCCGCAGCTTTCAGTCAGCGCATACAAACAAATCAATGTATGCGCCACCCTCGAGGAAGCACCTTAGTGAATGTGTGGAGAGTGATCGAGTTCCCCAAGCATGGCGGTAACCACGCGTCCCACGATTTCCAGGCTCGCGGGGCTGCAGTGCGCGACGGTATCCTGGGCGGCGTGCCAGTAGCTATTGTTCGGGCCGTAATCGAGATCAATGATATCGAGCGCCGAAACACCAGCCTGAACAAAAGGAATATGGTCATCCTCGATGGCGGTGAGCCGGTCCTTCAAGAAGTAGCGCGAATAGCCGAGGCGATCCGCCGTCTTAAACATCAGGTTGCTCAGCCAGGCCGTTGAATTTTCGTCGCGATCGATATCAAGGTTCTTATCCGCGATCATGTCCACTAGAATCATCGCTTGAATGCGGCTAAGATCACCGTCCGCACCGAGCTTCTGCACAAGTTGGCGGCTGCCGTAAAGGCTGTCTGTGGCGGACCACTGCTTGACCGCTTCCTCGCCATCAAAAAAAACCAGCCAGTAGGTATATTTCTGGCGGTGCCGACCAAGCACGCGGGCCATTTCGAGCAGAAATGCCGCGCTCGAGCCGCCATCATTCGCGCCCACAAACCGGAAGTTGGTGAACCGCTTCGTATCGTAATGACCGGCAAGCATGATCACCGAGGGACTCGCGCCGGGGATTTTCGCAATCAGGTTAACCATGGGGATGGGGCCAATCGGAGTCGACGCCGCAAAGGCATCCTGCTCGACTTCGCAACCGGCCTTCTCCAATTGATGGATGATCCATTGCCGGCTCTCTCGAAGCGCAGCAGAGCCAGACGGTCGCGGGCCGAAGGCGACGAGGCGCTGGATGTCCTCAAAAGCCCGCTGCCCGCTGAATGCGGGAGCGCGCGGGGCCTGGGCTCGAGCGCCAGCGACCGCGATGAGCGAAACCACCACGAGGACGAGGGTTCGCCCGCCCAATTGAGGCTGCCTTTTCATGTCACACTTCTTCGGGGCCTGGAATGGGGGGCTCAGGTCGCTTGCGCTTGCGCTTTCTTTCTCCGCCTTGCCCACACAACCCAGGAGAGCAGGATGCTGAGCAGGTAAAGCGCGACGAGGGGAATCCAGACGATGAAGATGGAGGCTAAATCATTCGAGGGAATAATAGCGGCCGATACCACGGCCGTAATCAAAATGGCGTAACGTAAGTTCTTCCAGAGGAACTTGGGCGTCACAATCCCGAAAAGCGACAGGAGCATGATCGCCACCGGCAGCTCGAAGATCAAGCCCACCGCCACAATGATCTGAATGGCCAGATCGAAGTATTCGTTGATCTCGACCATCGGTTGGAACTGCTGAGCGAACCTGACCAGGAATTCAAGCGCCGCCGGAAGCGCCAGCTTATAGGCGAAAAAACCGCCGCCAACGAAGAGGCTGCTGGTGAGAATGATGAAGGGCCAGATATACCGCTTTTCATGTTTGTAGAGGCCGGGCGAAATGAAGAGCCAGATTTGATAGAGGATCCACGGACAGGCGAGAAAAACGCCTCCCATAATCGCAAGCTTAATGTAGAGATTAAAAGGGTCAACCGGATTGACGTAAACAAGCTTCGGATTAAGATGGAGTTGGTTGAGAGTGGCCGTCAACGGCGCGGCCAAGTACGCGTAAATCTGATCTCTGAAGTAAAAGCAAATGCAGGTGGTAGCAACCGTGCCAATGATACAGCGCATCAGCCGCTGACGTAATTCCTCGAGATGCTCGAGGAACGACATCTGCTTGCCGTTAAGCTCTTCCTCAGGGTCGGTATTCGTTCTCCTCGTGGGTGGGGTCGGAACTGTCGTGCCCATAAGCAGGAGTGGATGAGGCCTCTTCCCCTTCCGGCTCGTACCGGTCGATGTCTAGCGTCTTCGTAATGTCTTCGGCGAGGTGATGACGGTCGAGTTCGAGGTTCCGAAGCTCCTCTTCCAAGGAGAACTTCAGTTCGTCGCGAGCGCGGCGCAACTCCCCCAGACCTTTACCTAACGTTTTAGCAATCTCGGGAAGCTTCTTGGGCCCGAACAGTAGAAAAGCAATGAACAGGATTAAGCCGATTCCTTCTAGTCCGCCGCCGAACACCTTGAACCTCTCACTCGAATCATAGGGGGTCATCCCGGCCTTGTCAAGGCGCATGTCGGCTCATGTCGTGCGCGACATAAAAGTTAGGGTTCTGCACTTCGTTTGATTTCATGGGTCCGTCCTTGCATATGGGAGACGTCAGGCTGCAGCGCTCCCGCGACGGGAAATGGCGGCGTAAAGCCGCCTCTACCCGCCCGAAAGTGAGGCATTTCCGACATTCAGGTTGACGAACACCTGCCCAACACTGCAAAATTTAATTTAGAGGGCTTCCGCTTCTGCATGATGGGGTCTCGTGGCGCAGCCCACGAGGAATCTTGCGACCTACAAGGAGAAATTGCTATGAGGTTTCCGCTGGGAATGACTGTGGGTCTGGCCAAGTACATCGGCGGCAAGCGCCTTCGCGGAATTGACAAGTTCCCGCTCGTCATGATGCTCGAGCCTCTGCACGCCTGCAATCTCACCTGCACGGGCTGCGGCCGCATCCGCGAATACAAAGAGACCATCAAGGAGAGGCTGAGCATAGAGCAGTGCCTCGCGGCGGTGGATGAGTGCGGCGCGCCGGTGGTTTCTATCTGCGGCGGCGAACCCATGATCTATCCGGAGCTCCCTCGCCTCGTACGCGAAATCCTGGGCCGCAAGAAGAACATTTACCTGTGTACCAACGGCATGTTCATCCGGAAGAAGCTGAAGGATTACACTCCCACTTCCCGCTTCTTCTTCAACGTCCACCTGGACGGCATGGAAGCGACACACGACCTGTGCGTGGAGCGCAAGGGCGTTTTTAAGGAAGCAGTGGAGGGCATTAAGGCGGCGAAGGACGCTGGATTCCTGGTATGTACCAACACGACGATCTTCAAGCAAACGGATCTGAATGAAATTTCCGAGCTGATGGCTTATCTTCGGACGCTCGGCGTGGACGGGCACATGATTTCCCCGGCTTACTCCTATGCCGCCGTCCAGAAGAAGGAGATTTTCATGTCGCGTGATGAAGTCCGCGCGAAGTTCCAGAAGGCGGCAGAGTTCCTGACTCAGTACAACCTCATGACCTCCCCAATTTATCTTGAATATCTTCGCGGGGACCGTGAATTGATGTGCACCGCCTGGGGCAACCCTACGTTCAACCCGCAGGGCTGGAAGAGCCCCTGCTATCTCATCACCGACAACCATTACCCGACGTTCAAAAAATTCATGGAGAGCACGCCTTGGGAGAAATACGGCCGGGGCCGCGACCCGCGCTGCGAGCACTGCATGGTGCATGCCGGTTATGAGCCTTCCGCGGTGCTCGGGGCCAACCGCAAATTGGGCGATAGCTGGAAGATGCTCAAATGGAATCTTACCAGCCCTCGCTCGGCGCCTCTTCACGCTTCCCTGAACAGCTTCCTGTGATCTCTCTGGTGACGGGCGCGAACGGCTTTGTAGGAAGCCACGTAGCGCGTCGGCTGGCAGCACGGGGCGAGCACGTGCGAGCGCTGGTGCGGCCCTCGAGCAACCTCCGCGCGCTGGACGGCCTTCCCATCGATCGAGCTCTCGGTGATTTGCTGGACCCGCCCTCGCTGCGCGCGGCCCTGGCCGGCGTCGCCTGCGTTTACCACGTGGCGGCGGATTATCGCCTCTGGTGCGAACATCCGGAAGAGATTTACCGAGCGAACGTCGAGGGCACGCGCAACCTGCTTGAGGCCGCCCGGGACGCTCATATCCCGCGGTTGGTTTATACGAGCACCGTGGGCACCATTGCCGTCCACCGGCACGATCCACTCCCCAATGAAGCAACCGAGGCCCGCCTGGATGAGATGACCGGGCACTACAAACGCTCTAAGTTCATGGCGGAGCAGGAAGTACGCAAGGCGGCGCAGGAGGGTTTGCCCGTTGTCATTGTGAATCCCACCACTCCCGTCGGCCCCGGCGATTGGAAGCCCACTCCTACAGGCAGAATGATTGTGGATTTTCTGAACGGCAGGACGCCGGCTTATGTGGACACGGGTTTAAACATTGTCGCCGTTGAGGATGTGGCGGAAGGGCATCTGCTGGCCGCCGAACGCGGTCGGGTGGGCGAGCGCTACCTGCTGGGCGGGCGCAACATGACGCTCAAAGAGATTTTTATGGTGCTGGCGGAGGTCAGCGGTCGTCCCGTGCCGCGCTGGAAAATTCCGCATCGCCTGGTGCTACTGGCCGCCTATGTTGAGAATGAAATCGCCGTTCTCTTTGGAGATGAGCCGCAGATTCCTCTTGAAGGGGTGCGGATGGCGCGGCATAAAATGTGGGTCAATTGCTCGAAAGCCACCCGCGAGCTGGGTTTTCATCCCGGTCCGGCTGACGATGCACTTCGCCGTTCCGTCGAATGGTATAGGGAAAATGGTTATGCGTCGCGGAAGCGACGGACCGGAGACTGACCGGCGCTCCTTCAAGAAGGGGACGACCAGTGGTGGGACAGTTTGAATTTGTGTCGGCGAGTTCCCTCGCCAGGTGGCGGCATGAAGCCGCCTCTACATCAGACTGACCGACCGCCTGACGGCCGGTGAGGTTGACAGGCGGAAGAGCGAATTTCATAATAGAGCCGTGTTTGGAAGGGTTGAACTGTTCGAGCAGCAACGGGGACAGCGCCTCTCTCTAGCCGCAAGAAAAGTACTCACCATGCGCCGTGCCGGGGGGCGGCAATTTGAGTTTTTGAGATGATTGTGAATGGCGACCGCAACCACCGCGCTCCATCAATCCGATTCCCTCTCCCACGAGCTACTGATCGCCGCGTATCGCGTGATGTTTTTATCACGCAAGCTGGATGATAAGGAGATCCAGCTCAAGCGCCAGAACCGCGCTTTTTTCCAGATCAATGGCGTGGGGCACGAGGCCGCTCAGGTGGCGGCGGCGCTGTGTCTGAGGCCGGGGCGTGATTGGATTTATCCCTATTACCGCGACCGGGCCCTATGCCTTCAGCTCGGAATCACTCCTTTTGAGATGCTGCTTGGGTCTGTAGGATCAAAGGACGACCCCTCTTCGGGCGGTCGCCAGATGCCTTCTCACTGGTCTTCACCTTCGCTGCACATCGTTTCCCTTTCCAGCCCTACCGGCAGCCAGATTCTCCAGGCCGCGGGCGCCGCGGATGCGAGCGTCTATTTTGCTCGCGTTCCCGAGGCCCGGGAGCTTGCCCGCAGCTTTCACGAGGATGAAGTTACGCTTGTTTGCCTGGGAGACGGAGCGACCAGCGAGGGTGAATTCTGGGAATCGGTGAACGTGTCATCCAATCTCAAGCTGCCACTGGTCTATCTGGTGGAAGACAACGGATACGCCATCTCGGTACCGGTGGATGTACAGACTGCCGGCGGAAGCATCTCAAAGCTCCTGCGCGGCTTTCCGGACCTGCTGACGGTGGAATGCGACGGCACGGAGTTCGTGGCGGCCTACGAAGCCTGCCAGAGGGCTGTGGAGCATGCGCGCAAACGGCGAGGCCCTGCCCTGGTGCATGCGCGCGTCGTCCGGCCTTATTCGCATTCCCTTTCCGATGACGAGCGCCTTTACAAAAGCGAAGCAGTACGGCAGCAGGAAGCCCTGCGCGATCCCGTGGCGCGGTGCCGCGACTATCTTCTTCACGAAGGTATCACGACAGACAAAGGGCTCCAGGAGCTCGAAACGAACGTCGAGCGGGAAATCCGCGAGGCCGTTGACAAGGCGCTTGAGGCTTCGGCACCCACGCCCGAGTCCCTGCCGCTCTTTCTCTATTCACCCGACGCCGACCCCACTTCGGACCACTTCGACCGTCCGGCGCGCCTGGCCGGCGATCCACAGACGATGGTCGACCTCATCAACGCCTGCCTGCGCGACGAAATGGCGCGGGACCCGCGAGTCCTCGTTTTCGGCGAGGATGTGGCGGATTGCAGTCACGAGGAGGAGTTGCCGCTTGTGAAGGGCAAGGGTGGGGTGTTTAAAGTTACGCAAGGACTGCAAAGGCGCTACGGCAGCGCCCGATGCTTCAACACGCCGATTGCCGAGGCCTCCATCGTAGGACGCAGCATCGGCATGGCGACGCGAGGGCTCAAGCCGGTGGTTGAGATCCAGTTTCTGGATTACATCTGGCCGGCCATGATGCAGATTTGCAATGAGCTCATTTCGCTTCGCTGGCGCTCGAACAACGCGTTTGCCTGCCCGGTGGTCATCCGCGTTGCGTCAGGTGGATATCTTGCCGGCGGCGCAATTTATCACAGCCAATCCGGCGAATCCATCTTCGCCCACTTGCCAGGCCTGCGCGTCCTCATGCCTTCCACGGCTCTCGATGCGAACGGCTTGTTGCGCACGGCCATCCGCTCAGACGATCCGGTACTCTTCCTCGAGCCGAAGCACCTTTACCGCCAGACGTATAACCGGAGCCCTTATCCCGGCCCGGATTACATGGTCCCCTTTGGAAAGGCGAAGCTGGTGCGCGAGGGCAACGACCTGAGCCTGGTGACGTACGGTTCCTTGGTGGCGCGCTCCGTTCAGGCAGCCAAAGCGCTCGAAAAGGAAGGAGTGCAAGTGGAGATTCTTGATCTTCGATCTCTCCAGCCTTACGACTGGGATTTAATCAGCGCCTCGGTTAAGAAGACCAGCCGTGCTCTGATCGTGTACGAAGACAACATCTCTTGGGGATACGGCGCGGAAATTGCCGCTCGCATCAGCGAAGAACTCTTCGATTTTCTGGATGCTCCCGTGCGACGTCTGGCGGCGAAGGATCTCTTCGTACCCTACCACCCCACACTCGAGGCGGCCGTGCTGCCCCAATCGAAAGATATCCTCCGCGCGGCCCGCGAACTCGCGGCGTATTGAGCGGTGAAGGCGCATACATCAAAACCAATGCATGCGCCACCCGCCATCAAGACCCCTCATCCGAGTCGCTACGCTCCCCACCTTCTCCCCCGGGGAGAAGGTGCCCGACCCTTTGGCTTCACTCAGGGTAAACTCCGGAGGGCGGATGAAGGGTCGTTTTTCGTAGTTTGCGAATGGCTGCGCTGCCTACGAATTGGCCGCTGATTTGGACTCTCCCGGTGGTTGGGGCTTGCCCCACGCCTCGAGCAGGCCATTCACCAGTGCGAGTCCCCGGCGTAAATCTTCGCTGCGGAGATGCTTCAGAAGCCCCAAGAATCCGGGCGGCTTTTTCTCCTGCTCCTTTGCTCGGTTCAGCGCTTGGGCGAGCCCGTGGAGGAATCCTGAAAAAAGGTCAGGATCGAGTTCTGCCATGAAGCTGGCGATCGAGATCGAGTTGCGCACGGCCCGCACGGAGCCTGGCGAAAGAGCAGCATCGACGAGCGATCTTAAAACCTTGTCGGTCGATCCGACCAGGCCGCAGGCGAGATCGAGCACTCCGCGGTCGTGAAGCTTTTGCAACAGCTCGTAACCGGCAAGCAACGCTTCGGCATGTTCAACGGGAGCGCTTTCGAGGCGGGTGACGAGCTCCGCTCGCGCATCTCGCGGCGGCGTACCCAAGTGAATCGGCTTCGCCATCTCGCTCCACCTCCACTCCAACCCCGTGACGTTCAGCCCGGCAGCGCGCCAGGCAGGGTGTAATCCGGGCGCCTCCACTTGCGATCTACCTCGACGCCGTTTTGCGGCGTGGGATGTCCAAATCGATGGTTCACGCGGGGCAGCGGGCTTTCGCCGCGCTCGGCGAGCACGGACATTCGCACGCTCGTCTCCTTGTAAGCCGGCGTGTGCGTCACCGGATCCGTATGGCTGCTAGTCAGCCGGTTGACCGGATTTTCAGCGGAGTTCATCGGCATGTAAAGCTCTTTGCCCTTCACCCGACCTGTGACCAGCGCGCGCACGCGTACCTCTCCGTAGCGCGACGCCAGCAGCACCCAGGTGCCGCTCCGAATTCCGCGCTGCTCGGCGAGTTCGGGAGAGACCTCAACGAACGTGTCTGGCGTCTTCTCTCGAATGCCCGGCACGCGGTAGGTGAGATTACCCTCGTGAAAGTGCTCGAGCAGCCGCCCGTTATTCAGATGAAGATCGAACTGATCGTCAGGAGGCTCCACAGGTCCCGACCAAGACAACGGATAGAATCTCGCCTTTCCGTCCTCAAAAGGAAAGCCGTGCGTATAGTGGAGAGGCTGATCGCTTCCGTCAGCCGCGACAGGCCATTGTAGAGATTTGTATCCTTCCAGCCGCTCGTAGCTCACACCCGCGAACAGCGGCGCGAGTGACGCGATTTCATTCATGATTTCGGAGGGATGCTTGTAACCCCACCCGGCGCCGAGGAGGTTGGCCACGTCCTCGAGAATCTGCCAGTCCGGCCGGCTGCCTGGAAGCGGGTCAAAGACCCTGTAGAGCCGCTGGATCCGCCGCTCCGTGCTGGTAAACGTGCCTTCCTTTTCGAGGCTCGGACAGCCCGGCAAAACCACGTTGGCAAAGCGGCAGGTGGTGCTGAAAAAGATGTCCTGGACTACGAAGAAGTCGAGTTTCGAAAACGCATCCGCCACGCGGTTGGCGTTCGAATCGACAATGGCCATCTCCTCGCCCAGGAGATAGAGAGATTTCAATTTACCCTCGTGGATCGCCTCCACCATCTCGTGGTTGTCGAGACCCCGCCCCGAAGGCAGCGAGACCTTCCATGCCGCTTCGAACCGCTCCCGGACCTCTGGATCGTCGACCGGCTGATATCCGGGCAGCTTCTCCGGCATCGATCCATTGTCGCTTGCGCCCTGGACGTTGTTGTGACCCCGCAGCGGGTAAGCTCCAGTACCCGGGCGCATATAATTGCCGGTGAGGAGCAGGAGGTTCGAGATGGCCGTTGAAGTGTCGGCGCCCTGGCTCTGCTGGGTGACACCCATGGCCCACAGCCCGCAGACGCGCTTGGCGCCGGCAATCATCCGCGCGACGCGCTCCAAAGTTTCTACCGGAATTCCGCACGTCGCGGACGCAAATTCCAGGGTGAAGCGGTCGAGGCTCTTTCGAAAGTCCTCGTACCCGTTGACCCACTGCCTGATAAATTCTGAGTTGGCCAACCCATTCTCGACGATGAACCGCGCAATCGCCGACAACCACACCAGGTCCGTGCCCGGCTTCGGATGCAGGAACACGTCCGCGCGGCGCGCCATTTCGTGCTCCCTCAGATCGGCCACGATCATCTTCTGGCCCCGGAGCTTGTGAGCTCGCTTCACGCGCGTCGCGAGCACCGGGTGGCTCTCGGCCGTGTTGCTGCCCACGATGAAGACGAGGTCAGCGGACTCGATGTCATGAATGGAACCCGAATCGCCGCCGTAACCTACCGTTCTGGATAGTCCCTTGGTAGCAGGCGCCTGGCAGTAGCGGGAGCAATTGTCGATATTGTTTGTCCCGATGACCGCGCGGGCAAGCTTCTGCATCAGGTAACTCTCCTCGTTCGTGCACTTCGAGGAGGAAACGAAAGCCAGCGAATCGGGGCCGTACTCGGATTTGAGCTCCATGAAACGCCGCGCAACCAGGCTGAGCGCTTCATCCCAGCCGGCTTCGCGAAAAGCGCTGCCTTCGCGAATCAGTGGCTTGGTGAGGCGATCCGTGCTGTTGACGAAATCCCAGCCGAATTTCCCTTTAACGCACGTTGAAACGCCATTTGCCGGACCTTCGCCCGGCTCCACTTTCAGAATCTGCCGGTCTTTGGTCCACATCTCGAAACTGCAGCCCACGCCGCAATAGGTGCACACCGTCTTCGTCCGGCGCACGCGCGATTGGCGCATCGCCTCGTCAACATCGGAGACGCGCAGGATGGGACCGTAGCCGGTTTGTGGCTCAACCTCCTTCACCATCCTGATCATTCCATCCAGCACGTCTTCTGAGAGCCTGGTCAAAAAACCGGCCCGGCCCAGCATGGAGTTTTCCATCAGAGCGTTGCAGGGACACACCGTGATGCAGTGCCCGCAGGATACGCAGCTCGATTCACCGATCGTAGAGCCTCCATCCCACAGCACCCTAGGATGAGCATCCTCCCATCGGATGCTGAGCGTCTCGTTCACCTGAAGGTTCTGGCAGGCTTCGACACAGCGTCCGCAAAGAATGCACTGATCCGGGTCATAGCGATAGAACGGATTCGTACGGTCAGTTTTGTAGGGTTTGTGCTGAAACGGAATGCTTTGGTGTTCGATGCCGAGCAGCTTGGTTGCGTTGTGGACGGCGCAGTCGCCGTTATTGTTGTCGCAAACCGTGCAGTATAGATCGTGATTCGAGAGTAGCCGGTTGAAGGCTTCCACCCGCGCTTTTCTGGCCCGGGGCGACGCGGTCTCGACCCTCATCTCATCCTTCGCCAGCGCGGCGCAGGCTCGGACCAGCTCGCCATTTGCCTCGACAAGGCAGGTGTCGCAGGTCTCGATAGCGCCGAGTTGAGGATGATAGCAAACGTGAGGAACGTTCGCGCCGGCACGCTCGACGAGATCCAGCAGACGCTCTCCCGGCTCTGCTTTCTGAACAGCGCCGTTAACCGTTATCGTTGCCACTGGCCTCGTCCCCAGCCACTTTACCACCAGTTTCCGCGCCGCGCTCGGAAGTGGGATGGCCCGGGGCCGGAGCCTTCCTGGACGCGTACCACACCACGCCCCCTGCAGCGGCAAGGCCGGCGAGCAGCCTCCATAAAGCCGTTGATTCCGTCGCCGGGGATACCGAAAACAGTATCAACTCCCCAGCGGGTAGCCACGTCACCGCCTCTGTGCCGTGGGTATTAGCAAGTAGCGTGGAGTCGTCCTTTAACTCCGCGGCTTTTGTTT
>JBOGJS010000263.1:0-7463 GCA_050745365.1 Terriglobia bacterium
CTCCCCGCGGAGAGGGCTGGAATTCTAATTTCTACTCCCTCGCAATGTGGTTTTCTTCTGCCCGGGCTCAATTTCGCTGAATCCCGTTCGTGTCTCAGCGCAGTTAGATAACAGCTTACACCAAAACAGCCGGTTACCGAGGGCATCCATCTGTCGATAGCGCGAGCGGCAAGCTTCGTTGCGCGTTGGCCGACATGCTATAAGAGTAGTGTGCAAAAGGACGGCCTCGCAACTCACCCCAGTTGGCGTCCCGATCTCGTTGGACTTTACTGGAATTTTTCCCGCCCCTTCACGCTTGTTCCTCCGATGGTCGGCATCTTCTCTGGGGCGCTCATCGGCTACGCGACCACGCGAGCGTCGTTTCCGTTCCTGTCGGTTGTGCTGGCCATTGCCGCTGCCGCCATCTTGAATGCCGCTTCCAACGGACTGAACCAGATCTTCGATCTGGTGAACGACCGCATCAATAAGTCGCATCGGCCACTTGCTTCAGGCAGGATGACGCGGGCAGAAGCGTGGAGGTTTGTTGTGGTCACCTACGCGGTGGCTCTCTCGCTGGCGTCGTTAATCAATTGGCAGACTTTCGCAATCTACGCCGTGGCCGCTATGGCCACCGTCGCTTATTCGGTCCCGCCCATTCGGCTGAAGCAAAGGCCTTGGGCGGCCAACCTGACCATCGCTCTCGCGCGCGGTGAGCTGCTCAAGGTGGCAGGGTGGGCAACCGTGGCGACAGTCTTCAACTCCGTTGAGCCGTGGTATATTGGCTTCATTTACTTTGTCTTTCTGCTGGGAGCAACGACAACAAAGGATTTTGCGGACCTCGAAGGTGATCGTGCCTCGGGCTGCTTAACCCTGCCGGTAAAATACGGCGTTCAGGTCAGCGTGCGTCTGATCAGCCCTTTTTTTATTCTGCCTTGGCTCATTATGGCAGCGGGTGTGCCGTTGAGGGTTTTGAGCGGAAGCGCTCCTGCAATTCTGGTTTTAAGCCTTACCCTGGTGGTCTGGGGATGCTGGGTGGTGCGTTTGATTAACCATGACCCGTACGCGCTCGTCTCGAAGGCGGAAAATCATCCCGGCTGGCGACAGATGTACTGGATGATGATGGCGGGACACTTAGGCCTGGCGGGAGCGTATCTGCTGGCATTGAGTCATTGAGAGGGGAGTGCTTCATAAACCCTGGTGGCGCTGCAGAGTTCTTTCTGCCTTCTGGTTTCTAGTTTTCATGATAGCGGACGGTTCGGCTCGACCGCACATCATGAGATGATAGAAAAAGGTGCCGAGTGAACTCAAGGGAGGTTGAAGTATGAAGGAGCTTGGCGTTGCGGTGATCGGGACAGGCTGGGTTTCCGGAGAGCACATTCGCGCTTTCAAAGCGAATGCGCATACGGAAGTGCGAGCTATCGTCAGCCGTGATCGCGATCGCGCTCACGCCAAAGCGGAGGAATACGGCTTGCCCAATTGCCGGGGCTACGACCTCGAAGAGATGTTGGACGCTCCAGGCATCCAGATTGTCTCCATCTGCACTCCCCACCATCTTCACGTTGAGCAAGCAGTGGCCGCCGCCAAGGCGGGCAAGCACCTGGTGCTCGAGAAACCTGTTGCCCTGAACCTCAAAGGCCTGCGATTGTTGCAGACGGCCGTCCGCGAAGCAAAAGTAAAGACGGTGGTCAGCTTTGTGCTGCGCTGGAACCCACTCTTTCAGATGATTCGCGCGCTTCTTGCCGAGGATGTTGTGGGCCACCTTTTCTACGGGGAAGTCGATTACTTCCACGGCATCGGTCCGCGATACAAGCAGTACGAATGGAACATCAAGAAGGAAATCGGAGGCAGCAGCCTACTGACCGGTGGCTGCCACGCGGTGGACGGCTTGAGATGGTTTTTTGGAAAGAAGGTGGTCGAGGTGAGCGCCTACGCGAACACCAGCGCCGCAAATCCCTTGCATTACGAGTATGAACCCAACAGCGTGACGCTGGTGAAGTTTGAAGACGGTGCCCTCGGCAAAGTGGCTTCTTCGATTGAAGCCGTTATGCCTTACGTCTTTAATGTTAAGTTGCTGGGCGACGGAGGCACGATCCGTAATAACCAGGTGTTTTCCAAGCGATGGACGGGGCAGACGGGATGGGCGACCATCCCCACCTTAATGCCTGATAGCGGAGATGTAACTCATCATCCCTTCCGGGAAGAGATCGATGACTTTGTCGATTGCGTGTTGAGCGGCCGTGAATCCCAGACCAACCTTGACGATGCCGCCCAGACTCACGAGATTTGCTTTGCATCGGAAATCTCGGCGAGGGAAAACCGCCCGGTCCGCTTGCCACTCTAGGGAGGGAGCCGTTTACGAGGAGGAATGAGGCTTTTTCGCGCTGGAGGCTGCGGGGGCAGCGAGGATAACAATCTGATTCACCGTGCGATGGCCGCCTTGTTGTTCGTAATAAATGATGACGTTAGTGCCCGGAGTCAGCGCCGCCAGATTCAGCCTTGCCCCTCCAACAGAAGAGACCTTCACCTTTTTCTTAAGCGGAAAAATGGCGCTATTCTCCCCGGCCCCAACGTTCAAGACGTGCTGCTTGCGGTTAAGAGATTGTACGGTCCCCGTAAAAGCCTGGCGCGTTGACCCGGAAATGATTTTGCTCACGCCAGGAAGCTTGGCGTGATTGCCGAGTTGTGCGGACGCAGGGCGCGCGCACAGAAGGATGCAGGCTCCCAAAACCGGAAGCAGCACCCAGGAAATGAAACCTGGCGATATTCTTTTGCCGCCGCTGCCGTTTCTCATCTCCGTCGGACGCTCACGCCGCCGCTCCATACGCCCAGCCTTGCTTCCCCCGGGACCCTGCGGTCAGGACCCACCTTCCTGGTATGCTAAATCCGGACACATTAGGAGTCAAGTAAGATCACAAGATCGGCACACAAGCCGTGCCATGACGGCTACCCGCTCAATGTCCCTGACGGCGGTTTTGCGCTCCAGCAGGGACGGTGAAGGCATACACTTTGTTATTATTGGTTCCGATTTTGTACCCCGAGCCCCAATAGACAAAGCGTCCTACGATCGACGGGCCGTCATCGACGGAGCCGCCGCTCTTGAAGCTCCACAGAATCTTGCCCGTCGCCGCATCCAGCGCATACATATACCCTGTGCGGCTTTGTGAACCGGCGTAGACCACACCGTTTGCCACGCTCACAGCCCCGAAGTCGATTCCGGGAGTAGGATCGGCCGTCTGCCACAGGATTTTTCCGGTCCTCGCATCGAGCGCGCTCCAGGAGCCCCAAGTGATTTGCTGGCCAGAGGGAATGAGGGTGTAAGGCACATGGCCGCTGTCGGCAACCTCGGCATAAATGCGCTGGCCATCTGTCGCCGTGCCCCACTCAATGCCTCCCAGCGTCCCGGTTCCAGCAGGACCTACGAACGTTTTCCAGAGGACATGGCCATCATCCGGATCAAGAGCCCAATAGATGCCGCTCTTTGACCCGAACCCTACCATGGGATGAAGTAGATTTGGTCCGGAGCCTCCAAGGTCATAGTCTGGCCCAGGAAGAGGCGGGCAGTTGATAGGAACAGGTATAACACGGCACCCGGTAGTCCATGCGTCGTAAGGCTCCGTTTTGTAGAACCAGTCAACCATGCCCGCCGTGGCGTTGTACAGCTTGTGCGCCCATCTCACATGGCCGGTGTGAATGTCCAGCGCCAGCGCTGTGTCGAAGTAATCGTCCGCCGCCGTGCAGTCTGTGCCGGTGTTGCCGGAAGCCACGGCTTGCTGCTGGCACGCTTCGACATCGGCCGGGACGGTGTAGTTGTTGCCGGTTCCAATGTACAACAGGCCGCGCCTGGGATCGATGGCGGGCGGCTGCCAGATAGCGCCGCCGCTATATTCATCCAGATCGCCAGAATTATCCGGCATATCGTACGTCTGCCAAAGGATTCCGCCGGTGTTGGCGTCGAGTGCCACCACACTGCCCCGGAACGCGCAGCAGGACGTGTAGGTAGGCTCGTTAGCTAGCGTAGACTCTTCGTTCGAAGAAACGCCCACATAGACGGTATTTCCAAAGACGACCGGCGAGCCGGTAATGATGGCTGCCGGGTAAGACTCCACTTTAGTAATCCAGCGCAGATTGCCCGTTTGGCGGTCAACAGCGATGATGTTGGTGCCCTGGTGATCGGCGTTCGGATTCTCAATATCTCCGATAATCAACTCGTCTCCATCAACAGCCGGGCTCGTGCGCGAAATAGCGGTGGAAAATCCGTCATAGTCGGAAATTTTGTGAGACCAGATGAGTTGCCCCGTATTTTTATTGACCGCGTAGAGGTTCCCCGCCCAATCTGGGAAATAGACTGTGTCTCCGGCCACGGTGGGAGTGTCAGAGACAGACCCGCCGGTGGTGAAAGTCCATGCCGGGGCAAGCGTGCTCACGTTGGATGGGTTGATGAAATGTTCGGCAGGCTGGTTTCGGGTGCCGTCAATGTTTTGGCCCATTAAGGGCCATTCTCCTGACCCTCTTTTGCCAAAGTTGAATCCCTGCGAGGAAGTGATGACTGTGAGCCCCAAAATTGCCAGCGCGGCCACCACTGCTCCAACCGCGGACGTCAACTTGATGTGCTTACGCATAGGTGAGTCCTCCATTCTGCGAGGTACCGCCCGCTTTGTGCGGACGATCTCTCGGCAAGATTTAAACTTTGTGCTTACCGGGCGGCAGCACGCAGTTAGTGGAGCGACTCACCTATAATGAGGCTGGGAGTCTCAGCCGAAGGGAAATTGAACTTGTAGTTTCACATGCAAATCTGAGAATGCGATTTTCAATTATGGATTTTCGTTCTTCCTCGTCAGGAGCGTGGGCTCCATGCGCCACGATCGCTGCCGCGAGCGACGGTTCAAACCCTCGCTCGGCGCTGTTTGCGATAGAAGATGAAGCCCAGCGCCAGCAGGCCAACGCCAAACAGGAGCAACGTTGCCGGCTCCGGAGTGGGTTCAATTGCAGCCAACCATCCCACGGTTTGAAAAGGGTGCGGGGCTCCCCCTGCCGTGATGTAAAGCGTATTACGACTGGTTCCTGCGGCGCCGTTGCCGAAAAGCAGCGTCCAGAGACCGCCGTTTTCGAGCGGCATGCCCGAATTGGTGTCCAAGAAGCCGAGAAACGCTCCGCTTGTGGGGTTATAGGCGCTGATCCAGCCGCTGCCAAAATCTCCCACCAGCAGATCGTTGCTGAATTTGCCGAACGTCGATGGAGCCAGGGCAAAACCCCAGGGAACATTGAGGCCATTCATCGCGGTGGGCGCGACAAGCTCCGAATACTTCATCGTGGTGGGATCGTATTCAATGATCGCGCCGTTTCCCTCGCCCGGCACAGGGAGACCAATAGGAAAGCTGACGCCAGAGCTGGTGCAGCCGGTCGAGCTTGTACAGAGACCTGAATAGGCCAGGAACAACGTGCCATTGATGTCTGTGACGTTGTACGGAGCATAGTTGGAAGGAAGCGTGATGCCCGAGGCAGAAAGCGGCGGAAGCGTTCCTTGAGACATCCACGCACTGTTGAAAACGTTAATCCCGCCGCCCACTTTATCATTGGCGGCATAGAGCAGGCTGCCGGTGGCATTGATCGCCAAGCCGGTATAAGAAGCGCCTGACGCGGGCACCGCAACCACCGCGCTGGAGAAGCCACCCGTGCTCCCAGGATTCCAGCCGGAGATTTGGCCGTTTAAGTTGGCAAAGATGAAGAGTGAGGAGACGGTTGCCCCCGACGAAGTGGGAAGTGGGAATGAGCCGGCTCCGCCGACATCAAACACCATGCCAGTGGGACCGTTCGGCGGGTGCGTGGCCGTGGGAACACTCACAACCAACGGTATGCCTGTGCCGGCGCCATTGTACAGCGTCGCTTTATTCGTGCCTTGATCAGAAACCCAAAAAGGGGTTGTGGGTCCTTGAACCAGGCCCCAGGCATTTACAAGATTGGGGTCAATTGTGACCGCAGGGATGGAACTGCTGTTGGAAACCAGGTTCGTTTGAAGGTAAGTCTGCCCATAGGTGAAGGAGGGCAGGACCAAAAGAGGAGTGGCTGCCACTAAGGCCGATAGCCACCACAGGAGACCGTAATGGCGTCTCATATATCTAACCTCCCTTCGAATTGTGATGTATGAAACCAGCCTATTCGCGGCGCACCACACCGTCAAGTACCTGGATAAGCATACACTGCTTTGAGGATACCTATGACGGTACTTATCTAGGAGCTACCGGCATGCGCGACGTTAACGGCAGCGCGCTTCTTTAACAGATTTGTCTTGACCGCGTGTTCCCAGCGGGACCAGAAACACGTTTCAGCATCCGTTATTGACACGCGCTGACATGCGAGATATTAGTGGATGTAAAGGTTGTAATGAGGAAAGGCACTGTAAAGGCTAGGGATTTGCGAACTCTTCCGCGCCTCTTAAATCTCAACACGGAACGCCTTGGTAGCCCCGGGTTTATTTTTATCTGTAAATCGGATTGAGAATTCATCAGGCGCCAGGACAGAGAAGAAGTTGCGGAACACCAAGGGACGAGGGAGATGGGCAAGAGGGAGGATGGAACGGTAGCGCGACGCGACTTTTTGCTAGGCACATTGACAGGCGTTGCAGGCTTCGCAGCCACGCGCAACGAAGCATCCGCCGCGCCCGTCCGCAACCTGCGCGTCGGGGTTATCGGGAGCGGCCCAGTTCCAGCCGCCGCTCGAGAAGCCGAAATCGGAGAGATTCGCCGGCTGCCAGCTCTGGGACGTGCCGTTATCGACAATCTCCCAGATGCGGCTGTCGTAAATGAGCCGTACGTTGGCGGTGGGCGCGCCGCGCTGGGAAGGGGAAGCACGCGGGAATTCCAGATGAAGGTCGCCGTTCGAGAGATTCGTAAACCCCATCTCGACGGACTCGGGCGTATTGAACGCGGGCCGACCGGCGGCCTGTGCATAGTAGAGGCTTTGGGCGCGGGCAGCAAGGAGCAAGAATGCTGCCGAGAGCAGGAACAGTAAGAGCAAGCGAAAATGTGATGCCTTGCTGTAAGACGCTTCTTTTTCGTCCCAATTTCCGTTCCTCATCGTCCCCTCCTGTCGGCAGCCCTGTTCTCTGACTCCGGGTGCTTTTCAGTTTTGCCGAATACAAAGCCGCAGAGTTTCTGAAATGCGAAACGCTGCATTGCAAGATCGCAAATCCTTGCGTTCTAACCAGTCTATCTCACAAACATTTTGAAGCCGGTCATTCAGAGCGTCCACAGCTTTCGGCTGCCAATCTGGAGCATGACAAAGCGTAGCGCGGAGACGCTGTAACTTTCGATCAAAACCCCTCATCCGGGTCGCGGAGTTTACCGCGAGCCCCTTCGCTCCGCTCAGGGCGATTCGAAGAGGAGCGAATCGGCTCCCCACCTTCTCCCCAGTGGAGAAGGTGCCCGACGTAGGAGGGCGGATGAGGGGTCGGTTTTCTCGCGCTGAGCAGGCGGCATGTCATGCAG
>JBOGJS010000264.1:0-7523 GCA_050745365.1 Terriglobia bacterium
AGTGCGCGATGTCTGCGCCACCCATCAGAAAAGGTTGTTTACCCAATTCGTGGACACCACACTAGCAGAAACGCCGCCCTGACCCCGGTAGCCCGAAGGTTTCGGGCCTCCGGGTGACTCGGTTCGGGAGCTTCGAGCCATCGTACCGCTGAAGACCACTACTCCGCCTCCAACGCGCGAGTCACGGTCTGGCCATTCAGAATATCTCGGATCGTGATGGTCCACGTGCCGGTGGCATCATTCACGGCGAGCGGGATCAGTCGGTCGCCTCCGCCATTCCTGGCGATAATGTCGCCGGAATAGAACACATTGCGATTGCCTTGCGGGTCGCGTACGTCAACATGGAAGACGCTCACATCCGCTGGGCTGTGGGACGCGTGGACCGCTATCCTCACTTCAGATCCGCGTTTGGCCGTTTCCGGCATTGAGACCTGCATTTCGGGAAGCGGGGCATCGCTCGTGATGAGAACGGTGGGGTCATAGGTACCAACCGTCAGCGCGAGTTCACCGTGACGGCCAAGCGCCTTGCCCGTCCTCATTTCATAGATGTACATCGGTGCTGGGAGATGGAGTTGAACCTCCTTGGGACTCTCGAACTGGGCCGTGTAATTGAAGTGCGGCGGCCCCAGGCGGTCTCCGCCGATCGGCGGATTGTTCTGCAGCGAGACGATGCGGACGCCGCCATTCGCAAAGACGTGCGTATCGATTCCAACGACGCTGTTGCCGCTGGAATCAGTGACTCTGAATGCGGGATGGACGCCAACCGACCGCAACAGCTTTTCGATCAGCAGGTGTGTGGCACTTTCCTGCCCGTGATTCCGCTGAGTCGTATAGCTCAAAATATCGGCTTTCACAAGAATGGCCTTACCCTGCCCGAAATTGTGCACATTCACTTCGTGCGAGTTTGGCCCCGGAAAGAGATTGGCAAGCGACGATTCTGGCAATCTCTTGGTGTGCTGGTCATAGGTGCCGGGCAGCATGTCGGCGATCACAACGCCGCCCTGCGCGACAAACTGCCGGATGGCTTTGGCCTCCGCCAGCGACATGGAGCTTGAGGCCGGGAGGATCAGCACGTGGTAACCATCCTTGAGCAGGATGCCGTTGGGGATCTGATCGTAACCGACGAATCTGTATTGGAGTCCCTCATCTTCAATCAGCTCGCACCAGGAGACACGACGCTTGGTAAACTTGCTATGCCGTAGAAGATAGCCTGGCGGATGGCGCATCCACGCATCACCGTCTGAAAGGTGGTTCAGCATCCACTGTGTGCGCCAACTCGGCTGCGAGTACTCGATCCCTATCCGGTCGTTGATCAGATGGCTGTTCATGATCAGCGCGCCCTCGCCGTCCCTGATTTCGTTGTAATACTTGCCGGCCTCTTTCCCAACTTCACTAGGCTGGCCGTCGGGCTCAACATAAGGTTGCTGCAGATGATGCGGCCTGTAGCCTTCTGGCTTCTTCCCAAGCTGCTCATCGCCAAAGCCCTGATCCCAGATGATCAAGCCGCTGTTTCCATGAAGTAGTTCCCACCAGACGCGATGCCTCTCCCACGGCCCGGAACGGAATCGCGTCGTTACGATGCGGATAGAGGGATTGAGCGAGTGAACCAGATCGACACTATGCCCGAGGTCGTACGGCTCGATTTCCGTAATGGCTTTCACGATCCGGGTGTAATCATAACCGCCCCAACCGGGCATCTGGCCGCCACCAATTCCCACGTAGGCGCTCGGGTCGCCTTCGCGGATGGCGTCCGCGCCCATTTCGAGCGCATCGGCGTAAGAGATGTCCATCCACGCCTTGAAATCCCCCCAGGATGAGAAGTTGCCATCCGTCTGTTTCATGGCCTCATTCGTCGTCTGGGGCATCACGTGGTTCCAGCTCTTGAAGTTGGTGCCCCATTCTTTGTTGAGCGCGCCGAGCGTGCCGTATTTCTTCTTGAGCCATCGCCGCATCGGCACTATGGATTGATCCGAGAAGCCGTAATCCCATTGCGTCGCAAGCTCGGCGATCCCTTCCTCGTCTCCCAGGCTGTAGAAAAAGGGCCGGTAAGGCGCAAACCTTTCACCGGAAGCCACTCCACGCTCATGAATCTTCTTGCGCCAGTAGGGATCCCAGAAGCTCGGATGGCGCTTGAAAGCTTCAAGGCTGTTGGGATTTTCTTGGTAAAGCTTTTTATCCTGAATAAAAGACCAGTCCTTCGGACGATCCGGTCTCCACATATGGTAAGTGGAGTAGTAATCCGTTGCGAGGCTCTCGGCGTACCAGCGCATGTTGTGATCAACGAATCCTTCCGGCGGAGTTTTGGCACGCGATGAATCCTGTACGCCGTTGATGCCGAGCTGCTCGAGCGATGAAAGGAGATTGGCGGGATAGTGCTGCCACATCATAATGACGTAATCTTTCCAGCCCGCAGGCGGCTGGGCGATGAAATCCGCTTCCGCCGTTTCCGTTTTCTGGATTGGGCCGCCCTGAATGCCGGTTCCATTGAGCGCCAGGTCGACGCTGAGGTGGTTCTTCATCGCAATGGCGCGCGTCATATCGATGTGAAATGGAATCGACGTTTCGTCTACCAGGTCGGTGATTTCTGTTTTGTCCAGAACGGTTCGGCCCAGGCTATCAGTCCAGACAATGTGAAGTGTGGCCTGCCCGGTGAATCCCCGCGCAAGCGGAAAGATCACGGTGACTCTGCCTGTGCGTTGGAGCGTGGCTGAAGGCAGAATCAAATTGATCTGCCTCGCCTCATCAGCCGCGCGAGCCTTCCCGCACGGCATCAGTGCAAATACCACGCCAGCCATGGCCACGATAGCGATTAATTTTTTCATTGTTCCCCTCCGCACTTGGTTTGGCGCAAAGATCTCTGCTCGCGCGTGTCGCCGAAATGGTTTCTCAGCATCCCTGCGACTGTTCTGGGCTGCAACTCCCCGAATGCCGCGCCAGACGAATCGTTACGTATTCCTGCACCTGCACTTTAGCACCGCCAGCACCTTCCGTCGAGGGCAGCAGGAAACCAAGCAGCAGGAAACCGGTCAGAGATGGAAATCGGAATATGGGCTTCGCCGGGGGCGTGGAGTTTCTGCGCTGTCATGCAGCCGCAGACTCGTGGAGGTCGAGATTGGTGAGAGCGATTCCTAATAGGCCCAGAAAGGCCCTTCGCCCGCAGGAGTGTTTTGATTCTGAATCGCGACGTATACCGTGCGGCCAAAGAAGAACGGCAGACCCCAATCAAATGAGCCCGCATTGCTGCCGCCCAAGTCGTTGAACGCCGCATCGCCGGTGTCAAACAGCGCGTCCGCGTTCGCAATGCTGAACGAAACTTGCCCGGAAAGGCCGTTCGCGCCGGTATTCGTAGCTGTATAATTCTGTGTCGCCGTCGGGCAGTAAAAACCTGGCGCGTCCGAGCAGTTGGGGATGCCGAGCACGGTGGGGCTCAGGAAAAAAAACCCGTTCGATCCGGTATCAATGTAGCTGTTGGAATACGCGGCACCATTAAAGGTTGTCGAAAAATTCCCTTCGTCGTCCGTGGTATATATCTGGGTGCTGCCTAAAGCATTGTCCGATTGGGTGCCAATGCCAAAGTTCATGGACCCGGTCACTGTCGCCGAGCCCGTACCAGGAACGGACGGTAGGGTGATCATTACGCCGTTATTGTCCGTAGGAAACATCCAGACAGGATTCTGGAGCTGATCGGAGAGTGAGGCGGACGCGAGCGAGCAACCCGTGCTGGGACAGCTATAGTAGTCATCCGGAACCTCCGAGATGGGACCAGCACAGGCGGGGCCGCAATCCTGCTGGAACACCCCGACTCCGATGGTCGCGTACCCGCCCATGGCTGCCACCGTATCGTCGCTCTGGCCGCCCGTATTGCAAGACGAAGGCACGCCCGGGAAATTCGGATCGCCAACGACCTGGATTGGAACGGAAGAAGCCTTTTCGCCACCCATTTCAATATCTGCCGTCACCACCGGTCCCCACATGTAGGAATTGTCCGCGAAGGCAATGCAGTTTCCTAACGGAGCGCCACCTGAGCTTGTTTCTTGCGGAAGAGAGAGGGACAGTTCCGAAGATAGGACGCGGAATCCTTCCGCACCCGTGTCCACCACCACGTCCGGGATCGTCTGGCAGTCGGAGGTGCCGGGCACGCAGATTGTGACGCTCACGAAGAGCTCGTTGGCGGCCTCAATGTTGTCCGGGCCGGCATTCACCACAACGGATACGGTGTTCGCGGTGGTGGAGGTAGGGGGTGCCGGCGTCGTGGTGGTGCTGCTCGATGTAGGCGCCGCGCCTCCTCCACAACCGGCCAGGAGGGCGGCCGCACCCACGATGACAGCAAGTCGCATTGAAACATTAACTCTTTGAAAAGACGCCATATTCTGATCTCAATGCACAACCGAAGGAGAGATATGAGCGGGTACAAGCGACGGAACGTAGGCGCGGCCATAAAAACCGCGCGGGTGTCCCCCGGATTGAATGATCACCTGCTGGGTTCGAACCGTAACGCTACGGCGGCGGCGCACATTCGCTCTCGAAGGCTGGTTAAGCTGAGAAAAATATGACCCCAATAACTGGGAGAGCTTAGGCATTGCCGGCCCCTTCCAGGAAACGCCAAACACCATTCCGGCCGGCGAGACGTATTCGCTCACAACCTCGCCATACGCCGTGGTGATCGTCTGAATCGAGTAACCTTCCTCAGCCACAGCGTGACTCTTCCCGCGCATCCGTGCGCGGTCCGCCTGAACCGAGCTGACCGGCTGGCCAAGCACAGCCCAAATCGGCGTAGCGAAGAGCAATAGCAGCAAACAGGCGAAGCCGGTGGTCCGCCATACGCGCCCGGATTTCAACCTCTGATTTCTGTTTCCGACCCCGAGGGTTGCTTTCGTCGCCTGCATACGATGTGCCGTTGTCTTCGATGCAGCCTGTGATAGCTTGGGATGCCACTCGACGTCCGGGAATCTCGACCGTTTTGAGACCGCAGCTCAGGCCCGGTTCGGAATAGGCGAAAACCTCGGGGGTGGAAGCTGCGGCTTGCAACACCGGGATTCTTCGTAGCCTGCGGTTCCTCTAAATGACAGGTGGCCAGCTCAGCATGAGATCTTCGAATTTCTTCACACGTTCTTTCGCCCAGGCCTAAGTTCTCACGCCCGCTTCGCGCGCTACGGCCTCGGACCACGCGGCACGTTCATGAGCTTCCGCGGGCCGAAGACCCTAAAAGACAAGCCCGGAAGCTACTTGGCCTGAGCTTTCTTGGTGTGCTTTAGCTGATTGACCGTTCGGCGGACTTGATTCTCGTCGTACTTAACCTTGGCACTCTGTTTAGGGGGAATTACTCCCTTGGCCTTAAGGACGACTTTGTTGGCTCGAAGCACACCTTGGGCCTTTTTCAGGTTCTGTTGTCCCTTTTTAATGTTCTTGCTGAGCCGCTTAAGCTCGTTTTTCTGCCCCTGCTTAAGCACGGAGGACAGATGCTGTGACCGGGCAACCGCAGGCATAGAAAGGCAAAGCATGAGTGCTGGAACTAAGCTTGCTGGGTGTAAACACGTAAGAAAACGAGCAGTCATTATGGTTCTCCAGGGCCTACTTTCGGCTGAGAAAGTCGAATTCCCTCACCACTTTGAGTGGCTTGCCAGCAGAGCAGGTTGCCTCGCAAACGCGTTTTGCTGAGAGCGCCTTACCTTGAGGGCTAATTCTTTGGGAGTTTCCCCGGCTCTGCCGGGATGGCAGTAAAAGTTCGATAGCTCCGGGAAGCTGCATCACGCTCGTGCTGAGGATTACTCGATCAGCAGTGCCCGAGCGTCCAACCAAGCAATTCGGAGTGCAAGCGCTCGTCCTCCTCCTGGCAATGGGCCACGCAAGCACGTCTCAACTCGGATGCCACCCTGAGCAGCGTAAAACTGCTGGGCGGCAAGATTCTGGTTAAGTACCCAAAGATAGAAGCTTCGACTGCCACGCTGAACCAGCCTTTGAGCGGCCTGCCGCAACAAGGCGCGGCCGATACCCTTGCGCTTGAGTTGATGTGTGACGTGTAGATTCTCCAGCAGAGCCCCCCAAGTGGGGTCTTCATCGAGAACCATATGGACAAAGCCCACAACTGAAGCCGCCGATACCGCGACCACAGCAAACCTATCTTCCCGAATGTTCGTGAGACGTTCACTCCAAACCGCCAGCCGCTCGGCGAAGATGTCGCCGTCGAGGTACGAGTCCAGGAACGCGCCTCGGTAGTGCCGCCTCCAACTGTCGGCATGGAGAGTCGCGATTGCTTCTGCATCTTTCCTGGTGGCATCCCGATACACGATCTGATCCTTGTCACAGGGCAGGCAGTTCGGCGTCATTCAATCAATGCTTCCGCAGTGGATTGTGGAGGGCTTTGTATCAGGGCACGGCTTCAGCCGTGCAGAGGAACTGGTCCCAACAGGAGAAATTTGTAACCTTCTAGTTTCCTCCATAGCGATTCACGCAGCATCGAAACTCGAGCGCGGGTACGAAATTCATCAATTGCGCGAGGACCGTTTTCCCCGAACTCATCCGCCATCACCTCCCGAGAGATTGGGAAATAATGGCGAAAGTGGGCTTCTGAATTCAATTCGAAAACGCTTGGTCTGAAAACAAATCCATATCGGCAAGCTCTTTACCGCAAATTTGAATTCAATGACCGGATAGTAGTAACCTCCAGGAGCTTGTAAACGCGAAGGTTATCCCACCAGAGCCGCGTGTGCCAGGAGCGAAACGCCAGTTTGCCTCGGGTATGCGGATGCGGGTCCTGGTAAGAATGGATCAATTCTCCGTCTATGAAACACCGGATTAGCCCATTCCAGGTCGTTACGGCAAGATGATACGTTTTCCCGGGCTCCGGCAGAACCTTCTTATTTTCAGAAACCATCAAAAATCCAGGATTGCGACGCAATCGGGTCTGCGGGGCATCGAAGGTCCAAATGTAGTTCGGAATGTTCTTATACTCTGAATACTGGCCGGTAAAATATAGTTTCAGGACATCTCCGCCTCCAGGCGCTGAAGCGAGAAAAATCAGGTTGATGTTCTTCTTGCCCGCCGGAGGGAGGATGCGAGCCTCGTACGTGATCAGAAGATTTCCTTTGAGCTCCAGCGTGAACCATGCCGTGGATTCAACTCCGGTCGCGTCCATCTGAAGATGTCCATGTTGCACCCAAACGCGCCCTCGGCCACCATACCGCCATTCGTTGACAACGCCGTTGAAGTCCTGCTGATCCATCAGCTTCACCTTCAGACGCTGCCCTCCGAGCACAATCTCTCTGGCGGGCAGTACGCGGGCGGGCGCAAGCAGCAGGCACAAACCGATGAGCACCTTTAGCATTTTTCACCTGACCTCAATCAAGAACGCTCCGCCGCCCTCTCCCTCAGGCGGGCGGAGGCTGAGCGAGAGAAGAGCAATCTGGTAGTAGGGCGTGTATCGCTACTTCTGATGCTCGTTGATGTACCACCGCATCGGATACACCGGCCGATTCAGCAAAACGTCGCTCGCCTGCGGAACCACAATGGTCACGGTTGAGCGT
>JBOGJS010000265.1:0-11892 GCA_050745365.1 Terriglobia bacterium
GATGGAAGTTCAAGGGCCGGCGGCCGAGAGGAACCAGCCAGAATTCTTCCATGCTCTTGCGGAAGACCGCGCTGTGCTCGATCCTGAGCGGCAGTTACGGGCCAAGGAGATCGACAATCGTCTTCGCGAAGCCCTCGAGAGCCTCAGCCCGCGGGAGCGGATCGTTTTTGAGCTGCGGCACTATGAGGGATTAAGACTCCGGGCGATCAGCGAGAGAGTTGGGGCTTCAGAAAACACGGTTAAGAATTGCCTGTTCCGGGCAACCCATAAACTGCGCGCGAAGCTGGCGGATTTGATTTAGAAAATGAATTGCGAAGAATTTGAAATTAGGGCGATGCTTTATCTGTACGAGGAGCTTCCGCCTTCCGAGTGCGAGGCGATTGAGCATCATGCTGCGGAGTGTTCCGGCTGTCGGGAGAAGCTGGCGCAGGCGCGGCGCCTCAATGCCTTGCTTGCCCAGAGAGCTTCGGTGGAAGCCACGCCGGAGTTGGTGGTGCATTGCCGGGAGGCGCTCGAGGAGTCACTCGACGGGGAGCAGTTTGGCTGGCGCCGGCTGCTGGCAGACTGGCTGCCGCGCCATCCTTCCCGAATAACGGCAACTCTCACCTTGATTGCGTTCGCATTCGGGCTGGGGTGGATGCTCCGCGCGCCTTCCGGCAACATGCAGCCTGCGGCAGCATCGCCGGTGCGTCTCGCCTCTATGGGAGGCATCGGCTTGGGCCAGATTCGCAGCATCAGCCAGGTTGCGCCCGATCCGGGCGGAAATAAGGTGCGGATTACGGTCAACGCGGAGCATCACGTCACGCTTGAAGGTTCACTCGAAAACCCTGGCATTCGCCAGATTCTCCTCGATGCGATGAGAGGCGATGGTAATCCCGGCATTCGTCTCGACACGCTCGCCGCGCTGCGACCCCAGACCCGCGATCCTGCGGTCGAGGACGCTCTGCTCGGCGCGCTCCGGCATGATCCCAATCCCGGTGTGCGGCTCGAAGCCCTGGGGTGCGTCCAGTCAATGAATTGGAACCCGAAGGTGCAATCGTCCGTAGTCGGAGCGGTGGAGCGGGACCCGAATTCCGGCGTCCGGGTGGCAGCAATGGACGACCTCGTCCACCACGCGCTTGACGGGCGAGATGAGGCACTCCTTCCTGTGCTCCAAAAATTGGCAGGTAACGGCCAGAATACCTACGTGCGCGTGAAGGCGATTACCGCGCTTCAGGAACTGCAGGGGACAAGATGATACGGCTGCAGGCGAGAGTTCTGATGGCGCTACTCGTTACGTTGGGCATAACGGTGGCTGCGTGGCCGGCCAGCCAGTCCATCGTCACTCGCGGTATTCCTCACCAGGAGGGGAGAGCATGGGTTGAGGAGATTCGTTGCGACGTTTCTGCTCCCCCAGCCGGGTGGGTTATTCTGCGCGCTGATCGTGGCACGGTGGAAGCAAAGCCGGGCGCCCGGAACTGGCTGCGATGCCTTGTGCGCCTCGCTGTTTACACCCGGAACGCTCAGGAGGCTCGCAATTGCCTCGACCATTACGATCTTAAGGCAGTTGCGGGAGAAGACACATGGACGCTTACGGGTGCATTTACGTGCAAGGCCAACCCTGCTTCTTTGAGCGCAAGATTTGAGGTTGAAGCTCCGCTGAAGTCTAACCTGAATATCAGCACTCGGGCTGGGAATATAGTTGTCGGGAATCTCAAAGGCCATCTTGAGGCGACAACGGGTGGCGGAGATATTCGCGCCGGCAACATCACAGGCCCCGTGACGGTCTTGACCGGCGGAGGCGGAATCGACGTTGGCAATGTGGGCGCGAGCGTCCGCGCAACGACGAACGGCGGGCCCATCCAGGTGGGCAATGTGAACGGAAGCGTGCTTCTTGAGACGCAGGGCGGCGAGATTGTGGCGGGAATTGTGAACGGTCCTTTCGACGCTCGCACGGGCGGGGGAAACATCACGCTTCAAGCCGCGTTCGGACCGGTTGCCGCCCAGACTGGCGGCGGCCAGATTCACCTGGGCCAATGCGGGAACACAGTTCGTGTACAAACGGCTGGCGGCAGCGTCCAGATAGCAGGCGCGCGCGGCGGCGTGAGCGTGGAAACGGCCGGGGGTAACATCAATCTGCTCCAGGCCATGGGCCCGGTGCTTGCCCACACGGCGGCAGGACGCATTCTGGCGCGCATTGATGCCAACAGCCAGACTTTCGGACCCTCACGCCTCCAAAGCCAGAGGGGCGATGTGGATGTTTACCTGCCCCTAGCGCTGCCGGTTACCATCAACGCTTCCGTCGCCGACGCGCGCAGACATCGGATTATTTCGGATTTTCCCCTAGTGGTCCGGAGCCACGGCCAAGCGCTCACGGGTGGGCTTCTGCGCAAAACGGGAGCCGTTTTGGGTGGTGGAAAACTCTTGACCATCCAAACCGAGACAGGGAACATTCAAATTCACAAGCTTGATCCGGCGGCGACAGCGAAGCTGAGGGCGTTTCAGGAGGAATTTTGGCGGAATTGGAAAGAGAGCGAGAATCAGCGGCAGGGAATACGTCGCCAGTTCCAGGCACTCCAGCAGCAGCTTGAGCAGCAGAAATCTGTGCTTGAAGAGCAGCTAAAAGAACTGGATCAGCAGATCACAAGGCAAGCTGAGGAACCGGTTGTATATCTAGGCGGAGAAAACCCGTGAAAGACGGGAGGACCTGTGAGGGTGCGGGAAATCGCGAATGAAACGAGGATCAGTATGAAGGCGAAAACTTTCAGGTTGGTGTTGATTCTGTTTGCGGCTTTGGTGGGAGGCCCTCTGCTCTTCTCTGCCCAGGGTTTCCAAAGTACAGGAAGAGCCTTGCCGCCTGGCCCAGGTCCAGTGACAGTGCGCGTTGGCGAAGGGCGAGCGTGGCTCGGCGTAGAGCTGGAAGACGTGACGCGGCAAAAGGCGCAGGATCTGAAGCTTCCCGGCGTGTATGGCGCGTTGGTCACCCGCGTGGAACCGGGCAGCCCGGCAGCAAAAGCGGGAGTTCAAGTGAATGACGTCATCTTAGAATTCGCGGGCACCCGCGTGTGGAGCGTGGCGCAATTTCAACAATGGGTTAGACAAACGCCGCCGGGCCGTACCGTAACGCTCCGCGTGAGCCGAGGCGGCAGAAAGCTTGATCTCAAAGTGACGCTCGGATCGCTCGCAGGCCACGAATTTCCTCACCGCTTCACGTTTTCCATGCCGAACATCCGGATTCCCGAAATGTTTAATTTCCGCTTCAGCCCCACGCGGGCTCGGTTAGGGATTCGCGGTGAGAGCCTCACGCCTCAGCTTGCGAAATACTTCGGCGTGAAGCAGGGCAAAGGCGTGCTGGTAACGGAAGTTGAAAACGGAACACCGGCAGAAAAGGCAGGGCTGAAGGCCGGAGATTGCATTGTGCGGCTGAACTCGACTGATATCAGCAGCATCTTTGACCTGGTGAACGCTCTGAATAGCGCGGGAAAACAACCCGTGACGATCATCCTTATTCGCAATCAGCATGAAGAATCCGTCAGCGTGCAGCTTGCGCCCTCCTGGAGTCCTATTTCCCAGCGGCAGGCCGAGCGAATCCAGCAGAGCGTTCAGAAGAAGGTCCAGCGGCTGCAACGGGAGCTGCCGCGCCTCGAACGCCGCGAGAAGCAACTTGAATCGTGCCTCGAAGCCTTGGAATCCCATCTGTTTTCGGCGCAACCAAGGCCGATTGAGAAAACAAGGATTGTGACGGGCGCCCATGGCACGTGGATGGTCGTCGGCCCAGGATGCCCGGCGACAGGAGCCGGGAGCGGAGTGTAGGGAATTTCTGATTCAACTTTTGCTGTGCTTCCCGTACAATCTGTAAACGAGAGCCGAGAAGGTGACGTTCGGGTCAGAGAGGCCGCAGGTCTCAAATACCGAGATCTGCGCTACCCAGCTTCCCCGCGACAGGGCGAATGACTTCAGAAATCCAAAAACCAATTTTAACCTCAGACGCCCGGTCCCGGCTGATTGTGGCGCTCGATCTTCCGAGCGCTGCGGAAGCTGCGCGTCTGGCGGAACAGCTCCAGGGCCACACGGGTCTGTTCAAGGTGGGTTTCGAGTTGTTTGCCGCCGAAGGTCCGGTGCTGGCGCGATATCTGGCGGCGCGGGGTGAGGGCGTTTTTTTGGATTTGAAGTTTCACGATATCCCCAATACCGTGCGGGCCGCAGCGCGCGAGGCGGCGCGGTTAGGTGTGAGAATGTTCAACGTTCATGCCGCCGGCGGACGCAAGATGATGGAAGCAGCGTGTGAGGGTGCACGCGAAGGCGCGTCCGGCAGCGTGCGCTCGCTGGTTCTTGCCGTCACGGTGCTCACCAGCCTCTCTCAGGATGATCTCACCGAAATCGGAATCAGCGGCGCGCCGGAAGAGGCAGTTGTTCGCCTGTCGCTCCTGGCAAAGGCTTCGGGACTGGATGGCGTGGTGGCTTCAGCGCGCGAAGCTGCCGCTATCCGCGCCGCCTGTGGGGCGGGTTTTGTGATTGTGACACCCGGCATCCGCCCCGCAGCGGCAAGCGCCGGCGACCAGGCCCGTGTCTCAACGCCTTCTCAGGCCATTTGCGCCGGCGCTGATTACCTGGTTGTGGGCCGCCCCATTACCGCCGCCGGGCAGCCGGAAGCAGCCGCTGATGCGATTGTCGCCGAAATGGAGCGGGCTCTCAGCCCATCTCGAACTCAGGTGAGCCACTCATGAACGAGCGAGAAATTCTTGAAGTCTTTCGTAAGCATGGCGCGCTTCTGGAGGGGCACTTCATTCTTACTTCAGGCCTCCACAGCGACCGCTACATTCAGTGCGCGCTGGTGCTCCAGCACCCACGGGTTGCCGAGAAGCTATGCTCCGTGCTTGCCGAGAAGCTCAGCCATCTGAATGCCTCGGTTGTGGTGGCGCCAGCGCTAGGCGGAATTCTGGTGGCGCATGAGGTCGCGAGAGCTCTTGGCGTGCGCGCGTTATTCGTTGAGCGGCAGGATGGCGCGATGACGCTGCGCCGCGGTTTCAGCCTCGAGCCGGGCGAGCGGAGCCTGGTGGTTGAGGACGTCATCACCACCGGCGGCTCGACCCGCGAGACGATGCAATGCGTCGAGCAGGCTGGAGGAAAAATTCCAGGCGTAGGCGCGCTTATCGACCGCAGCGGCGGAGCCGCCGACCTAGGTGTGCCTAGAGCTACCCTGGCCACGCTCGCTGTCCAGAATTATAGACCTCCCGATTGCCCGCTGTGCAAGTCAGGCATTCCGGCCATCAAGCCGGGAAGCCGGACACTACAAGCCAGAAACTAGAAGCTTTCCTGAGCACCGCGAAAAGCCGCGGACCTGAACAGCGCAGGTCCGCGCTACACCTTGCTGTGTCCTCTTCCCTTACTTTGGGCGGCGGTACACAATCGTACCACCCACAATTGTGGCTGTGACAATGCCTTTCAGTTTCCAGCCATCAAATGGGGAATTGCGGCTCTTTGACTTGCCTTCGGAAGCCCGATACGTCCATTCGGGATGCGGGTCAAAGATCGTGACGTCGGCCGCGCTGCCCGGGCGCAGCCGGCCGAGGGGCTTGCCGAGGATGCGGGCAGGTCGTGAGCTGAGCAGCTCAATGAGTCGCAAAAGAGAAATCCGGCCCGGCTCGACAAGCTGAGTTAACCCGAGCGCTAGCGCCGTCTCGAGGCCGATGACGCCGAAAGGAGCCATTGCGAGAGGTTGCAACTTCAGTCTTTCTGCATGGGGCGCATGGTCGGTGGCAATCGCGTCGATGGTGCCGTCGGCAAGCGCGTTGATGATGGCTTCACGGTTGCGCGCCGTTCGCAACGGAGGGTTCATTTTGGCATTTGTGCCGCGTTCAACGACAGCTTCCTCCGTCAGCGTAAAGTGATGAGGCGTCACCTCGCAGCTTACGCGCACTCCATTCTGTTTGGCAGCTCGCACCCTTTCTACCGAACCTGCCGTCGAGAGATGAGCGAGGTGGAGTGGTGCGCCTGTGGCGGCGGCGAGCTCGAGATCGCGCATCACGCATTCTAGCTCCGAAACGTCCGGGATGCCTTTCACTCCCAGGCGCTCGGCTACTCCGCCCGCGTTGATCACGCCGCCCGCGCTGAAACTCAAGTTTTCGCAGTGATCGATGACCGGCAAGCCCAGCGGGCTAGCGTGTTCGAGGGCGCGCTGCATCAGCTCACGTGTTTTCAGCGGACGGCCATCATCGGAAAATGCAACGGCACCTGCAGCAGCGAGACCGGTAAAATCCGTCAATCGCTCTCCTTTGCTCCCTACCGAGGCTGCCGCAATGGGAAAAACCCGCGCCAGCTCAGCCTGCTCCGCTTTTTCACGAAGCCAACGGGTGATCTCCGGGTTGTCATTCACCGGTTGAGTGTTGGGCATAGGGCACACTGCCGTGAAGCCGCCCGCTACGGCCGCCGCCAATCCCGTGGCGATGGTCTCGGATTCCTCGCCGCCCGGCTCGCGAAGGTGGACGTGCAAATCAATAAACCCGGGGCTTACGATTTCGCCGCGAGCATCAAGGGTTTCCCCGACCTGCGGTGAGCCCGGGCTGCCGACAGCGACGATCAGCCCGTCCTCGACCCTGATATCCATGACGCCATCGAGCCCGTCTTCCGGAGAAACAACCCGTCCACCGCGAATGAAGAGCGAACTCATTTGTAGGTCACTTTCAGCGCTCGAAGTCTGTCATACCGAGCGAAGCAAAGCATCCCTGTATTTCTTTCAAAACAAAATACCGGGATTTTTCGCTGTGCTCTGCAGGATATGCGGCCTGTCTCAGCGTGAGAAAAACGACACCTCATCCGCCCTCCGGAGTTTACCCTGAGCGAAGCCGAAGGGTCGGGCACTTCTCCCCTGGGGAGAAGGTGGGGAGCGTGGGCTGCCCGGCCAGGGATTGACGCGCGCTTCCTCCGGCAGCTAATATAATAAATTCAGGGCTTAACAAGACCTGCTGCAGCGTCTTCCTACAGATTCTTAGTGCCCCACCCACTAAAATCGAGGAAAAATTCAGATGAATGCCAACGATCTACGGCCGGGTATGATCATCAAACACCACAATGAGCTCTTCTCAATTTTCCGAGCGGAGCATCGGACGCCAGGAAACCTACGCGCCTTTGTCCAGGCGCGGATGAGAAATCTCCGCAACGGGGCCATGATTGATCACCGGTTCCGCTCGGAAGACGACGTTGAGCGCGCGATGATTGATGAAACCGACATGCAATACCTCTACTCGGACGGCGACGCCTTCCACTTCATGAACACCGAGAACTATGAGCAGCTTCACCTGCCCGCGGAAGTGATCGGCGACCGGGCTCAGTACCTTGTTCCTGATGTCGTCATCAAAGTGACCCTTTATGAGAGCCGTCCTATCGACGTTCTTCTTCCTCCCACGGTGGACCTGAAGGTGATTGAAACCGAGCCGGGAATCAAAGGAGGGTCCGCCACGAACGTCGGCAAACCCGCTAAACTCGAAACTGGCCTCGTGGTTCAAGTCCCACCGTTCATCTCACAAGGTGAAACCATCCGTGTCGACACGACACAAGGCACCTATCTTGAGCGCGTGAAGTAGCGCATCTCTCTCACGAAACGCTTTTAAATGGAATTTCCCGCTCGGTTTGAAGCGCGAGACCCTGCGGAGTTATCTTGTAGATGGCTTCGTGGCCGGGCGGGAGTTGGTGCCGCTCGACCGCCTGGATGTATTCATTCTTATCAAGATAGCGCAGGGTCACCGTTTGGGGAGTTACATGGATGCGGCCGCTGTAAAGGTCCCGCCTTTCCCACAGATTCCTGAGTGAGTGCCCATCAAAAGAGTAAAGAACCGCCGTCATTCGCAGATGACTTTCCCCTGGCTGGTTGCCGTAAACCATGAAGCGAAAGGCGCCGGAAGCTGATGTGGGAAGGAACGCAAAGTGGAGGTCTGGACCTGGAACGAAGTTTGTGAGCGCAACTCTACGCGTTTTGCTGTTCTGGATCTCATAGAGGGCCAAGCAGTTCACGCGGTCAAAATCCGACCATCCGAACGTATAGCCCGCGCCAATAAGCCGGCTACCGTTCCAGGGCCGGACGAAGGTCGCCGGCGTGCCAAAGATGGGATAGTGGAGTTTGGAGAAATAGGATTCAAGCTGCATGCGTACTCTGACGTCGAGCGGATAGCGTGAAGCTGACGGCGAAGCGGCATTCCGGCTCATCCAGGAGTCAAGCGAGTTTAGAACCAGCTTCTGAATCTGGGCCGGGACACCGTCGGCATCCGCCAGTTGCACACCATTCAGCTCCAGAGCCAGTCGGTTGATCTGGTCTGCCACACCCTGTGGATGCACCGCTGCGCGCTTACGCCTGGGGATGGCTTGGGTCATTACACTCCCAGCCATCATCAGGGCTATGACCACCGGCAACAGGCGAGTCCCACGCCAAAAATCAGATTCTCTATGTAACAACATAGATCAATGTACTTCAATACTGATGGATGGCCGTGACCGTGCGGTCGGTGAAAATGACAAACAGCACATGCGGCGGCTGCCCGTAGAGCCAATCTTCTTCTTCGGATCCATCTGGCTTTTCCTGGCGGATCTTGCGGTCGGGTGCGCCTTTGGCGGAAAGAACGGAATCTCTGTCCATGCCGATCACAACCTGGTGTTTTGCGATGGCATCCTTGAACTTCGGTGGCTCGGAAGGAGAATAGAGCACGGTGGGCGAATGGCGTGAAAAATCCAAAACTTCGCTCAGTAGTTCCTTAACCTTCTTCACCGAAGGGGTAGGGTCCTTCCGAGGGATGGTTAGCGTGATGTAGGAACCGTTCGAGGGAGTTGTGGAATTGTCCTGTGAAACGACAGGGGCCGGCATGCCCATTCCAAGCTCGAGATGATCGTACCAATGATCCCCTTTTTTCCCGCCGCCATTTATCGCAAAGACGATGCGGTTGCCTTTGAACTTCATGGCTGTGATCTCAACCGGCATGCCGGGGCCAATGGACTCGCCTTTCTCGCGCAACTCCTTCACGGCTTGAGCCTGGTTGATTTCACCATTTGCATCCACATGGATCCCGTGTTTGCCCCAGGGGAGCGGTATCTTGGCTACCGCGACGTCGTGGGCCAAACCGCGAACCAGCAACAGCTCGTTGTAATACGCCGGCGTCTGCTTCGCTTGAACTGTCACAGCTCCAGCGAACATCAGAAAACCCAGAAGCAGCACCACAACGCTTTCGAGTTTCCACGTCTTCGAACGAGGACATCGCATCTTTGCCCCCGAGAAGGCCCGCCTTCGACAAGGTAACTGCGCCGACACTCCCATTGTACCTCTCCCGACGCCTGAAGCAAGAGGTCCGGCGACTGCCGGTACTGGGGTAAAAGTGCGTTGATAGCCTGACGAAGTGTGTCAGAGGAGCGATTCGCTCTCTAGTGCTTGTTGTTAGCGTTTTCCCGTGAATGCGCTGGAGGAGGTCTTAAGGTCTCAATCCAAAACTCCGATAATTCCTCGGCGAGTTTACTTGCCGCTCTAGCCCTGTCCGTTTCCAGCGGTCCCACTTCCCTGCGGCCTTCACTTTCTACCCACTGTGGAAGTTGAAATCCCAATTGGTCCTGTGAATGCGGATCGAAGCAAAATCCTGCGAGGTACACATCCGTCTCCGGCTGCCCTGCGGCGCGGTACTCTATCAGCCTCAAGGTCACAGCGGTGAACGGAATCGCCATAGGCGGAACGTAAAAGGATTGCACAAGGACTTCTGGTTGATACCGAAGGATCACGCCGACATGCTCTTTCTTAAGGTCAAGCCGGAGGGCGTTGACGAAGAACTTGCAAGTTTGAGCGTCAACATCGTCCCCGCAGAAGACGCCGACCAATTGAGTCTGGCGAAGAACCTTGGCGATCTGGCTAATCGGCGCTTCATTTCGCGGATCGAGGCGCTTTGCGAAAACCATCGTATTGAAGATGATAAGCGCGGCCAGCAAGTTCGCAACATCGTGACGACTGATCACGGTTTTTCTTTCTTAATTTGGTAGTGGTACAGTTTGAAAAATCTGCGGCAGGGAACGTCAGGTAATGGAGACCAGTCTTGTGGCAAGCCAGTTCACGACTTGCGAACCCTGTTTGATATTTCCGTTGGCAACCGAGAGGCAGAAATTAACTATTTCGTCCTCTCCTGCCTGAACGGTCAAGCCGAGTCTGAGCAGAATGAACATAGCACAAGCCCACGATATTCTTTTGTTTCCGTCGAGATAGCAATGTTTTGTGGCGAGATAAAATAGGAGATATCCTGCGAATATTAGCCCTGCAACAAGGCCTTCTGTTTGATCTTCATCTGCTGAATACATTTCCGCTGTGAACGCCGCCCCTAAAGCCGCGTCGATGCAGCCAGAGATTGGTTCCGAGCCAGCACCTCCCCATCGCTTGATGCCCTCTCCATAAAGGATGTCAATAGTTTCCTGCCCTATAAATTCAGACCAAGGCTGAGCGTCACTCATTCTGCTAACCTGGAGAACACCGCTTCCCAACGCTTGAAGATGTGTTCCTCAACGGCTTCAGGACTCGCGTCGAACCGATGCGCTCCAGCAGGCTCAATTCGTAAGAGTCGCATATGCGTTCCGTCATCTACACCGAGAACCCTAGTCACATTTCTCCTTAACCGCAGGGCATTGTCTACCTGGGTGTCGTTGGCGTCAATCGATGCCGACGCGGCTCCCGATACCGATCTAATGCGAACCTCTGTTTTGCCTGGGGCAAATCCGACCCCGATCACGCTTCCCTCCATCTCACGAAGCCTAGGTAGTTCCAAAGGAACTTCGGTCAAAACGATATCGCCTATCTCGACGTGCTTCTTGGTCTCTCCGTTCTCATGCAAATCGTATATCTGCTTGTGTACGCCGCTTGGAAGGGCTTCGAGGTATTTTCGGACCGCTGAGTTTCTAAGGTGCCCTTGGCTCTCCTCTTGAATGGCCTCTAATAGTTCGGTCACAGACCGATCTGCCAGATCGGAAAACAATGCCAGTTCGTCCGGAGATTGTGCGAATGATACGACCGCATCGAATCCGCTGGAATCGCCCTCGATGCTCATTAGTTCGATGTCCAATTGCCGCGCCAAATTCGCAAATCGTCCTGTCCTTGGATGCTCGCCTTCAACCGCCATTCCCACTATTTGGGTTGCGATCCTCCGAAGGGCTTTGAGCAAGAGCGCTAGCGGATCTCCAAATCCGCCCAAGCTCAAACGGTGTTCGGCCAATCCGGGCACATCACCATCAAAACGGATTCTCAGTTGAGAGGCCATATTCTATAGGGCTTCGCTAATGGGCGAATAAACGGCGAAACACCTAACTCCATGATATGTTGCTTCCTGCCGAATCGCAACTCTCAATTCAAAAAATTTTATCAAGCATCTCCTCGATTGTCCAGGCGTGATCTGTGAGTCCGGCTTCCATCGCCGGTGTGACCCGGATCGAACTGTGAATCCTCACGAAATTGTAATAGGCAAACCATAGCGACAACGCAGCATAGTGGTTCTCCCATTTCTTGCTGAAGCCATTCGTCAACCGCGTGAAGCGGCGAATCTGCATCCGCATTGTGAGATTCTGTCGCTCCGCATGGGACGTGCAAATCTTCTCAGGGTCGGGCCGTCCGATGACTGGGACCACCTCCGTTGCCACAACCTCGGCAGGAGAGTACGTTTGCTCTCCTTCGCGAGGATTCGCATAAACTTTGATGAGTTGCGCGAAATCAACGTCCGCTCCAAAGCTGTCCTCAATGGCATCACGGTAGGCCGAGAAGCCATCTGTCGTGACCTGGAAACGACCCGATGTGGCTGAGTTCAATTTGTCCGTAAAGGCTACGGTATCGCGGGCGCTACGGCGTCCAAGATGCCAAGCCATTACCATCTTCGTGTCACGCTCAATTGCCGTGAAGCAGTAGGCATC
>JBOGJS010000266.1:0-7649 GCA_050745365.1 Terriglobia bacterium
CGGTAAAGCTGTGCGACGTACCAATTATCATCCCCAGGACCGCGCGCTCCCAATGCTACAACTGACTTGCCATCTGGAGACCAGTCATATTCATAAATGTAAAGATCCGGGGGCGAAACCAAGCGAACCCGTCCGGACGCCATATCCACCACAGCCACACGCTCCTCGAATGACTGCTGGTGTACAACTCCGATGAAAGGCTCCATGGGCGCGAAGGGTGAGGGCGCGCGCGGAGCATCCTGGGCAAAGAGGAAGGCAAGGCTTTTACCGTCCGGAGACCATTCTGGACTGGCCATAGCTCCGGTTAGCTTCGTCAGCCTCCTAACTCCGCCTCCAGTTACATTCGCTACCTCAAGTTGCTGGCGCTGTAATTGTCCCGGATTCCCCGTCCCTGAAATGACGGCCAGTTGGCAGCCATCGGGAGACCAAACAGGCTCCCTGCCTTCTGCAATCCTCCGCGGCTTACCCGTCACCTCTCTCCAATCCTTCACGAAGATTCCTCCGCCTGATGCCCAGGCGATCTTGTGGCCATCAGGCGAAATCACCACGTCACGAAATCCATGGATAGAGGGAAGCGAAGCAAGGAATCGAGATATCGAGGGTTGGGAGCGTGGACGCGCCAAGGCCGGAGTGGCGGCGGACCAAACCAGCAGGATGAAGAACAACATGCTCGAGTCCGTAAAGCCCCCTGGAAACTCTCGCCGAGTGATCGAACTTTTCATAGTTTTTCCCTGCGCGTCATCTCATCACAATGGGTTCGCAGACCTTTACATTTCCAGTTTCTTCGAGAGTCCCGGATGGACCGACGTTCTCGTCCCTGCGGGCTACGCCCGCAGCAGATGCCGCCCCACGCCCGGAGCAGGCTTCAGAACCGGCCGGTTCGGGTCGAAGCCAATCCAAAGAGCGGCCCCCGCAAGAGCGCACACGCTGGCCACGCCGAAGGCAACGTCCCACCCCAGCTCTTTTGCAATCCAGGGGGTCAACAGCGCTGCTAGCGCGCCGCCCAGGTTACCGCCCGTGTTTAAAAAGCCGCCTGCCACGCCCGCGATGGGGGCGGCGAGGTCCGTCATTCCAGCCCATATGGGTCCTTCGTTCATCCAGGTAAGAGCCGCACCTAAAGAAAGAAGAAGCACCGCCATTCCGGCACTTCGAACCCGAACTCCGGCGAAAGCGAGGATGGCCGCTCCGGTCAGAGCAATCATCGGAACAATCTGCCGGCCTCTGCGGAGCCCCAGCTTCACCACGAGGCGATCGCTCAAAAAGCCCGCAGTAGGCGTGCTGATGGTACCGAGAAGAAAGGGAGCCGCAGTGGCAATGCCACCCATCACCAACGTAAACTTGCGGACCTCGACAAAGTAGATGTAACACCACCAGATGAAGAGATAGCCCAGATAACATTCGCAAGCGTAGGCGGCAAATAGTCTCCATGCTTGTCCGCTCACGAGCAGAAGTTTCCAACTTCCCGGGGGAGGCCGGCTACCCGCGGTATCGCCGGCGGGATGGCCGATCAAGGCGAGTTCAGTCGCAGTAACGCTGGTGTGTTCCGTGGGGTGATCTTTGGCATGGCGCCACCAGATGGCGACCAGCACCGGCGCTGTAACGGAGGTCATTGCGAGGGTGGTGCGCCACCCAAAGCGGACCATAAGCCAGGAGACCACCGGCGCTGCGATGGCCGACCCAAGAAGCGCGCCGGCCTGCGCGAAGGCATTGGCCGTGGCTCTCTCCGACATCGGCATCCAATTCGCTATGGCCTTGGTCGCCGCGGTGAACGTTGGCGCTTGGCAGACGCCGAGCATCAGCCGCAATCCCACGAGAGTAGCCAGGACGCTGGTGACAGAAAAGAAGATCACGCCCGGAAGATAGGCAGTCAGCAGAGTTAGAATGGCCCAACTCACTCCCGCAACAGCCAGGACTCTGCGCGGGCCCCAGCGGTCTACCCATGCGCCGCCCGGAGTCATAAAGATGGTGTAGCTGAACAGGAAGGCCGAAAACACCCAGCCAAGCTGAACCTTACTGAGGTGGAACTGGTGCCTGATCGGTTCGCCCGCGATGGTGATGTTGACTCTGAGAAAGTAGCAGACCACCGCGAAGCCGACGAGCAGGCTGACCATTCGCCAGCGTACGGACCGGGATGCATTCCCGAGAGAATCGAACGCCCTCAAAACACTCTCCGACAGCGCCAACTGCCGCCCAAGCACAAACCGGACGTCACGCTCCTAAAACAAAAACTTCAATGAAAGCTGTACAATTCGGCCGGGGTTGGCCGTCGTCACAAAGCCAAAATCCGGATTCAGAATCTCTCCTACTGGCAAGCCGAATTGAGCATGGTTGAAGGCATTGAAGAATTCCGCCCGGAACTGAAGCGACTTGGACTCGGTGAGCTTTGTGGTTTTGATGAGCGCGAGGTCCCAATCATTCAGGCCGGGCCCACTGAAGAAGCGTTTGCTGGAGTCGCCAAGCACCCCCAGGTTTTGAGTTGAGAATAGAGCCGTGTTGAAGTACGGCTTGCCGGAACGCGGATTCGAAATGTTCAGAGGCCCCGGTGTAAAGTTTGGCTCGTCGAGAACGCCCACGCCCCCGCCATTGGACGTGCCTAACAAGGATCTATCGTCGTACTCCTGAAGGGTTACCGGCAAACCTGTCGAAAAGTGCGTGATGCCGGAGACCATCCAGCCCCTGGTCAGACGGTTGGGGTGCCAGAGCTTTTCAAGGGGCAAGTTGTAAGTGTAGCTTGCCACAAAATTCTGCGCCATGTCGAAGCTTGACAAGGCCTTGCTCAGCTTCGGGTTGAAAAAGTTCACCATGTCGCCTCCGTAAGGCGAACCATTGCTACCCCAAGAAGAAGAGTTATCAAGCGCCTTGCTCCACGTGTAGCCGGCGAGGAATTGCGTGCGCCTACCCGTATGCTGAAGGGTAGCCTCAAGGGCGTTGTAGTTGGAGTTGGCGAGGGTAGAGAACGTGGCATTGCTGCCGAAAGGCGCCCCAAACGGATGTCGCGTGCCATCAACGACCCCGCCGGTAATGGGGTAAAAGACGCCATCTTCAGCGAAGGGTCCACAAGTGGCTGTGCCTGGCAAAACATCGCTTGGTTGGCTCAGGCTAAGACATTCGGCGGGATCGCTTGGATTGTTTTCCCAGGCCCCGAGAAGATGGTGTCCTTGCGTGCCGACATAGCTCAAGGTTACCAAGGTGTTCCCACCGAACTGCCGCTGCAATGAAACGTCGTAGTGCTCCGCATATGGTACGGTGTTGCTGGGATCCCAGCCCGGCGAACCGGCAATGGGCTCATACTCGCTCCAATTGATCGAGTTGTCGGGATTTGAGGCACTCACGTTGCGTGGTGGGAAGACTACGGGAAAGCGCTGGCCCTCGTTGATTCCTGTCGCCCGATCGATGAACGGAGTGGCAAAAATTGTAGGCACAGGATTGCTGTAGTAGTTTCCAAAAGGCGCGTCTCCCTGGACCTGGTAGGTGTATCGGTCGTCAAATTGGGAATAATAAATGCCATATGCCGCCCGAATGCTCGATTTGCCGGGCCCACCAAACAATTTGCTTACCAGGCTGCCTTGGGCCTTGGGAGAATACGCCAAGCCGATCCGTGGAGCAAAATTATTGTAGCGAACTGGGGAGCCCGTCTTCGGTATCCCGGGGTCACCCGGAAAGACCCACCCCTTCGGTGCCCCCGGAAAGACCTTCGATTGCTCGCCGTATTGCATTGTTTCTTCCTCCCCGAAGACCTCATACCATGGGGTAGGCACGTCCCAGCGGAGACCCGGGTTCAGGGTGAGCTGCGGGGTGACTCGCCAGCTATCTTCAGCATAGAGGCCGTAATACCAGGACTGAGTGTGAAATTTTTCAATCTCAGATGCTTCGTAAACGTTAGGAGCTCCAAGTAGAAAATCCGCAAAATCGAGTCCCGTCTCGCTGCCGTCGAAGGAAAAGGTACCCGTAGAGAAAGCCGAGCCCAGCCACCCAATCGCGAGCTCGTCGCGATGCCCTTCGCCACCGAACTTTAGCGTGTGAGTTCCAATTACTTTGGAATAGTTGTCGAGGACCTCGTACGTGTCCTGGACATTGTTGTTTCCATACCCGTTCGCACCGATGCTGAAGCTTTGGAAGCCGATGCTTGGGATCATCGGCGCACCGGTCAGAACGATACCCCCGTTATAACCGCTTCCCGTACCCGCCGCCGGAGCGAAACCCAGAGAGCTGAGACTGGGGCCGACGCCGCCGATCGGTACACCCGTCTCGCCCACATTTCGCATGTAGACTAGGCGAAGTTCGTTAACAGAGCTGGAGCCTATGGACTTAGTAAGGCCTACATTGAACATCTGCGCTCGTCCTTGAGAAGACGTGCTAAAGCCGGGAACCGGTGCTCCGCCATAGGGGTTAATCAGCGCGTAGTTATCTATGAAATAGTAGCCCGAGAGCATCCCCAATCGCGTGTTGGCGTCGATTCGCGTGCTCCCTTTATCATCCCCTAAGGTTTCCGGATATGCCGAGGTCGTGAAATTGGAGCCGAAGTTAGGGTTTGGGATGTAGTGCAACAATTTGCTGGCCGGAGATGAAAATGCCCGCTGCGGAATTACAGCGCCCGGCAGAACGCAAGCTGCTGTGCTCGCGCATCCTGGCGTGTAGTATGGCTCCCCAGCCGCGACCGGATACCCCAACTGCTGCGAGAGCAGATTGGCCCAGTAGCTGCCAGTCACTGTTCCCGTGAGCTCGCTGGCCACACCAGCCATATCGCCCTGTTTCTCGGCGGCGGATGGAACGGGGATGAGGCCGGAGTCTACGCCAACCGTCTCCCGCTGTCCCTGATAGTCCGTAAAGAAGAAAACCTTGTTATGAAGGATGGGCCCGCCGAAGGTCGCACCGAACTCGTTCTGATGCAGCGTGCCGCGCGACGGAGAGAAGTAATTTCGCGTGTCCATACCCGAATCGCGGAGATAGTCGAAAGCGTCTCCATGAAATTGGTTGGTGCCGGACTTGGTAATCACATTGATCAGTCCGCCGGAGTAATTGCCGTATTCGGCGTCGGAGCTGTTGGTGATAACGCGAAACTCGGCAATGGAATCCAGATTGGGAACGATGGACGTGCCGCCGCTCACACCCTCCTCGGCGTATCCCCCGTTCACCATGAAACCGTTGGCTCCTTCCCGCTGCCCACTGATCGAGAGATTGCCGGCGTCCAGACCTCCTGAGACCGCCGGGGACGAATAAGCTCCCGAGCTCTCCGGAACCACGCCGGGCTGCAAAGCGAGCAAATCCGTATAGCTGCGGCCGTTCAGCGGCATAGTCATGATCCTTGATGTCCCAATGACGTCTCCCATGAGAGTACTCTGAGTCTCGACGTGCACAGCCGTGGCGGAAACTGTGACGGCCTCACTGACGCTTCCCACCTGAAGAGTGGCATCAACCCTGAGCGCGCTGTTCACGTTAATCACCAGGCCTGTTGCGGAATATCCTTTAAATCCGGTCTTTTGGACCTCAATCTGGTAATGCCCGATCGGCAAAGCTGGGAACGCATAGAACCCCGCCGCGTCCGTCCTAACGGTTCGCTTGATCCCGGTCTCGGTGTTCATAGCTACTACCGTGGCTCCGGGAACAACCGCACCGCTGGGGTCAGCGACCCTGCCGGAGATACTTCCGCCGACACTTGCCCAGAGCAATGGGGTGCCGATCACCAACACGAGAGCTGAAAACACTCCCAGGTTCTTTGGAAAAAGATTCCGCAAACGGGAAAGAACGAATGGCGAATATGAGGCCTTCATGTTAGTTCCTCCTCTTTCAACGAATCCGGCGCTCGTCCAAGCCATGCCACCCGCCGCAGCAAGAAAGCGTGCGGGGAGCAAACCCGCCGCCGGGAAGCGTGCCCCGGCTTCCTACGCCAAGTACTGGGGACTGTCGTAAACCTTTTTAGCAAATGTCCAGCCCCGACGTTTGTCAATCAGGCCGCGACTGCGCCGCACCAAGTCGCGTTTTTCCAACAAGCCGTAACGATGCGCCAACTGCCGGGCGCTGACCCCTGGCCGCCTGGCCTGAAGGACAAACCAGTCGTCACGCTCCAGGTATTTCTCTCCCACATCTTCACCGTGGTCCTTAAGAAGCTTTTCGAGCCTGGCCGTGCACTTTTCACGGCCATCAATGGCATCACGGTCGTACACTCCGCGGTCCAAATCCAGGATAATGTGGCTCACATTAATGTCAGTTTTCTTTTCGAAAAGCAATTGCTCGCCGGTGATGTCGTAGACAGTGCAATCAGGAGCCTTCGTAGCGCTCACAACGTAGTAGTGCTGAATACTGGCGTGAGCCTGGAGCGCCGCGCCCCCTGAATAAGCGCTCGGCCAGATAACCAACTCCGCGCCGTGGTTCGCCAGTCCTTGCCACACCTCTGGAAAATCGATATCGAAGCAAATTGCCAAGCCTACCCGGCCGAAATCGGCCGTGAACACACCGATTTGCTGGCCCGGGTTTACAGGGGGGCTAAGGTGAAATTCGGGGAACCAGGGAAAAATTTTGTCGTAAATGCCTGCTACCTCACCCTTACGGTCTAGAAGGACTGAAGTGTTCAATCGCCGCGTGCCATCTCTCCGGTCAATGGGGCAGACGATGTAAGTTCGGTGTTTCTTGGCCAGCGCAGCCATCGCCGTTACCGTAGGCCCACTTAAGCTCTCCTCGCTGCCGTGGTCATTCTGGCCCCGGCAACACTCCGGCAACGCTATTAAATCGACGCCGCGCGACCCCGCGTTGTCAATAACCTTGGCCACTTTTTCGAAGGGCGTGATTCCCGAGTTGTAACCGATACTCACAACGCGTACTGGCCGGCCAATCCGGCCTGCGTGCCCATCGCCTTCCAGTGCACCTTGAAGAGCTACTGTCCCTCGCGGAGACCCGTCGACACGCGTGCCCGCGAATCCGAATCCAGCTAACGTGCCGAGGCTGACCGAGCTCTTGAGGAATTCCCTTCTTTTCATTTCGTGATTGCGCCGTTCAGCGTGAAGCCGTTGGCGTCCTCCCTCGGTCCGCTGATGGATAAGCTGCCCGGATTGATCGATTGTAAGCCTGATATCCTCCGGATGAGATCGGCACCACCCCTGGTTGAAGAGCAAAGAGGTCTTCGTATGACCGGCCGTTAAGAAGTAAGGCCACCATCTGTGTCGATCCAATCACGTCGCCTCCCTGAGTGCTTATCATCGCAACGTGAACGGCCGTGCCGGAGATGAGAGACTGCCTGCGTCATGGCACCGACTTACAGCGTCGCATCGGCGCATAACGCAGAGTTGACATCTATGACCAAGTCCAGGGTGTCGCGGCACCTTCATAGAGGTTTTTTGAAAAAGTCGTAGAACCGTAACTCTTATGGCAGCGCAAAGCAGTAAATACTCGAGTCTACGGCAAGCGCTACATATTGTTTCCCGCCCACTGTATACGTCATGGGCGAAGCCTTGATTTCTCCGTTGGCCGGGTAGTGCCACAGAGTTTTTCCGGTCCGGGCATCGGCCGCCGTAACGTAACCGTTTCTATCGCCATAAAACACGAGTCCGCCGGCCGTCGCCAACAGTCCCGGATCATTGTTACCCTTGGCCGGCCCGATTTCCCGGTCCTGCCAAACCATCTTCCCGTTATCAATATTCAGCGCACCTATAGAT
>JBOGJS010000267.1:0-26299 GCA_050745365.1 Terriglobia bacterium
AGATACAGTTGCAGGGGCTGGATGCCGAGAGAACATCGGATGCCGAGTCCAGGGAGAAAACTTTCTCTTGACATCCCCTTTCATAGAACGGCTGAAGAAGAGCGGGTTGAAGAAGCGTTCGGTAATCGATCCGGACAGCCGGTTTCTGAAGGAGCCGAAGGGCTTCACACTGGGCTACACGGCGGGGGTTGCTGGTCGCGTGCCCCCATCATGCGTTATGCGTAATATCGGCCTTGTATGTCACTAAGTACTAGAAATACCGCTCCTTCGGAGCTGAATTACGCGACGGTTGACTGGGACAGGAGACGAGGGGCGATGCTCTTCTGATTTCTAATTTCTGGCTTCGAATGTTATCCTCGCCCTTTGGGAGACGAAGTGGGTGTGAATTCTATAGCCATCATCGGCGGCGGCCCTGCGGGAGCGATGGCTGCGGAAAGTCTCCGGCGAAGGGCTCCGAAAGCTTTTGACGTCACGATCTTTGAAGAGCGGAAAAGCTGGGAGAAACCGTGCGGCGGAGGTCTACCGGCCAAGGCGCTGAGGCGCTATCCTTTTTTGGCAGACGCCAGCGAGACGTTTGCAACGGTCAAAGAAGCGGAGTTGGTGGCCCCGAACGGAGAGGTCGTCCGCTTCATGCTTCGCGCGCCCATCGCCGTTTATTCTCGCGCGGTGTTGAACCGCTTCCTGCTCGGAAGGGCTGAATGCGCCGGCGCCCGGGTAGTTGCTGATCACATCCGCGAGTTCTGCCGAAACGGTGCAGGCTGGGCGATCAAGGGCAGCAGGGAGGTTTACCGCGCTGATTTCATTATTCTCGCCGCGGGCGCGCGCACGCCGTTGCGCTTGCCGCTCACGTCCCGCTTCAGGCCACAGGACCTCATGCTGACCTATGGCTACTACACGCCAGGCTCGGATAGCCTGTTGCGCGTCCAGTTCTTTGAGGACTTCGAGGGTTATGCCTGGGCGTTTCCGCGCACGGATCACCTCTCCGTCGGCATTTGCGGCAAGGCTGATGAAATCCGGATGGTGGATTTACGGCTTCACCTTCACGCCTTCATGCAGGCGTTCGGTTACGTTGCGGAGCACGCGCCCGTCTTCAGCCACCTGCTGCCGGCGCTGAACGCGTCAAGTTGGGAACATATCGAGCTTGCCGGAAATGGCTGGGCCGTGGCGGGAGACGCGGGCGGCTTAGTGGACCCGTTGACCGGCGAGGGCATTTATTTTGCCATGCGCTCCGGTGAGCTGTTGGCCGAAACGCTCGTGGAAGGCGAGCCTCAAGCCTATGCGCAGAAGGTGCGGCGGGAATTCGGAAGGCGGCTCGCCGTGGGGGCGCGGCTGGCGCCGCGTTTTTACCGTGGCAAGTTCCTCGGCCAGCCCTCAACTACACGCCTGGTACAGTTCTGCCGGCGCAGCCCGGCCTTCATGAGCATACTGCAAGATCTATTTGAAGGAAGTCAGTCCTACGCGAGCCTGCCAGGCCGGCTTTACCGGACATTGGCCAAAGGCGTCTTCCAAATGGCGGCGACAAAATGCAGAATCAAAGATTCTAAAATGTGACTCCATGAAACGCCAAAAATCACAAGAGCTCTTCAAACGGGCTCTCGAGTTGATGCCGGGCGGCGTCAACTCACCGGTGCGGGCATTCCGCGCTGTGGGCGGCGACCCGCTGTTCATCGCCCGCGGCAATGGCTCGCGCGTCACCAGCATAGACGGCGACGACTACATCGATTACGTCATGTCCTGGGGACCGCTCATCCTTGGCCACTGTCATCCGGAAGTGATGAAAGCACTGGCGACCGTTTTAGACACAGGCACAAGCTTCGGCGCGGCAACTGAGGGGGAAGTGGAACTTGCAGAACGCATCCGGGAAGCGTTTCCCTCCGTCGAGCGGGTGCGGCTGGTCAATTCGGGCACGGAGGCTACTCTTTCCGCTCTGCGGGTGGCTCGAGCGGCGACAGGCCGCGACAAAATCCTGAAATTCGAAGGTTGCTATCACGGCCATGCCGACAGTCTGCTGGTCAAGGCCGGCTCGGGCGTGGCGACATTTGGACTGCCGGATAGCCCCGGCGTGCCACACGAGCTTGCCCGGCTTACTCTCACCGCGCCGTATAATGACTCCGCCGCCATCGAGCAGGTATTTGAGGCCCACGGCGACGAGCTTGCCGCCGCCATCGTTGAGCCTGTCGCGGGCAATATGGGCTGTGTTCCACCGCAGCCCGGCTTTCTCGAAGGGCTCCGGGCGCTTACCCGAAAGCACGGCGCTGTGCTCATTTTTGATGAGGTCATGACGGGTTTTCGGCTGGCTTACGGCGGCGCACAGCAGCTTTACGGCGTAACGGCGGACATCACCACGCTGGGCAAGATAATCGGCGGTGGCCTGCCCGTGGGCGCTTACGGAGGCAAAGCGGAGTTGATGGACCTGGTGGCACCCGCCGGGCCGGTTTATCAGGCTGGAACTCTTTCCGGCAATCCTCTGGCGGTTGCCGCAGGGCTCAAAACGCTGGAGGTGATTCGCCGGCCGGGATTTTACGAACGGCTCGAAGCCGCTGCTGCAAAACTTGGGGAAGGGTTGAAGGCGAAGGCGCGCGCCGCGGGAACACCGCTGGCGGTCAACCGCGTGGGATCCATGCTGACAGCCTTCTTCACACCTTCGCCGGTTGTAGACTACCGGACGGCTCGGAAGTCTGACACTCGGGCGTTCGGACAGTTCTTCGGCGCGATGCTCGATCGCGGCATTTATTTCCCGCCTTCGCAATTTGAGGCGGCCTTTATCTCCGCGGCACACACCGAGCAAGACATCTGCACCACGATCGAGGTGGCAGGAGACGGCTTCGAGAAACTAGCGCTGGCGGGTGGCAGCACTGCTAGCTGATTTGCGGAAGAGGACCAATTCCGAATCGTCCCGTTGCCCAGCAGGGTGGCAACTTGACCGATAACGGGCCGAACAGACACCTCATGTGGAGGCCGGGATTAACGGCTTTGAGCAACAAACAACGTCGAGACGAGCCGTTTCCCATCAACGGCCTCGCGGGCGCAGGTTCTTGCGCAGCGGTACCCCCGGGGGCCTCGAATGCGCTCAGGAACGCGTTCTGCGGCACGAGCTCTGGCTGCGCTGTCTGGAAAGCCGCAGACATCGAAGCCGGGAGACGGCGTCCTGGGACCGGCAAACGGACTATGGCGTTTGGCCGCCGGGGTGATCGACGCGGAGGAAACGCTGCATGACGAAATCCGCGGTGATCGGCTCGCCGCTCAGCACCATCGCCAGCAATTCGCCTCCCAGCACTTCCGGCGCGATGATGATATCGGGCTGCACCAGCCTGATGCGTTCCATGTGCTTACTGTCGTTGATCGCGACCACTGTTTTCGCGGAACTCTTCAATTCCCTCACTGCCAGCACGATGAAGGCATTATCCGAGTCGTCGGTGCGCATGGCGAGCACGGCCTGAGCCTGGCCGGCTCCGGCTTCGCGCAGCGTTTCAAGGCTGTTGCAATCACCGACGAGAAGGTCCTCCGCCTCGATTTCGTCTGTCGTGGGCGGCTGCGGCAGGAGCAGAGTGACTGACTGGTTGCGCCGCTTGAACTCGCGATATGTGTTATAGGCGAGGGGAGTAGCGCCGATCACAATGAAGTGGTTGCTGCGTTTCATCCGTTTCTCCTTCCGGCTCATGATGCGCGTCAGCATCGGCGCGGCGATGGCGGTAAGCGAAGTGGCAAAGACGGCCAATCCCAGAATAATGATCGAGACGGTGAAGAGTCTCGCCTCGGGCGATTTGGGAGTGATGTCGCCGTACCCCACGGTTCCCATGGTCACCACAGAGTAATAAAACGCGGTCACGATGTCCGTGATCGGGGGAGAGAACTGGCTGCCCAGATAAAGGCTACCAAACACCGCATAGATCAGCAGGAGCAGACTGCTGGTGATGGCGAAGAGCGTGCCGGCTGCAAGACTGCTCTGGCGGAACCAGCGGCGTGCGAGGAGCAGCGCCACCAGCAGCGCCCCGTCGTAGTAGGTGATTGCCGGATAGACATTATGTCGGACGCTCGAGACAATCAGGATCGTGGTGATGGTCAAAACCAGCGCGATGACCCAGGCGAAGCGGGAGCGGAAAAGCAGCCCCACCGACATGATGAGCATGGCCACGCCGATCAGCAAGTAGGGCATGCTCGATGGTTGAAAATGGAAAATGTTGCCGGGAAACTGGGAAAACAGGAAGGAGAGTTGCGAACGGAAAATAAGCCATAAAAGCAGCAGGCCCGCAACGGCCAGCGCCAGGGAAAGCGGAACGTGGGGAAACCAGTAGCGCGTGCGCAGGATCTTCGCCGTGCGCTGCGTCACGCGCCGCAGGCGCTGCATGGGCCCGGTCGGAACAACCCAGTGATTATGCGTTTCCTCCGGCATCCGGGTGATCTCTCGGCAACTGTTCGGCCAGCGTTTCCGATGTGCGATCCGATTCAGATTGGACCGCGGGAAACCAACTGGCTGGTCTGGGATGAGCCCGGCAAAGACGGGCGGCCGCTTCGAACGATGATTACAAACCGAATTCGAGAAGCGAATTCGTTATGACTACGCTTTATTTCTTCACTTCAGCCGCCCGAATGCGCGGAGGATTTCCTCCTCTTGCGCCTCATCCAGCACGGTCCGCAGATCGACGAGCACCCGATCATCCTCCACGCGGGTGATCACGGGCGGGAGATTTCGGCGCAGGCCGGCCGCAAGCTCTTCGGCGCCCCGCGCAGCGTGAGTTACGGCGATGAGCCGGGTGCGAAGGTACTGGCCAGGCGTCGATCCTCCGCCTGCTACCGATTCGCCATCTACGAGCCTTACGGAAAACCCAGGCAGATTTTGGAGCCGCTCTGCCATTTGCAAGGCGCGGCGTGCGATTTCCTCGATCGAAGCCCGAATCATGCGTTGGGCCGGAATGGCCGTGAAGTCGCCCCGCAGATAAAGTGCAACCGTCGCTTCGAGAGCCGCCAGGGTGAGTTTATCCACGCGGAAAGCCCGGAAGAGCGGGTTGCGGCGGACGCGTTGAAGGATGTCGCTCCGGCCAAGCAGCAGGCCCGCCTGCGGACCGCCCAGCAATTTGTCGCCGCTGAACGTAACAAGGTCCACTCCATCCCTCAAGCTTTCGCTCACCAATGGTTCTTCACGAAGGCCGAAAGGCGCAAGGTCCGAAAGACATCCGCTGCCGAGATCCTCCATGAGAATGAGGTTGTGCTCGCGGGCCAGCGCTCGCAGCCCGCCCAGGGGTGGGCGCTCTGTGAAGCCACTCATGCGGAAATTGCTGGGATGAACCCGCAGCAGCAGACGCGTATGCTCAGTAATGGCCGAGGCGTAGTCGGAAACGCGGGTGCGGTTCGTTGAGCCGACTTCACGGAGCACCGCGCCGCTCTTCGCGCAGATCTCCGGAATTCGGAACGAGCCGCCAATTTCCACCAGCTCGCCCCGTGAAACAATCACTTCCTCCCCTTCGGCCAGTGTATTCAGCGCCAGAAAAACAGCCGCGGCGTTGTTGTTGACTACGAGCGTTTCGTCGACTCCCAGAAGGTCCCGAAAGAGGCGGGCCGTGTGCGTGTCGCGCTTACCGCGCTCCCCCTGCTCCAGGTTGTATTCAAGGTTCGAGTATTGGGAAGCAATCTCAGCAACACGCGCTGCGGCTTCGCGAGCCAACGGCGCGCGGCCAAGGTTTGTGTGCAGCACCACGCCTGTGGCGTTGATTACAGCGCGCAGAGAAGGCTCAGCCGCTGCGGTGGCTTCCATGACAACATCATCCACAAGCGATTCCAGGGAGAAGACGGTTCCATCATTCAGCTTGATTCTTTCTCTCAATTTTTCGAGCACGCCGCGAACAATCTCGGTGACGTGCTGGCGGCCCAGACGGCCCTCCAGGTCTCGCACAGCTTTCGAGCCAAGGAGGGATTCTACAGAAGGAATCCGGCGCAACAGGCTTTGAACACGGCTTGCGTCAGTTTCTGGCATAGATCAGTTTTCCTCCTGAAGCATATCAGATTGCCATGAGACGGGGCAGTCGCTCATTCCGCAGGCGCGGGACCTGGAAACCATGAAAAACGACCCCTCATCCGCCCTCCTCCGTCGTGCACCTTCTCCCCTGGGGAGAAGGTGGGGAGCGTAGCGACTCGGATGAGAGGTCTTGATCGAAATTTACCGCGTCTCCCGCGCTTGTCATGCCCCGGATTGGCAGCCGAAGGCTGTGAACGCTCGGAATGACACTTAGGGGGCTTGGAGAGCAGATTTTTTCAACATGATCCCACGTTTGAAAGAACGGTATCGCAAAGAAATTGTTCCGGTGCTGGTGAAGGAATTCCATTACTCGAATATCTCCGCCGTCCCACGGGTGCGCAAAATTGTAGTGAATATGGGCATTGGGGAAGCAATCCAGAATGCCAAGTTGCTCGATTCGGCGACTCGCGAGTTGGCATTGATCACCGGCCAGAAACCTGTGATCACGCGCGCGCGTAATTCCATTGCAAATTTTAAGCTCCGAAAGAACATGCCGATTGGCGCCATGGTGACGCTTCGTGGTGACCCGATGTACGAATTCCTGGATCGTCTCACTAATATCGTATTGCCCCGCCTCCGGGACTTCCGGGGCCTATCATCGCGCGCTTTTGACGGGCGCGGAAACTACACGCTGGGGCTGAAGGATCAATTGGTTTTTCCAGAAGTGGACTACTCGAAGGTGGACAAGGTCAAAGGAATGAATATTTCCGTGGTGACAGACGCCGGAACGGACGCTGAAGCGCTTGCGCTGCTGCGGCATCTGGGTATGCCGTTCCGGCAAGAAGCTCGACGCCGTGCGGCGGGAGAACCCGCAGGAGAAAGGGGCTAAGCCGTGGCGCGAACTTCACAGATGGCAAAGTTGGCGAGGAAGCCGAAGTTCAGGATCCGACGGCGAAATCGTTGCCGGATTTGCGGCCGCCCCCGCGGCTTCTTGCGAAAGTTTCAAATGTGCAGGCTCTGTTTCCGACAGCTTGCTCTGCGGGGTGATATTCCGGGAGTAACTAAGTCGAGTTGGTGAAGAGGAGACCATGGCAGCAGTGACCGATCCCATCGCGGATATGCTAACGCGGATGCGAAATGCCATTCAAGCCCGTCATTCGCGTGTGGATATGCCCGCATCCAATTTGAAAATTGGCGTCGCGGCGCTTTTAAAAGAAGAGGGCTATATCGGCAGCTATAAAATCAGTGAAGAGGGGAAAAAGAAGGTTCTGCGCATCAATCTTCGTTACGGCGCAGACGGTCGTAACGTGATCACGACTCTTCACCGCGTTTCAAAACCCGGCCGGCGGGTTTACGTTGGGTCCAGTGAAATCCCGCGCATCTTAGGTGGGATGGGCGTCGCCGTTTTGACGACTTCGAAGGGTTTGATGACGGGGAAAAAGGCGCGGCAAGCCCGCTTGGGGGGCGAAGTGCTTTGCGACGTTTCATAGGGCATTTAAACTATGTCAAGGATCGGTAATAAGATCATTCAGTTGCCCTCAGGTGCTCAGGTTGAAATTAAGACTTCACTCGTAAGAGTACAAGGGCCGAAGGGAACCCTGGAGGTTACTCTCCCGCAGGGCATTCGGGTAGAGAAAGAAGATGGACAGTTGCTGACCCGCCGAGACGAGGACGCCGACCCAGCGCTCCACGGGCTGGCCCGTAGCTTGCTCGCGAATGCCGTGCACGGGGTCACGCAGGGCTTTGAAAAGCACCTGGATATTGTCGGCATCGGCTATCGGGCTGAAGTTAAGGGAGACAAAGTCGTTCTCAGTCTGGGGTATTCCCATCCTGCGGAGTTTCCCATTCCGGCTGGGATTTCAGTCAGCATTGAGAAGCAGACGCATCTCGTTTTGCGGGGGGCGGATAAGCAGCAAGTTGGCCAGGCAGCCGCGGACCTCCGCCAGTTGCGCCCGCCGGATCCTTACAAAAACAAGGGAGTCCGCTATACCCAGGAACGGTTAAAGAAGAAGGCAGGAAAGGCGGCCACGGGCGCGGCAAGGGCATAACCCGGCCGTGAAAGTCTATAGATGCTGACATTAATCTCAAAAGATAAAACGCGGCGGCGCGTCCATACGCGAATTCGCAAACGGATTGGCCGGCGCTCGATGTTTCCGCGGTTGAATGTTTTTCGCTCGCTGAATCATATTTACGCGCAGATCGTCGACGATCAATCCGGACGAACGCTTGTTGCAGCCTCATCGCTGGAACGTGACGTGAAGGGCTCCCTGAAAGAGGGCGGTAACATTGCGGCCGCCCGCGCGGTCGGACGAGCGCTTGCGGCGAAAGCCCAGGCGGCCAAGCTTGAGCACGTTATCTTTGACCGCGGGGGTTATCGCTATCATGGCCGCGTAAAAGCCCTGGCGGATGCAGCTCGTGAGGGCGGGTTAAAATTCTAGCGTGGCGTCATTGGAGGTCTCAGGTTGGCTAACCGCATCGATCCAAATACACTCCAACTGAAGGACCAGGTCATTTCAATTAACCGGGTCACGAAAGTGGTGAAAGGCGGCAAGAACCTCAGCTTTTCAGCGCTGGTCGTTGTGGGCGACCGCGGGGGACACATTGGTTACGGCTCGGGCAAAGCACGCGAGGTGCCCATGGCGATTCGCAAGGGCATCGAAGCGGCTAAGAAGTCCATCGTGAAAGTCAATATCACACCCACCTCTATTCCGCACGTTGTCCTGGGCAAGTTCGGAGCAGGCAAGGTGCTTTTAAAACCTGCTCCTGAAGGAACCGGAGTCATAGCGGGTGGCGCGGTGCGGGCAGTGGTTGAAGCGGCGGGAATTCAGAATATCCTCACGAAGTCTCTGGGATCCACGAACCCGCACAACGTGGTCAAGGCTACCATGGACGGGCTCTTGAAGCTTTGCAATGCCGAGGAAGTTGCTGCCGCGCGGGGCAAGATGGTGGAAGAGTTGTGAAAGGGTTACGAGTTGACATGAAGAAGTCTTCATCAACCATTCACGTGCGATGGGTTCGCTCTGGCATTGGTTTCACCCGCCGGCAAAGGGAAATGATCCGAGGGCTGGGATTGCGGCATCTTGGGCAGGTGAGAGAATTGGAAGATACACCCTGCGTGCGGGGTCTCCTGTCCGCCGTTCGTCATCTGGTTGAGGTGGTGAAGCCGCCCGCGAGATCCGCTTGGAAGTCCATTCCTGAATATCGGATCGTCTCGATTCCGCCGGTCGCGAGCCCGGCAAGTGTTGCTGCCACAGAGTCTGCCGCCCGTCCAGTTGCGCACACAGCCCAGGAAGAAGTGCCCGTATCGCTGAGCCCGGGAGTCCCAGAACGAACTGAAGCTGCAGGGCAGGCCTCGCCGTCTCTCGAAGAGGAGACAAAGCCGGCAAACCTGGATTCAGCCGAGCAGGAAGCACCTGTAGATTCCCCGGAAAGCAAGGAGTAAGCTCCCCAGTCCATGGCTATTCATATTGGAACAATACAGCCGCCACGTGGGGCGCGCAAGCGTCGAAAGCGAGTCGGGTTTGGCATGGGCTCGGGCCACGGCAAGACCGCAACTCGCGGCTCAAAGGGCCAGAAATCACGTGCAGGGTCCCGACTCCGTCCCGGATTTGAGGGCGGCCAGATGCCACTTCAGCGCCGTCTCCCCAAACGCGGTTTCACCAACATCTTCAAGAAGCGCTATACGGTGGTGAATGTTGGCGATCTCGCGGATTGGGATCCCGGACAGGTTGTCACGCCCGAGGCTCTTCTCAAAGCAGGATTTATCAAGAAGATCGGCGATGGCGTCAAGGTTTTGGGAGACGGCGATTTGGGTTCCCCTCTGAATATTTCGGCCCACCTTTTTTCGAAATCCGCCCGGGAAAAGATCGAAAAGGCCGGCGGCAAGGTTGAGGTTCTCCTCGCATGATGGAGTCGATTAAAAGCCTCACCGAGATACCCGACCTACGGAAACGCATCAGCTTTACTCTGATCCTGATGGCGGTTTACCGGCTGGGGTGCTATATTCCCACGCCGGGAATTAACACCACCGTTTTTCAGCAATACTTCAACCAGCTCGGGGGGACGCTCTTCGGGCTGATGTCGATGTTCTCGGGCGGCAGCCTGAGCCGCCTGACGGTCTTTGCGCTGGGCATCATGCCCTACATCACGGCGCAGATCATCCTGCAACTGCTCACCGTAGTGTCACCCACCCTCGAGAAGCTTCAAAAAGAAGGTGAGCTTGGCCGACGAAAGATCACGGATTATACCCGCTGGATGACCGTAGGACTCAGCATTTTTCAGTCCCTGGGAATTGCTGTGGCGCTTCAGCGTGAAACCTCGCTCGGCGTGCCGATGGTTCGGGACCCGGGCCTGGGTTTTATCTTCACCACGGTGCTCACGCTGACCTCGGGTGCGGTTTTCATCATGTGGCTGGGCGAACAGATCACTTCGCGCGGGATTGGCAACGGTATGTCCCTGTTGATCTTTGCCGGCATCGTCGATGGCCTGCCGGGAGCGATCGGTAACCTCTATAGCAATGTGTTCGTCACTCGCGTCTGGAGCCCGGTGACCCTCATGATGATGCTCATTTTCATGTTGGCCATCGTCGCCTTTATCGTGTTCTTTGAGCGAGGAGAACGCCGCATCCCGATCCAGTACGCCAAACGCATTGTGGGTCGCCGGGTTGTCGGAGGAGTGTCTACCCACTTACCCCTGAAGGTGAATAGCGGCGGCGTGATGCCGATTATCTTTGCTGTTTCCTTGCTGACTTTTCCGCAAACCATCGGCTTGTTTTGGAAGGGCGGGCTCTTCGGGAGATTTGTGAACGCGTTCCTGGCTCTGTTCAATTTTGGCGAGCCGCTTTATACCTTGACCTACGTTGTGCTGATCATCTTCTTTGCTCATTTTTACCTGTCCATCATCTATAATCCCGACGAAGTTGCAGACAACGTCCGGAAGCAAGGCGGGTTCATTCCCGGTATCCGGCCGGGGAAGCGGACGGCCGACTATGTGGATGATGTGCTGACGAAGGTCACCTGGGTGGCGGGGTTTTACTTGGCGCTCGTTGCTCTGATTCCAGAGATTATGCTGGGCGGGCTCAAGCTGAACCATATGCCCGTATTTCTGGGAGGTGCGTGGTTTGATGCGCATCTTCCCCATTGGCTGCTGTTTGGCATGAATGTTCATTTCTACTTCGGTGGAACCTCCTTGCTGATCGTTGTCGGCGTGGCAATGGATACGGTACAGCAGATCGAAGCGCAATTGATCATGCGACACTACGAGGGGTTCCTGAAGAAGGGGCGGGTTCGTGGGCGCCGTGCTGCATCTTGAAACGCCGTGCCTGCGCTTGCCAAAGGCTCGTGCCCTGGTTATGCTGGGTCCACCGGGGGCGGGAAAGGGCACACAATCGCGCGCCGTCGCAGGTGAATTCCGGATTCCTGATATCTCTACTGGCGAAATGCTGCGAGAGGCCGTGCGGGAAAAGACCGCGCTCGGGCTAGAGGTGAAATCGGTCATGGAGGCGGGAGGGCTTGTTCCAGATGAACTTGTTTCAGGCATGGTGGAGGAACGTACCCTGCGCCCGGATTGCGCGCGTGGCTTCATTCTGGATGGCTTTCCCCGCAACCTGGAGCAAGCTCTTTTTCTTGATCGGATGCTCCAAAAGCAGGAGCGAGATGGCGCGCTCGTGGTCAACATCATTGCCGATACCGACGCGCTGCTCCGGCGGCTTACGGGAAGGGAGATCTGCCCGGTTTGCGGCTCGATTTACAACGTCTACTTGAGGCCTCCTCAGAAGCCCGGCTTTTGTGATAAGGATGGCGCGCCCCTCACCCGGAGAAACGATGACAGCCAAGAAGTCATTCGGAAACGGCTGAAAGAATATGAGGCGCAGACCAGACCGATGCTGGATCATTATCGGGAAATGGCATTGCTCCACGATGTGGATGGGAGCCAGGAGCCTTCGGCCGTTACTGCCAATATCTTCCGGCTCGTTGAAGGGTGATGATTATCTGTAAGTCTGCGGCGGAGATTGAAAAGCTGCGCCGGAGTGGACACATTGTCCGGGAGATCCTGGAAGAGATGCAGGCGATGGTTCGTCCCGGAATCACGACTTTGGCGCTCGAACAATACGTCGAAAAACGCGTCCGGCAACTGGGAGTCCAGGCTGCGTTTAAAGGTTACCGAGGATACCCCTGCTGCCTGTGCACTTCCGTGAATAGTGAGATTGTGCACGGGATTCCGTCCGGGCGCGTTCTCAAAGACGGCGATATTATCAGCCTGGATATGGGCGTGGTTGTGAGCGGGTATTACGGCGATTCGGCCCTGACACTTCCGGTGGGGGAAATCTCCGATTCGCTGAGGCGGCTTTTACGGGTGACCGAGGAGTCTCTTCACCTCGCGATTGAGCAGGTCCGGCTGGGTAATCGCCTGGGGGACGTCTCCGCTGCAGTTCAACATCATGCCGAGGGCGCAGGCTACACGGTGGTGCGCGAATTTGTAGGGCACGGGATTGGCCTGTCGTTGCACGAAGAGCCTCAGGTTCCTAATTTCGGAGAAGCAGGGCATGGACCGGTACTGAAGGAAGGCATGGTCCTGGCAATTGAGCCGATGGTGAATGCTGGGGCCAGCGAGATCCGAATGCTCAATGATCATTGGACGGCGGTTACGGCGGATGGGGCATGTTCAGCCCATTTTGAGCACATGGTTGCGGTAACGCGAAACGGACCTGATGTTCTCACCCACATTTGAGGGAATCGCGAGATAAGATTGGATCATCCAATGGCTAAGGAAGAAGCGATCGAGGTTATTGCGACAGTGATTGAGCCTCTTCCCAACGCGATGTTCCGGGTCGAGTTGGAAAATAAGCACCGGGTCCTCGCCCATATTTCCGGGAAGATGCGGAAGAATTTTATCCGGATTCTGCCTGGAGATAAGGTTGCCGTGGAACTCTCGCCGTACGATCTAACCCGCGGGCGGATCGTTTATCGGTACAGGTAAGGCGGTCAGGAATTATGAAAGTACGATCATCGGTTCGGAAGATTTGCAGCAAGTGCAAGATTATCAGGCGGGCTGGGGTGGTCCGCGTGATCTGTGAAAACCCGAAACATAAACAGAGGCAAGGGTGAAAGCAGGTTCCGGGTGTCAGGGGTCAGATTTTCCCTGGCACCTGGTAGCTGGCACCTGACATCTGAAACCAGAGGTTCTTATGGCGCGTATTGCTGGCGTTGATCTTCCGCAGCCAAAAAGAGCGGAAATCGGTCTGACTTATATCTATGGGATCGGACGGACACGGTCGCTTTCCATCCTCCATCGGGCGGGAGTAAGCCCCGACAAGAAGGTAAGAGATCTTTCGGATGAGGAAGTAAACCACATCCGCCAGATTATCGAAGATGAAGGAAGCATCGAAGGTGATTTGCGTAAGGAGATCGCACTGAGCACGCGTCGTTTGATCGAAATCGGCTCCTATCGGGGACTCCGGCACCGACGCAACCTGCCGGTAAGAGGTCAGCGGACGCACACCAACGCGCGCACCCGCAAAGGCCCTCGGAAAGGCACAATCGCCAATAAGAGAAAAACAACGGCGAAGACATAGAACAAAGCTTATGGCAAAACCGGCAGTAACGAAAGCAGGGAAAAAGAAGGTTTTCAAAAAGAAAGAGAAGCGCATGGTGCCGGTGGGGATCGTCCACGTGCGGGCAAGCTTCAACAATACCCTGGTGAGCATTACCGATCCGGAGGGCCGGCTGGTCTGCTGGTCCAGTTCGGGATCGCTGGGTTTCAAGGGCTCGCGAAAGGGAACTCCGTTTGCCGCGCAACAGGCGGCAATCCGGGCGGGCACGGCGGCCCGCGACCATGGCATGCGCTCGGTTGAAGTTCGGGTAAAAGGGCCGGGCGCGGGGCGTGAATCTGCGATCAGGGCACTCGCCTCAGTAGGGATAGAGGTGCGTAACATTAAGGACGTGACGCCGATTCCGCACAATGGCTGTAAGCCGCCGAAGCGGAGAAGAGTGTAGGGCATTGAATCATTGCTTGATGGAGTCAATGACTCAATCTCTCGAATGACGCGATGAGTTGAGGAGGACTTTTGGCAAGATATCGGGACGCAGTTTGCCGCCTTTGCCGGCGGGAAGGAACCAAGCTTTTTCTAAAGGGACAACGCTGCCTGACGGACAAGTGCGCCATCGAGAAGCGCAATTTCGCGCCTGGCCAGCACGGTAAAGCACGGCGGCCCAAGCTCCTTGGCTACGGGCTTCAGCTCCGGGAAAAGCAGAAGGTTCGGCGACTTTACGGTATTCTGGAAAACCAATTTCGGCATTACTTCGAAAAGGCGGTAAGCACCAAGGGGATCACAGGCGAGAATCTGCTGTTCGCGCTTGAGCGGCGGCTGGATAATACGGTCTATCGCCTTGGCCTTGCCACCTCCCGCGCTGAAGCCCGCCAGCTTGTGAGGCATTCCCATATTCAGGTTTCCGGAAGGAAGATCAACATCCCTTCTTTCCAGGTGGCCGCGGGCCAGGAAATTGAAGTCCGCGAAGGCAGTCGTAACCTGGCTTCCATCCAGCGCTCTCTCGATCTTTCCGGCGGGCGGTCTCTTCCCTCCTGGCTGGAATTCGACCGAGAGAAGTTGAAGGGGCGGGTGATTTCCCTTCCGCGGCGGGAAGATGTGAACTTCCCTATCCAGGAGCAAATGATTGTCGAACTCTATTCCAAATAGCTTCTTTCGTTTTGAGCGACCCGGGTGTTCCGGGCATTTTCAGGAGGTGCACGAATTATGCAATGGAGAGGTTTTCAGAAGCCCAAACGTCTGGTTTGCGACGTGGAAACTCTGACCGACCAATATGGCCGATTTCAAGCGCAGCCTTTTGAACGAGGCTTTGGCACGACGATCGGCAATGCCCTGCGTCGGGTGCTGCTTTCCTCCATCGAAGGCGCGGCGATTACCGCCGTGAAGGTGGAAGGCGTCCTGCACGAGTTCTCATCAATCCCCGGCGTGGTCGAGGACGCTACCGATATTATCCTGAACCTCAAGCAAATTCCGCTGAAGCTGAATCTTGACGATGTCAAGACCCTCTATCTGAACGTCGATCAGCCGGGCGAAATCACCTCTGGGATGCTTCAGGAAGATCCTGACGTAGAGATTCTCGACAAAAATGTTTACATTGCGACAGTCAGTGAGGGCGGGAGCCTGCACATCGAAATGCGCGTGCAGTCGGGTCGCGGGTATGTTTCGGCTGAAAAGAATTACGAAGAGGATCTGCCCGTCGGGTACATCCCGATCGATGCGGTTCACTCTCCGATCCGGAAAGTCAACTACACGGTCGAGGCGGCACGCCTGGGCCAGATGACAGACTACGATAAGCTGACACTGGACGTGTGGACGAACGGCTCCATTTCGCCTCAGGATGCTGTCGGCTATGCCGCTAAGCTGCTTAAGGATCACATGGCCATCTTCATCAACTTTGAAGAGCCCTCCGAAACCGAAGCGGGCACGCCCGAAAAGTCAGCCACGATCCGAAATGAAAACTTGGACCGGTCGGTTGAGGAACTGGAACTCTCGGTACGCTCCTATAATTGCCTGAAGAACGCGAATATTCAAACGATCCGGCAACTCGTTGAAAAAACTGAAGCCGATATGCTGAAGACCAAGAATTTTGGACGTAAATCGCTGAACGAGATCAAGGAAATCCTCGACCTGATGGGCTTGGGCCTGGGCATGAAATTTGATGAAAAGGGTAATCCCCTTCCCCCCACGCCAGAACCGCCTCAGCCGGAGGCGTGAGACAGGAAGAAATCATGCGTCACCGGAACTACGGAAGAAAACTGAGCAGGAACACCTCGCATCGCCGCGCCTTGCTGCGCAATCTCGTTACTTCTCTGATTCTGGAGGAGCGAATCGAAACCACCGTGGCGAAGGCGAAGGCGGCACGCGGAGTGGCCGAAGAAATGATTACTCTCGGCAAGCGCGGCGATTTGCACGCGCGCCGAATGGCCGCAGCGTATTTCCTGAGTGCGATCGCGGTGAAGAAGCTCTTCGAAGATGTCGCTCCGCGTTATCGCGAGCGGAATGGAGGCTATACGCGGATAATCCACACGGGCTGGCGGAAAGGTGACGGCGCCGATACGGCCGTGATCGAGCTTACCGGAACTCAGGTTCTCTCCCGGCACGCGGAGGTCAGAGCGAAGCGCCTTGAGCGGCGCCGCAAGGCTGCTGAGGTCCGAGCCCAGGAAGCCGAAAAGAAGGCTCCCACCCCCGAGGAGAAAGAGGAAGAATAGACGGTTCGAGCGGAAGATCGTGTGTGCGATGTCGACCAGGACACTTCTGACAACGGAACAGTTGGAGCGCCTGCCTGAGCCTGAAGTGGGCAATTACGAGCTCGACCACGGAGAGCTGATTTACGTGTCTCCGAACGATCTCCGGCACAACCGCGTGCGAGACAAGCTCTATGTTCGAATGCGCGAGTTCGTAGAGCGTGAGGAGCTTGGAGAAGCCACTGCGGAAACGCTCTTCGAGTTTGCTCCCGGCACGGTCAGGGCGCCCGATATCGCTTTTATACCCGCAGTCCAAGTTCGGGGGATCAATCCGGAGGGCGTTCTGAGGCTCGTCCCGAAGTTGGTGGTGGAGATTCTTTCACCCGCCAATCCGGCGATCGAGATGGCGCGCAGGATTCAGCTCTACTTGAATTCCGGAGTTGTGGCCATCTGGATTCTCGATCCGTCAGCGCGCCAAGCTGAGGTTCACAAGGAAGGCTCGGTCCGTGCTGTGTCCGGCGATGATGCGCTTTCTGATGCCCAAGTCTTGCCGGGGTTCTCGATCGTTCTATCTGAGCTTTTCGACTGATTCGAGATTCCTCCGGCCGGTCTGTTTTCCCGTTCACAGCTTGGAACGCCTGCTCGGTCGCCCCTCTCCATCCGATTGACCGGACTACCGGAAGAATGCCTCCGTCCGCTGCTGTCTGAATTTACAACGCCGCGGCTCACACGCACGTCACGCGACAGCCTATTCATTGCCTTGACAGGGCCAAAAGACGATTCTTATAATTCGAAGTGAAGGAACGCGAGAGCAATCGTCTCTTAAGCGGGAATAACTCAGTGGTAGAGTGCGACCTTGCCAAGGTCGAAGTCGCGGGTTCGAATCCCGTTTCCCGCTCCATTTTTTTTGTTCGACTGATCGAGCTCATACCGGATTAAGGCGCGGTACCCACGTGGTAAGGGAGAGGTCTGCAAAACCTTTATGCGTGAGTTCGATTCTCGCCCGCGCCTCCACCCTTAAACTCATCCTTTCTTCAAACATCGGGAGGGGCTTGAGAAACTTCGACCGATTCCAGAAATTGTCAGGCTCGAGAGGCGCACGTCGGTCACGAGGGGCTCCGCGGCATCGCTAACCCGGATTTCTTATCGGTTTTATGCCCTCGGCAGCGGAAGGCGTGAATAAATCAACGGTGACTGTCATGCTGAGCGAAGCGAAGCATCCCTGTATTTCGAAAATGAAGCAAATACAGGGATTCTTCGTCGCGTACGGCTCCTCGGAATGACAGGCGACGCTTTTGCGTAACAAATTCGAATTGATTCACACATTCGCACGGCCGGGTTTTAACCGCTCTACCAGTCTGTATGGGAAGAAATCAGGCTAAGTTGGCTCAGCACTTGCAATCCTCTTCCCCATGCCTTGGTGCGCCCCGCCGCTGATTTTTTTGCGCTGAACGTTCCACTCGGGAGATCAAGAATGGCGCATCTAAAAAGCCCTATCGCTGTCCTGTTTATTCTCTTGTTTTCTGCTGGCGTGCTGCTCGGACAGGAGGGAAAGAAGCGGCTCACGCTCGATCTCATCAGCCATCCCGATCGGATAGTCCCGGCCGGGCCTTCCGACATTCACTGGCGGCATCATTCCGATCAATTTAGTTTCATCGCGAGCAACGCGAGCGACGACGACGATGCCATCTGGCTGTACGACGCGAACAGGGGCACAAAGCGGCTGCTGTTGACCCAGGACAAAGCCGGACCGAAAATTGGTTTGGAAACTTATCAGTGGTCTCCCGGCGGAGACCGGCTCCTGCTCGAAGGGGGTGGTGAGCTCTGGGTGTTCAGCGTAAGCACGGGTAAGCTTCGCCACCTGGCTCATGCGCCTGGGCCGGAAGGAGAAGCAACTTTTTCGCCGCAAGGAGATCGGGTCAGTTTTATCTCCAACAACAACCTATACGTCATGGACTTGAAGTCCGGCCATGTGCGCCAGCTCACTGATGACGGGAGCGCCACGGTGCTCGACGGCGTGCTCGACTGGGTCTACGGCGAGGAGCTGGCCTACCGTGAAACTAAGCGCGCCTATGAGTGGTCGCCCGACGGGAAAAAGATCGCCTACCTGCGTCTGGATGACGGCCCGGTGCCGCAATATCCGCTGACTCGTTTCCTCCAAGTCCATGCCAGCATTTTCGATCAGCGTTATCCGCAGCCTGGCGACCCGAACCCCGTCGCCACGATGCACATCGTCGAGGCCAATGGCGGCGGCCGTGACCTGCGCTACACTCTTCGTCACGGCGCCGAATACATTGCGCCGGCGTTCGTGTGGACGCCGGATTCCAAGGCCGTCTGCTTTCTCACGATGAACCGGGACCAGACGCGTCAGGTCATCCACCTCTGGACAGGAAAGGCAGACCGGCATCCTGTCATTGAAACTGACCCTTACTGGATTAATAACGTCGAGCCGCCCCAGTTTATCGCCCAGGGTCAGAAATTTCTCTGGCTATCCGAGCGCGACGGTTGGAACCATCTTTACCTCTACACGCGCGCGGGAAAGCTTGTGAGGAAACTCACGAAGGGCGCATGGCTCATCGATCACCCAGTATTTGTCGATGTGCCGTCGTACCAGGTGGACCGGGCAGGTGGCTGGGTGTATTTCGAGTCCACCGAACCTGATCCGCGGGAGCGGCAGCTTTATCGCGTGCGTCTGGACGGAACGGATTTTGAGCGCCTCACCCGGCAGCCGGGAACCCATGCGCTGACGTTGTCTCCGGATGGCCGATTCCTGATCGATAATTTTTCCGCCGTCGATGATCCACCCGAAATCCGGTTACTCAAATCAGACGGAACTTACCTTGGAACCATCGACAAGCCCGCGAATCATCTCTCCGAATACGCTTTGGGCAAAACAGAGTTTTTGACGGTGAAGGCGCCGGACGGAGCCACGCTCGAAGCACGGCTCGTGAAACCGCCGCACTTCGACCCGCATCGGAAATATCCGCTGGTCGTGGATATTTACGGGGGTCCTGGTTTCCAGATCGTCCGAAACCAATGGAGGTCCACTTCCTGGCTCGACCAACTCCTGGCCGAGCATGGCTTCCTCATCTGGTCGCTCGATAATCGGGGGTCACATGGCAGAGGACACGCATGGGAAACAGTGATCTTCAAAGACATGGGGCAGCACGAGCTCGAAGATCAATTGGTCGGGATTCAATACCTCAAGACGCTGCCCTACGTAGATGCTTCCCACATCGGAATCTTTGGCTGGTCCTACGGCGGCTATATGACGCTCTTTGCGCTGACTCATGCGCCTGGGGTATTCAAATGCGGAGTGGCGGGCGCACCTGTAACGGACTGGCGTTACTACGACACAATCTACACTGAGCGCTACATGCGGACACCCGAGGAAGACCCGAAGGGCTATCGGGAATCATCGGACGTGCTGGCGGCCCACAATCTGCGCGCCAAGCTTCTCTTGATTCATGGGGTTGCCGATGACAACGTGCACCTTCAAAATACGATCAGCTTCATCGAGGCGCTAGTGAAAGCGGGAATTCCTTACCAGCTCTATCTTCAGCCCGGCCAGAAACACGGCTTCACTTCACAGGCCGCGATCTCTTACGTCAACATGAGGATCTTTGAATTCTTCATGCACAACCTGTGATTTTTCAAGGCCGGCAAGATGCCGGCGATCCCACCGCCCGTAACGGTATTTTACAGTCATCAGCAGGCTATACCACCAGCTCAGGAATTTCCAGCTCCTGGGTACTGAAGGCGATCAGGAATGCATCGACCACCTCGGGGTCAAAATCTTTTCCGGAGCCGTTGACAATCACGGTCTTGGCTTCGAAGGGCGACATCGCGTGACGGTAAGGGCGGTCGCTCGTGAGCGAATCGTACACGTCGGCCACGCTGATGATTCGCGATTCGACGGGGATATTCTCGCCGCGCGTGGGATGATAGCCCGAGCCATCGAACTTATCGTGGTGCGCTAGAATGATCGGAATAATGCGTCCCAATGTGCCTCCTACCGGTTCGAGCATCCCCACGCCTTTCCTGACGTGCTGCTTCATTTCCTCGAATTCCTTTTGATTGAGCTGGGCAGCCTTGTAAAGGATTTCACGGCTGATCTCGAGTTTTCCGATGTCGTGAAGCAAAGCAGCGGCCCGGACATCTTCAATCCGCTCGCGGTCGAGCCCATAGCAACCGGCGATCTTCGAGGCATAGACTGAAACGCGGTACGAGTGGTTTTCGGTGTACTTGTCATGGGAAATGAACTGGCGGAGGATCATCATGATGCCGTTGTAGCTCCTGCGCAGCTCCTGCATGTGCGTTTCCTTACGCTCGTAGAGCGACCCCATCGCATAGCCCGTAACGATCAGCGTGCCGCCCCAGCCTGCGACATCAAACCAGAATTCGTAGGACGCATGTGGGTAAGACGAGTGGAAGAAAAGCGGCTTAACGTAAACGGCCAAAATCACAAGCACGAGGCTGCCGACCGCGGTCAGCGTGGCATGGCGTCGGCCATAGTAATAGGCCGAAAATATAGTCGGCAGCGTGTAAAAACCCAGGAGCACGTGCTCCGAAGAAACGAGCACATTGAGTAAAGCGGCAATCCCAAGCATGGATGCAATCAGCCAAATCTCGCCATTGAGCCTGGAGATGCGTTTGAGCATTGTTGAGCTCATAAGGTCATGGCCTCTCTCTCGAGGATCGCCCGTGCGGATCGTTGGAGTTGAGTGGGCGTGCGGATTGCGGCAGCGCGGGTGGCGGTTTCGAATCTTTCCCCGGTAGCCAACCTCACACGCAGGGCCGATTTCCTACACTGTATCCCATCGGACGATTTGCCTGGGAAGATGAGCGCTTTTTGGACTCATGCTGCCCAAATCCTCGTCGTAGAACCGCAACCTTCTCCCCAGGGGAGAACGTGCCCGACGTAGGAGGGTTGATGAGGGGTCATTTTCGCGCAGCAAGCCCGGCTTCTGGGGGAGTTCATGCCCCAGATTGGCAGCCGAAAGGCTGTGACGCTCGGAATGACAGGATGGATGAGTTTTTCCCCAGGTGGCGAAGTAACGGGATGACCGCGTCGTGAATAATTCACTTCTTTCGCCTATACTGGGAAAAGCCATGAAAGGAGAATTCGATGCCCAATCAAAACGAACTAGAAACGCGCCGAAAGTCGGCACTCGCGACGCCAACGAACCTCACATCCGAAGCCACTAAGAATATCTCGGGGGAGCTCAACAGGCTGGTGGCTGACGTGTTTGCCCTTTACGTGAAAACCAAGAATTTCCACTGGCATGTCAGCGGGCCGCATTTCCGCGACTACCATCTTCTTTTGGATGAACACGCGACGCAGATTTTCGGCATGACGGACGATATTGCGGAGCGCGTGCGCAAAATCGGGGGAACAACGATCCACTCCATCGGCCACATCGCGCGGCTCCAGCACGTCTTGGATAACGACGCGGACTATGTTGACCCACTTGACATGCTGAGCGAACTCCGCGAAGACAATAAGGCGTTGCTCACCAGCATGCGCGAGACCCACGCGCTGTGCGAAGAGGAAAATGACGTGGCGACCGCAAGTCTTCTGGAGATCTGGATTGACCAAACCGAGCGACGAATCTGGTTTCTTTTCGAAACGACCCGGAAGGGAGAGTGAGGCTAGCGCCGGACCGCATCGTAATCCGCAGATTCAACAAACCACGCAGACGTGAACGGTGGCCCCTTTTTGCTGATCGTGGGTTTTTTCGGCCCCAGTGTCCACCTGCCGATCTTGTGATCGGTTGCGCCAGCTCCTCCGGGAGCCGTGTTTGAGGTACATCAATGCGGCAGGGGTGAAGACACTGCGGTGATGTGCGGTTCGGCCGACAATCGCGCGGAGCGATTCTCGCGAGAATGATTTTGCCTTGAAATCTAAAGGCGCATTTTGGCGCTCAACGAGCGAAAACCCTGCCTACTCGGCCGCAATCATCCTCTCCCTGCGCCGGGTCTCGATCTTTCTAACCGTTGTCTCCGGTTCCGGAGCACGGTAGCCAAGCCTTGCAAGATCAGTCTTGAGTTCACCACTTGCCTTTTTGAGCGCCGCAATGATCGCGGCTCGCTGGGGCGGCGAACAGCGCGCGGTGGGGACACCAAGGCTCACCGCAGCAAAGATCCTCCCCTGGGCGTCAAAAACCGGAGCGCCGAAAATTGTGGCCCCTGTATTCGTCTCCTCGGCATTCACCGCAAAACCGTCCTGCCGTACCCTTGCGAGCTCTTCCCTAAGACGCGAGCGACTGGTGATGGTGTGGGGAGTGAAGCGTGGCAGTTCCTTCTCCCCGAGCGCAAATTCCAGTTCGGCAGGTGAAAGATGGGCTGCAATCGCTTTTCCCAACGATGTGGCATGCCACGGGCACCGGTTCCCAATTTCATACCGAACACGCAAGGCATGGGAAGCTTCGGCAACCTCAACCAGAATGACCTTGCCGTGCCGTAACTGGCCCAGCCAGGCGGATTCCCAAACCTCATCCCGCAGCCGGTTCAGATGGGGCCGCGCAATTTCTAACAGCGCGGGATCCGAAGACGTCTTGCGCGTTAAGGCGGCGAGCTTCGGACTCGGCCGATAGGGTTCGTTTGCCTCCGCTTGGTGTACGTATCCCATTTCCTTAAGCGTATAGAGGATCCGAAAAGCAGAACTCTTCACCAGATGAGCGCGCGCTGCAATACTCTTCAGGCTGCCCTCACCCGGATTCCCCGCCAAAGCCTCCAAAACGCGCATGGTTCTCTCGACTAGATCAACGTGATTTCTGGTTGGCATCCATCCCCGCTCCCGGCAAAGCATGGCCGTTCTGAACGTTAAAACGAGGTTCAATCGTAAGTCCTGTCGGTTTTTTTGTCAATCAGAGGGTCGAAAAAATTGGAATGTCCTCACGAATGAGCTTGTTCCAGGAAGCTCCGGATCTGCGCAAAGTCTTCGCGGAGGATAACTTCTTCCCGGGGATTACGCAGCACGTAAGCGGGATGGACGGTAACGATGGCCTTAGCATTCCCATAATCGTAGAAGCGTCCGTGAATTTTGGTGATGCCTTCCTTTACGCCCAGCACTGCACGGACTGCCGGAGCGCCGAGGCAGCAGACCAGGCGCGGCCCAATGGCTGCAATCTGACGAAAGAGGAAAGGTGAGCAAGCCATGACTTCATCCGGTTCCGGCGTGCGGTTGCCGGGAGGACGACATTTAACAACATTGCAGATGTATACGGACTCGCGTTGGATCTGAATGAGCTGAAGCATGCGGTTGAGCAACTGTCCCGCACGTCCTACAAAGGGCAATCCTTGCTCGTCTTCTTCGGCCCCCGGCCCTTCGCCGACAAACACCAACTCCGCCCTGGGATTGCCCTGCCCAAACACGATATGTTTGCGTCCCTGCCATAATTTACAGCGGCGGCAATCGCCAAGATCCGCGCGAATTTGTTCCAGCGTTTCGTCTTTCGCTGGGGTGCGAGGCTCTGGCGCTTCGAACAGGCTGAGGGATTGAGTGGTTGAAACCGGTGGAGAAGACTGAAAAGCAGACGCAGCGGCTCCTCCCCTTTCGAGGACCGCGAGACCCGCCAGCGGGAGCTTGGGGCTGGCGGCTGCCTCGCCCGCGGAGGGAACATCCGCGCCTCGATCAGCGGGCGGGTGATGCGACTCTAAGGCGGTGGACTTCAAAAGCCCATTCCGCGTTCCCGGCATGGGCTCGAAACGTGGATAAAAATCTTCGATCCCAATCTCACGAAAGAAGGCGATCCAATCGCTAATTTGATCGCGCGTTTTGGGGTCCATTAGGGGCCACTTGAAACTTGCTTCTCTTAATTTCCGTTACCGCGTCAAGCACGCGGTTGGCCACGTCAAATTTGCTCATTTTTTCAAGCGGTGTTACCTTGCCATCCGGGAAAATCAGCGTGACGATGTTTGTATCTTCGTAAAATCCGGCTCCGTTCCGGGTAACGTCGTTCGCCACCATCAGGTCTGCTCCCTTCGCCCGCAGTTTTCGAGCGGCATTTTCAACTAAATGCTCGGTTTCTGCCGCAAACCCCACGATCACCTGCCCGGGCTGGCGACGACCGGCCATCTCAGCCAGAATGTCCCGAGTCGGCTTCAGCTCAATTGAAAGATTGCCATGGTTCTTTTTGATTTTGCCGGGAACGATAGTCACCGCCTGATAGTCTGCCACCGCCGCGGCCATCACGACGATGCTGGCGGTCTCCAGACGCTCCAGGACAGCTTCCGCCATCTGGTCCGCTGTTTCGACGGCTTGGAGTTCAACGCCCGAAGGAGGATCGAGATGCGTGGGTCCGCTCACCAGCACCACGCGCGCGCCACGGCGATGCCCGGCCTCCGCCAGAGCGTATCCCATCTTGCCGCTGGAGCGGTTGGTGAGATGCCGTACCCGATCCATCGGCTCATGGGTCGGGCCGGCCGTGACAAGCAGCGTCTCGCCGCAAAAGTCTTCGCGCAGGCCGAGCGCCGCAAAGACTGCCTCGGCAATTTTTTCGACCGCAGCCAACCGCCCCATACCCGTCATTCCACAAGCAAGATAACCTGCGTCCGGCTCGACGATCCTTACGCCACGCTCGCGCAAAAGGGAGAGGTTCGCCTGGGTCGCCTTATGCTCCCACATGTTGACATTCATCGCGGGAGCTACAACCACGGGCGCCCGAGTGGCAAGGTAAAGCGCGGAGAGGAAATCATCCGCCTGCCCATGAGCCAGCCTGGCTAGCGTGTCCGCCGTAGCTGGAGCAACGACGAGCGCATCGAGGCTTTGAGCGACGGCAATGTGCTCGATATCGCTCGCAACGTCATGATGTTCGCCTGTCGCCTCGAACAATCCTGTGATCACCGGCCGTCCCGAGAGCGAGGCAAAGGTGAGAGGAGTTACAAATTCACGGGCCGCGCGCGTCATGACGACCTGGACCTCCAGACCTCGGTCCTGAAGCAGCCGCAAGAGCTCAGCAGCTTTGTAAGCGGCAATTCCTCCTGTCACTCCCAGCGCGATTCGCATAGGTTAAGCTTAACTGATCGTGTAGCGTTAATGCGGAAAACGACGTGTGAGAAGCGTGGCGACCATACTGAGTATAAAGAAAATTAAAACAAACCACACCAGCGCTCGAATAAATACGCTTGCCTGCGCTTCCATTAGAGGACATGGCGCCTCCGGAGCCCGGCGGCGAGAAAGATACCAGGGGAAGACGACAATCCACAGGAGCAAAGAGCTGATCCCCCAGCGAAATGGGTGCGGAACACGTTTTGTGTACGCGTCGTAAAAGACCCAGGCTGAGGTAACCAGCAACACGCCGGCCAGCACCCCCTCATATTCCGCCGAACCCATGTATCTCTTCGTCAGGATCACGAGGGCAATATAGGCACCCAGGACAGCAAGAAAGATCCGCCATGAGAATTGGGTCTTTCCCGCAAGGGTAAGAGGTGGTTCAACAGGAGGAGGAGAGGGCGCAGGTTCGGGCTGCGCAAGCTTGGCGAAATCAACGGGTTCATGGCAGGCCACACAGACACGACAGGTGGGCGCCAGCATCTGCCCGCAGTTAGGGCACGCAAAGGGCTCAGTGCCGGCGGGCGGACCTGGAACGACTTCCGGCTCCACTCCTGCTCCCGCCGTATTGACCTGGCTCTCTCCTACCATTTCGAGTCCACCCTCGGACTTCCCTTCTCTCGATCCGATTTTTTCCACTGAACCGATTGTATGATTTCCGGATGCTGATTGTACAGGGGGAGGAACTCGCCATCCGGCGTCCTGATGCTGCGGAAGCCCAGCATTCCGGCATAGGACAAAAAAGATTGAAAAGATGGTATTGCGAGGCAGAACCTAGCTGAATATAATAAGTAGGCGGGGTGGAGCAGTCAGGTAGCTCGTTGGGCTCATAACCCAAAGGTCGCTGGTTCAAATCCAGCCCCCGCAACCAACCCCATCTGTTTGAAGTACAAATTATTGACATCGAAAAGGCGCTGGCCCGGAAGATCACTTTCCCTGAAATTCTCCCGCTTCTGCATGACATTCGACGCCAAGCCGGGTAGCGCAGAGGTACGCGTTTTTTGCGTCCCTCTGCGGCTTCTCCAGTACACCTGTCATGCCCCAGATTGGCAGCCGAAGGC
>JBOGJS010000268.1:0-8409 GCA_050745365.1 Terriglobia bacterium
GTTCCATTGTCGAGCAGAAACTGAGTGGGGATGCTGCAGCTCCGGTTTACATCCGCGCGGACCAGGCCGTCCCGTATGGAGTTATCGCAGGCGTCATGGACGCTCTCGAGCAAGCCAACGTGACCAACGTCAGCCTCGTGACCCAGCCCTTGAGGACGAAGCGAGCTAAATAACCTCGCCCAGTAAGGCTAAAACATTGATGATTTTGAATGGCGACCACAGCATTTCCACTGGCATTCCGGCATCATGAGAGCCTTCGCGGCTCATTGGTGGCCTCCGTCCTCTTTCATCTTGGGCTGGGGCTGGCGATGGTCCTGTATACTGTCGTAGGCTTCCGGCACAATCTGGGATGGGGTAGTAAGTGGGCCAAGGGCAGCGCCATTCACGTTAACATGGTTTCTACTCTTCCGGGCATCCCATTGCCGCGACCCAGGCTCCAAACGCCGAACACTGTGCACACCGAAAATCCCGGACTTTATGAAGCCCAGCCCGAGCCGCTGGTGGCGCCTCCGCCGAACGCGGTGAAACTTCCCCGATTCAAGAATCTTCAAAAACTTACGCCTCCCGTCCGCACCAAGACTCCGGAGAAAGTTGTGTTGCCTCCCGAACGGCGTCTGCTGGTGAACAAGCGCATTCAGAAGCAGACGATGACGCCACCTCCCAACGCCATTCCGACGGGAGCGAACGGGAACCCCGCGATGAATTTCGGCCAGATCGTCAACAGCACGGGCCAGGGCGTTCTGCTGTTCAAGGGAGGGAACTTCGGAGAGCTTTACGGCTGGTACGTCGAGGCGGTAAAGAATCGTATCAGCAGCAACTGGTTGCTCTCGATTATCAACCCGCAGATTTTATCGGCTCGCCGGGTTTACGTTGAATTTGATATCCTGCGTAATGGCACGATTGCTGACGTGAAGTTAACGCAGTCGAGCGGAATTCCGGAAGTTGATCGCTCCGCGCTGCGGGCCGTGTACGCTTCAAGCCCTTTGGCTCCGCTTCCGGCAGGCTACAAAGGAAACAACATTCATGTTGATTTTTATTTCGACTTTCACCGCTGAAAAGATGTTCTGCGCTCAAGAAGGAGTAACTTGCTTCCGGCAATAACCAGCTCGAAGGTTTTGAAACCTATGAAACGTGTTGCGTTTTTCGCTTTCGCCATCATCTTGATCGGGTTTTGGGTTGAGCATCCGCTCCAGGCTCAAAATAACTGGCTCGAAATAGGCATCAATCACGGCAATCCGCTCATCCGGATTGCGGTGGCGAACTTTCCCGCGCAATCGAATGAGTCCAATCTCGACAGTCTCACCAACGACTTCAATCAGGTTCTGTGGAACGATCTGGAGAATGCCGGGATTTTCCAGATGGTGAGCAAGAGCTACTACCCGATCAAAACGCCTTCAGACCCCGGAGGCGTTAACTTCGGCCAGTGGACCGACGCACCGGTATCGACGCAGTTTCTGGCCTTCGGCAACACAGCAGACATCAACGGCAATCTTGTCGTCACGGCTTATCTCTACGACGTCAAGAATCCAGCGAACCCGGCAGTTCTCGCCAAGCGGTATATTGCCACGCTAAACGAGGTCTCCACACGGGATACCGCACACCGCTTCGCCAATGAGATCATTCAGACATTGGGCGGGGGGATTCCGGGGATCAACCTCAGCCAGATTGCCTTTGTCAGCAATCGCACCGGTCACGACGAGATCTGGGTGATGGATTACGACGGGTTCAACCAGCACCCTATCACCAGTTACGGGTCGCTGGCTCTCACACCACGCTGGGCGCCGGACGATTCGAAATTGGCATTCACCAGCTATGCGAGCGGTAATCCGGAAATTGACATCTATTCATTCCTGACGCATCACCTCCTCCCGTTCCCTCATTATCGTGGCCTGAACACAACCCCGGCATGGTCGCCCGATGGCAGCAAGATTGCCTTTTGTTCGAGCATGAGCGGCACGCCCGAAGTTTATGTCTCAAACGCCAACGGCTCCGGTTTGCAACGGCTGACTTTCAGCTCGAGCGTGAACATCTCGCCCGTTTGGAACCCGAAAACCGGCAATGAAATCGCATTCGTTTCGGACCGCAGCGGCACGCCGCAAATCTACATCATGAATTCTGACGGCACAAACCTGCGACGATTGGTTACGGCCGGCGGCGACGCCGTTGCTCCTTCATGGTCTCCGAACGGGTTGTTTATGGCGTTTTCCTGGGCCGTCACAGAAACCGGAACTTATGACGTTTACGTGATGGAAATCGCAACAGGAAGAATTGTCCAACTCACGCACGACGAGGGCCGCAACGAGCATCCCTGGTGGGCGCCTGACGGGCGGCACCTGGTATTTGAATCTACTCGCAGGGGCAAAAAGGAGGTTTGGATGATGCTCGCTGACGGCACTGACGCCCGGCAACTCACGACGGATGGTCAGAACTGGAATCCGAGTTGGTCAAACTGAGTTCTCAGTAACGGTTTGCTCGCTTGTTGCCGATAACAGAATGCTGTGTACTCATTGATGAATTTTTCTTGCACCTGACGTTCCCCACCCCCGGACGCTTCACACCCCGGAGGAGGGGGAAAGCAACAATCAAAAAAGGTTTTATTTTCTGTTATTTTCGTGTTAGTATTGTTTCCCTTAAGTGTAATGCTCCCTTCGAAGGCGAGGCGAACGAGCCCGCATGACCCGCCGAAGAAGGCGTAGGCCCTTGAACTAAACAACAGAAATTCAGCCTCTATATCAGGAGTTCTATCACGGACTTAGGAGGAGAGATCATGGCGAATCGAAAGCGAGTTCTTGCTGTTTTAGTGGGTTTGCTGGGTGTGGTTTTGCTGGCCGGTGCGTGCCATAAGAAGAAGATTGCGGCGCCGCCGCCCCCTGCACCGCCGCCGAAACCTGCTGCGCCCACGGTTAGTTTGACGGCAGAACCCAGCACGATTGAAAAGGGTCAATCGTCAACGCTGAGTTGGACTTCTACAAACGCAACCAGTATGGATCTCGAGCCGACGATCGGCTCCGTCCAGGCGCAAGGTTCCACGACCGCAACCCCTGAGGAATCGACGACGTATACGATCACCGCAACTGGCCCGGGAGGGACAGCAACGGCCTCGGCGCGCGTCACGGTGACCGTGCCGCCTCCGCCGCCGCCTCCGCCCCCCGCTCCAACAGTCTCTGAGGAGGATCTCTTCAACCGCAACGTCAAGGACGCGTACTTTGACTTTAATAAGTCAACCGTCCGTCCGGATGCGGCTCAAGCCCTCACCTCAGATGCTGACTTCCTCAAGCAGCATCCTGACATCAGCTTTACGATTGAAGGCCACTGCGACGAGCGAGGAAGTGAGGAGTACAACCTCGGTCTGGGTGACCGGCGCGCTACGTCTGCCAAGAACTTCCTGGTGAATCTCGGAGTTTCAGCAGATCGGATCACGACCATTTCCTATGGGAAAGATCGCCCGTTCTGCACTGAGCACACCGAAGCTTGCTGGCAGTCGAACCGCCGCGCTCATTTGGTGTACGGCACCGAATCACATCAGTAGGATTGCACGCGCCGGGGGAACCGCTTTGGTTCCCCCGGCGCGCCTGTTCCCGCCTATCCACTCCGGCCAAGCTCCAGGTTTCTAGCCGCCAGAGCAGCGGTGTCTGAAACCACAGGTAAGAAGCGAACGCGCTCCCCGAACTTCCTGCGCGAATGTTATAGTTAACTCTGTCCGATGTTCAGAAAGATCCTCATTGCCAACCGCGGGGAAATCGCGCTCCGCGTGGTTTGCGCCTGCAAAGACCTGGGCATCCGCACGGTTGCGGTTTATTCCGAGGCGGATCGGGACGCGCTGCACACGCGCTTTGCCGATGAGGCGATTTGCATTGGCCCGCCACGGAGCTCCGAAAGCTATCTCAACATCGCCAGCATCATCTCAGCGGCCGAAATAACCGACTCCGAAGCGATCCATCCTGGATACGGCTTTCTCTCGGAGAACGCGCACTTCGCCGAGGTCTGCGAGACCTCTAAACTGACCTTCATTGGCCCCCGACCAGACGTCATCGAGTTGATGGGGGATAAGGACAAGGCCCGGCGCAACATGGCCTCCCTCGGGCTGCCCGTGCTTCCTGGCTCCGGAGTGCTGGGTTCCGAAGAGGAAGCAGCAGAGGAGGCGGAGAGAATCGGATATCCGATCATTGTCAAGGCAGCGGCGGGCGGCGGCGGGCGAGGAATGCGCATCACCAAAACTCCGCAAGAATTGCGCCAGACTCTCGAAACCGCACGGTCGGAGGCGGAGGCCAGTTTCGGTTCGCCAGATATCTATCTGGAAAAATACATTGCTTCTCCGCGACACATTGAATTCCAGGTGATGGGCGACGCCTACGGCAAGGTGGTTTATCTCGGCGAGCGCGAATGCACCATCCAGCGGCGGCACCAGAAGGTGGTCGAAGAATCCCCCTCTCTGCACATGGATCCTGCCACGCGCGAGCGATTGGGCCGGCAGGTAGTGGATGCTCTCGAGAAGATCGGCTATACCAACGCAGGCACGGTTGAATTCCTGATGGATGAAAACCAAAAACTGCACTTCCTGGAGATGAACACTCGTATCCAGGTGGAACACCCGGTGACGGAGTTAGTAACGGGGGTGGATCTCGTGAAGCAGCAGATTCGTATTGCGGCCGGGGAGAGGCTGCCACAGTCTTGGAGCTTCCTCACGCTCGGCGGCCATGCCATCGAATGCCGCATCTGCGCAGAAGACCCGGACACGTTCGTTCCTTCACCGGGCAGGATCACCGGGCTGCATCTGCCAGGCGGTCCGGGAGTCCGCCTAGATCACTCGATCTACACGGACTACGTCATTCCGCCGTATTATGATTCGTTGATTGCCAAGCTCGTCTGCCATGGCCAGGACCGCGAAGAAGCGATTCAGCGCATGGCGCGGGCACTCGAAATGTTCGTGGTGGAAGGTATTCAGACCCTCATTCCGGTCCATGAAAAAATCATGGCAGACCCGGACTTCCGGGCCGGCAACTTCGATACCCATTTCCTGGACCGCTACCTGCACACGACAGCGAAAACCGAGGTGCCGGTGGGGAGCGCGCGGTAAGCAGCGTAGCCATGCTTCCGCCCTTCCCCCGCCTCTATGCCATCGTCGATGCCGCGTGGATTGCTCCGCATTCTCTCGCCAATGTCACTCGAGACCTTCTCGACGCCGGCGTGCGTTTGTTTCAATATCGGGACAAAAAAGGTAATTCACGGGAAACCTTTGAGGCCAGCCTTCTGATGATTCGTCTCATCAGACCGCTCGGCGGGATGCTGATTGTGAACGACCGCGCAGACGTGGCATGGGCAGCCGGTGCGGACGGGGTTCACCTGGGACAGGATGATTTGCCCGCAGAGATGGCCCGGCGTATACTCCCACACGGCATGATCGTTGGTATTTCTACGCACTCCGTGACGCAAGTTGAAGAAGCAGACCGCGGGCCTGCGGACTATATTGCCTTTGGCCCGGTTTTTGCCACACGCAGCAAAGAGCAGCCGGATCCAGCGGTGGGTCCTGACGGCGTCGGCACAGTACGCAAGCTCACACAGAAACCTTTAGTGGCCATCGGAGGCATCACGATCGAGAACGCACGGGAGGTAGTCAAATATGGCGCCGATTCGATAGCCGTGATTGGCGCGCTGCTTGGAGCGCCGGACCGGCGTGAACGGGCGCGACAGTTCTTAGAAGAGCTTGCATAAACCTATGAGCCTTAACCTTTTTACTCGAAAAGATGTGAAGACTTTGCTCCTTGAGACCGAAGGCGAGAAGAGCGGCCTCAAGCGCGTGCTCGGCCCTTTAAACTTAGTGACGCTCGGCATCGGAGCTATCATCGGCACTGGTATTTTTGTGCTCACCGGCCCCGTGGCGGCGGAGAACGCCGGCCCTGCTATTGTCCTTTCCTTTATCATTGCCGGCATTGGCTGCGCATTCGCCGGGCTGTGTTATGCCGAATTTGCTGCTCTCATCCCCATCGCCGGCAGCTCTTACAGTTATGCCTATGCCACCCTCGGTGAGCTTGTGGCTTGGGTGCTCGGCTGGGCGCTGGTGCTCGAATATGCGTTTGGCTCCGCGACGGTCGCCGTCGGCTGGTCCGGCTACGTCGGCAGCCTGGTCCAGAACTTCGGCCTGAATGTCCCTCCGTCGCTTGCAAATGCTCCGGGAACAAAGATGGTGCTTTACCACGGCCGCTGGATGCCGCTGATGTCTGTGGTGATGGCAGGAGGTATCCACCACAAGCTGGCAGCGCTCCCGCACGCAACGGCTCATTTCAACCTGTTGGCGCTCATCGGGATTCTGATCATCACTGCAATCCTGGTGGTCGGTATCCAGGAATCCGCCAACATCAACACGGCAATCGTCATCGTGAAAGTTTCAGTGCTGGTGATTTTCATCGGATTGGGAATTATCTTTCTGGCGGCTCACCCGTCCGTTGCAAAGGTCAACTGGCATCCGTTTATTCCCACGAACCTCGGCCATTTCGGCGAGTTTGGGTGGAGCGGCGTGTTTCGCGGGGCCGGGATCATTTTCTTCGCCTACATCGGTTTTGACGCGGTCTCAACCGCCGCGCAGGAAGCCCGCAATCCCCAGCGTGACATGCCCGTCGGCATCCTCGGATCGCTGGTCATCTGCACCATTCTTTATATTCTGGTCGCTATCGTCCTCACGGGTCTCGCCTCCTATACCCGGCTCAATGTTGCGGATCCCATCGCGCTCGGAGTTGATGTCACTGGCGTTGAGTGGGGCAGCATTCTGGTGAAGATCGGCGCCATCGGCGGGCTCACTTCCACGATGCTGGTCATGCTGCTAGGCCAAAGCCGCATCTTCTTTACTATGGCCCACGACGGCTTGCTGTGGGAATGGGCGGGCAGGGTTCACCCGCGCCTGCGCACACCGTACATTTCAACCATCGTCGTCGGCGCCTGCGTTGCGGTGCTGGCGGGCGTGCTCCCGATCACGACATTGGATGAGCTCACCAGCATCGGCACCCTCTTCGCCTTCACTATTGTCTGCGCCAGCGTCTGGATTCTGCGCCGGCGGCAACCTGGCCTGCAGCGGCCATTCAAGACCCCCTGGGTGCCGCTCGTGCCGATCATGGGCATGTTCGTTTCGTTGGTGTTGATGTTCTCGCTGCACCTTCTGACCTGGGAAGTCTTCCTGATCTGGCTCGCCGTCGGGCTGGTCGTGTATTCGACCTATGGCCACCGCCACAGCAGGGTGCAACAATTGGCACGGACCAACAATACCGTTCCCCAGCCCACCAGGGGTGGGGGCGAGTGAGCCGCAACGCCCCGAAGCATGAAAATTACCCCTCACCCGCCCTCCTCCGTCCGGCACCCTCTCCCCTCGGAGTGGGCCATTCTCGTGGTTTTAAGTCGTTTTTCAGCAACCTGCTACCGCCCTCGGCTACCAACCTGGGCATCACAAAGCGTAGCGCGGAGTTGTCCTTTAACTCCGCGGCTTTTGTGTATCCGAACGAAATGCCGCAGAATTTCTGAGCAGCGAAACTCTTCGCTACCCCGCTCCAGAGCGAGAACCTGCACTGTTCAGGTCCTCGATTTTTCGTCCATCGATTAGTTTGCTATCGCGCGACTATTTTCACAGCGGAGGCGCAGGCAGGCTATTTCAGGAGGGCAGGCCACGCGCACCGGTATCACCACTTTGCCGATGCCACGGCTCACGTAAATTTGGGTGGCCCCAAGATGATTCCATCCGTCCACAAACCGTTCTTCTGGTTTGGAGCGGTACAGGGAACGAAGGATAGGCAGGCGAACCTGGCCGCCGTGAGTATGCCCGGAAAGCATCAAATCGATGCCCCAGTGAGCGGCTCCGCCAATGGCCTCGGGGTTGTGACAGAGAAGAATCTTAGGATCATCGGCAGGGATTGCTCGCATTGCCGCCGGCAGATCGTCTGAAGAGAACCTCAGATCATCAACGCCCACTAGCCAGAGCACCGCGCCGCCGGAATGGAGAGCGAAGTGGCTGTTGCGAAGAACGCGGATGCCCTGAGCGCGGAGGGCGTGCGTGACCTCTTCGGGGTTCACGCGGAAGTCGTGATTGCCGAGCACGGCGAAGGTTCCCAGCCTTCCCCGAAGCCTGCCGAGCGCCTGAGCCACCGGCCAGATGTAGACCGGAGAGAAGGTCACGTAATCCCCCGTCAAAGCGACCACGTCCGGATGAAGCCGGTTCGCGAGGTCCACGACTCGCTGGACTTCTTCAATGGGAGTGAAAAGACTGAGATGGATGTCCGTCAGGTGCACGATCCGAAGGCCGTCGTGACGGCCGTCAAGGCGGCGCATCCGGATGACCGTCTCGGTAATTTCAGGGTCAGCCGCGAGGCTTCCAGGAGGGGGGACATTCTGGGGAGCATTGAGTGAAAGCATGGTGAGGCGCTGCCT
>JBOGJS010000269.1:0-8617 GCA_050745365.1 Terriglobia bacterium
TCTCGATCTGTAACGGTCCCGCACTGAGCACGTGCACCGTAGTTCCGTCCGAACGACGCGCGAGGGTGCTGATGTCGGCGAGTTTACCTGCCGGATCGCTGCCGTAGAAGTACACCGCCGCCTTGTAGGTGAAGGGGGTGACGCCCGACGTAGTGTCTTGCCCAGGTTGGCCCGTCGCCCTCGCGGCGAAGTAGCATGCGATTCCTACGATCGCCGCCAGCACTATGCCCGTGCCCGCGCCCCTGATCGCACTTGGCTTCTTCATGGCAACCTCCTTACGCTGGCCGTCTAAGGTGTCAGGACCCTACCGACTGGATACCCCAGCGCCAGCGGCTAACTGCACCAAAATTTCATCAGAGTCCGTGGCCCCGCAGAGCCTTCACAGGTTGTCAGGTCCGGCGCAAAAGCCGCATTGGACGGTGCACGTCGGGCTGTCGTCACAGCCCACCGCGTCGGGGCGATCGCCGCACTCGCCGTTGTTCATACAAAGGACCTCAACGCACTGACCCTGATTGTCGAAACCACAAGCGCAGAGCCCGAAGCGGTAGAGCCCGCCGGTCGAGCCGTACGAGGCCACCGTCTGACAAGCGCGAGCGCGGCTCACGCCCAACACCGTCCCAATTGTAGCGAACACCAAACACAGCAGAAGCAGCCTAAGCTCGCGCCCTCCGGCACGGAGCAGGGCAGCCCAGACAGCGTGCTTTCCGAAGCCTGCGGATTTCCTGCCCGGCTCACACAAGAAATGCCCTGGAATCTTGGGTTGCATCATGGCTTCACTTCCTCCTTAGTTAGAGCGTGGGGAATTACGAACTGGCCGCATTATCCCACCCCACACTCGATTGTCAAGCACAAAATTGGCACAAAATTGACAGCGGTTTCTTTGGGGGTAACCGACTGCAACCATGCCGTCGCGACGCGGGGGTAGAGAGCAGCAGGAGGTGAACGGCTGGTCCGTAAGAAATCTCTCCTCTCCCTACCCCTACATATGACGCTGGAGACTCCTCTCGCGTCGGTGTTGAGACTCGGGATGCAGTGCGGCGCGACCTGGCACAACCTCACTTGACTTTAGCGTGCGGACATTTATATTGTAAGTATTGTATTAATGATAATGTGATCTGGAAAGCGAAAAGACTGTATTCCTGCGGGGAGGAACTTTATCCATGAACCGTTGGAGAATTTTGGCGTTGGGTTTAGTTTTATTCTGGGTTGGCCGACCCGGATGGGCGGGGCCGGAGGAGGCAACGGCGCCGCGCGCCGTGCCTGCGGCCAGTTTTTCGCAATTTGAATGCACCGGCTTCATCTCCGCTGAGCGCCTGTCGGGCGAGGTGCGGGTGTTCAGCGGGGCAGACGATAATCTCCTTGAGCCTTTACACCAGTTTCTTCCGGGCGATTTCGTCTATCTCCGGAGAACGGGTCGCAAGAGCTTTCGGGTGGGTGAAGCCTATTCCCTCGTGCGGCCAGAAACCGGCTTCGGGCTCAATCCTCGATGGTCGCCGGGAAAACTTGAGAACCAGATACTTCCTCCCTCATCCTGGTACAAGCTCCAGCGGTTTGATATCAAGAAGCTCGGCTGGCCATACAACGACACGGGGCTGGTGAGAGTGGTCAAAGTGACGCCGCAGGGAGCTATTGCCCGGGTGGTCTTCTCCTGCAGTGGCATTAGTGCCCAGGACATTGCCATTCCCTACGTGCCGCAGCCCATCCCTCAATACATGCCTTCGCTCCACCTGGCACGCTTTGCACTGCCCAATGGCAAGCGTGAAGGAATCATCGTGGCGGACTCGTCAGGGTCTGCATATCTGGCACGTGGCGGGATCGCCTTTTTGAATATTGGGGTGGAGCAGAACGTCCGGCCGGGCCAAGTTTACCGCATCTATGCCATTTCCCGCCAAAACATCGTGATGGGAGTGGAGGGGTTGATTCCCCGGCGGCCTCCGCAACCGCGCGAGACGGTAGGCGAGTTGGTCATCCTGCGGGTTCAGCAAAAATCTTCAGTTGGAATCATTGTCCGGAGCAGGAGGGAGATTGCGGTGGGTGACGGAGTGGAGTTGGAATAGCGACGGAGCCTCAGGTTATCCAGTCCACCGAGGAGCCTTCTCTGTTTGAGAAGCAGCGAAGAAACCGTCCACCGTACGGTCAGGACAGACGATATCGTTCCAGGGCGTCGAAGTCCAGAGTAACCCCCAATCCTGGTTTTTGCGGGACACGAGCCTGGCCACCCGTAATCTCGAGCGGTTCTACAATCAAATCATCCTCACGCAGGAGCTGGCCGAAGATATCGCTAGGCAATGTACAATTCCGCGCAGCAGCGCACGCATGCAAGTAGCTCGCCTCGAGAATGCCGAGATCTACTTCGCTGCCGTGCCAGCAAGGAATGCCGGCGGCATCTGCAATGTCGGCCAACCTCACGAAGTTAGCGATTCCGCAGTTGAAATTAAAGTAGTCCACCGCCTCCATCTGAACAGCCCGGATCGCATCCTGAATCGTCTGCCCTAATTCCATATACGGCAGCGCCACATGCAAGGCGATGGGCAACGCGGTCTTTTCGCGCAGCAATCTGTACCAACCAAGGTTCCAGCGCGGCACGGGGTCTTCCAGGCACCGGATGTTCCCGGCTTCTTCCAGGCGGCGGCTGAAACGCATCACTTCCGCCGGCCTTTCAAATCGGCAATTCGGATCCAACACGATGCTGAACTCCGGCCCGCATGCTTGGCGCGCGCCTTCCGCCCAGGCCGCGACATCATCGTTCAGATTGCACTTGAATTTGATCCCGTGAAAACCGGCCGCGCGCCCCTCTTCGGCTTTCCGTATGGCGTCCGACGTCGTTCGCCGACCGCTCCAGTAATCCACCTCCACCCATTCACGAAAGGCTCCTCCCAGCAAGCGACACGCAGGCACACCGAGTTTTTTGCCTGCCAGATCAAAAATCGCTGCTTCGAATCCGTCGTACTCCCTTGACCAGGCGATGGGCAGGCTGCGCAGGTTCATCCGCAACGGATCGCTGCCAATCAAACTCGCAATGATGCCATCGACAACCTGAGGGTTTACGCCACGATAGCTTTCTCCCAGCCCTTCCAGCTCCTCATCGGTTTTGACACGATAAATGTACTTCCAGATTTGGTCAAACTGGACCTGCCAGGAGGGCTTGCCGTCCACAACCAGCATGTGCATCGGGTCCTGGGTTTCGGGGCTATTCAGGCTGTCAGCCTTTGCCGGGACTTTGACTTTGATTTTCTCAATGCTTGTGATGTGCATCACTGAACCTGACTCGGGATTCCCCAGCCTCAGTTTCCGAAGTGTATCACGCCCACTCTGTTTCGTTTTCAGAACTTCACTCCAGGCGAATTCGCTGATGTAGTGGGTCAGTTTGACTTTGTAGCAGCGAGTTTACCTCGCCAGGTGGCGGCATGAAGCCGTCTCTACGTGGTAAGATCGCGAGCTTGACATCCGCCTGCAGTTCTGGCTATTTGAGAGCGTGGTCGCTATTGGGAACTTTGTCAGAGATCTCTCTGCCATCCCGGAAAGGGAATTCACACATCAGAACGTTCTGGAGTTCCTGCGCCGGAACCGGGTAGAGCTTGAGAGCCTTTCTCCTTACCTCTACTTTGCTCAGGAACACTACACTCGTAATCTGATTCAGCGCACGCCGCTCTTTGATCTGCTCGCCATCTGCTGGGAGCCCGGACAGCAAAGCCCGATCCATAATCACTGCAACCAGAGCTGCTGGATGGCAATGGCCTTTGGGAGGGTGCAGGTACACAATTTCAAGCTGATTCAAAAAAATCCCACCACCGGGTTTTGCGAGCTCGCATCCAGCATCCACTATCTGATCGATGCGGAAAATCCGCAGGAGGTCGATCCCGTCGAGCCGATCCATCTCGTGGCCAACCCGCGGTCCTTTGGGAGCCGTGCTATCACCCTTCACATCTATTCAAAACCCTACGATACCTGCGAAGTGTACGATCTTAAGCGGAAACATTATCAGGAAGAGCCTCTTCTTAACACCACCGAATACGGTGTCATCAAATCGAACTGGAAGCTCGAAAAGGTCGATGCCTGTCTATTGGCGAGCAGCGGGAGCGGCACCTCAGTTTCGGGATGAATTTTACGGGCCGTTTCGCCGATAAGTGATATAGAATAGGAGCTAACGCGGATGCGCCAGCATTGTGCCGCGGGGGAGTGAAAAGCTGCGCTCGCGCCACTTCGAATCGACCGAAGATCCGAGGAAGGCAGCTTTTATGCTCCGATTCGCTACAAGGGGGGGCACGAGGGCTAGATGCGCAGCGAGACGACGCGTAGAATCCTCTTTCTTTTCGCTTGGGTTGCCCTCTCTTCACTAGTAGCTCCGGCTGACCACATCGTCCAGATTACGAACCAGGACGGTGAGCCTGTCTACGTCAACACAGGCAATCCCGCTCGTCGAAATCCATCAGGGCCCACAACCCCATTCTCTTCGACGCCTTCCGTTGAAGCACCTCCCAGCCTGCGTCGCTTGGCCGCGGAGACAGCCCGTGAGTTCCGCGTCGATCCCGCTTTGGTGGACGCAGTCATCAAAGTTGAGTCCGGCTATAATCCTGGAGCGGTTTCTTCGAAGGGAGCGATGGGATTGATGCAGCTTGTTCCTGCGACGGCGCGGAGGTTTGGCGTAGAGAACCCTTTCAATCCCGGCGAGAACATTGCCGGCGGCGTGAGTTATCTGCGGTATCTGCTGAAGGTTTTCAGCGGCAACGTCCCGCTCTCGCTCGCCGCCTACAATGCCGGCGAGCACTCTGTGCTTCACGCCGGAGGCATTCCCGCCATCGCCGAGACGGTCCATTACGTGCGCAAAGTGACTTCACTCTATCATCTTTCTGAGGCGCCAAGCGCCACACTTCGAGCACCCCGCGATCCTCCCATCGTGCGCACCGTGGACGCGAGAGGTGTTATTCATTTCACGAATGATGGAGGGTTTTGATGAGAGCGGAGGGTCGAGTGAAGCTCTCATCGGCTCAACGGGTTCTTTGCGCGAGCCTCATTTTGCTCGTATGCGCCGGCGCCTCCGCCGCCACAACTTCTCGACGCGACCGGGCCGCTCTGGCTTGGCAAAAAGCTCTCCGTTTGAGGGTGGCGCTTGAGACGCATTCCAATCCCTCGATGGCGGACTACCTGAGGGTGATCCGGTCATTTCAACTTGTTTACCGCATTGACCCCGGTTACACGAAAACGCCGGCGGCGCTGGCGGCGTCGGCGGAAGTTTATGAGGAGATGGGCCGCCAGTTTTCAAATGACCGCTGCTATTCCCGGGCCGTCGGCGCCTATCGCTTTCTCAGCGCGCAGTACCCCTACAGCAGCTTGGCGCGCGACGCCCTCTTCACCATCGCTGAAATCTATCGCACTGAAATCGAGAATCCGGAAGAGGCCAGGACGGCCTACCAGCAATTCCTCGCCGCCTATCCACGCTCCCGTCAATCCGCCATCGCGCAGAAACGGATCGCGGATATCAGCCGTCAATTGGCCCGCTGGTCTTCTGCACATGCGTCGGAGGCGCAAGAGGAATTTGCTGATGCTGGAGCCTCCGGTCAGCGTCAGAATCCCGATCGCCTTCAGGATGTGGAAGCAATCCGCGACTGGGCCGGGCCGAACTATACGCGGGTTGTGATCCGCGTTGGCGGAAAGGTGAAGTTCAATGCCATGCACCTCCAAAATCCGCCGCGCCTGGTCTTTGACCTCTCAAACACCCGCCTGAGTGGGGAGTTGGCGCGAAAGGTTTTTCCGGTGGAAAACGGATTTCTGCAGAGGATCCGGGTTGCCCAGTTTAAGCCGCGCGTGACGCGCATTGTGCTCGATGTGCCGCAGATTGAGGATTACTCTGTCTTTTCTCTTCCCAACCCTTTTCGGCTGATCATTGACATTCACGGTGAACAAAACGTTCAGCTCGCGCGGGCATCTCGGGCCGGTAAGGCATCGGAGATGCCGCCCTCTGGCCTTCAGAGGCGGTCGCAATTTAGTGCAAAGCGTGTGGCCCAGTCCAATGCTGCCTCTAAGACACTCGCATCGGCGCTTTCTCTTCCGCTTGAAACCGAGGAAGCCTGGCCCGGGCAGAAGAGCGCGCCACACGCTACGCAGGGAGATGTTGTTAACACTCCAGCACGGGCTTTGCCTGTGCCGTCCACCCCTCGAGGCACGGCTCTGGCCTCGCCCTCATCCGCTGCCGCGGCGTCTTCGCCCACGCTGACCCGTGCCTTAGGACTGAAAATACGCCGCATCGTGATCGATCCGGGTCATGGCGGCCACGATACGGGCACCATCGGCCCCAGCGGGCTTGAAGAGAAGAACGTGGTGCTCGATGTCGGCCTCCGACTCAGGAAGCTGATCGAGCGCAGGATGGGCTGCCAGGTGATCATGACTCGCAGCACGGATACGTTCATTCCGCTTGAAGAGCGAACCGCTATTGCCAACGAGTATGGCGCTGATCTCTTTATTTCAATCCACGCTAACGCCAGCCGTGACCCGGCCGCCCGAGGAATCGAAACCTATTTCCTGAACTTCACTTCGGACCCTGAAGCCTTGGCGCTCGCGGCGCGTGAAAATGCCACTTCGCGTGACTCCGTGTATCAGCTTCAAAACCTGATCAAGAAGATCGCTCTCTCGGAAAAAATAGACGAATCGGATGAATTTGCCAAAATTGTCGATCGCCAGCTCGTTTTGCACCTGGACGAAGATGGTTACCCGCAGCCGAACCGCGGCGTGAAGAAGGCGCCTTTTGTAGTACTCATCGGCGCGAACATGCCCTCCATCTTGGCGGAAATTTCGTTCCTTTCCAATCCTCGGGATGAGCGCTTCCTCCGCAAAGCCTCTTACCGCGAAAAGATTGCTGTCGCGCTGTACGCCGGGGTTGCCCGCTACGCAAGGACGCTCGGCACCCTCCGCGTCGCACAAGATTCCACCGCATCAACCGCGCGACCTGCCGCGCAGCCCACAGCACAGGAAGATCAGCCCAGTTTCTGATATTCTATGCTTGATGTTTCTCCCTTCAGGCAGGTTTGCTGTGTTCTTTATCCTCCTCTTCAGCGTTCTTCCGCTTGCTGCAGCACAGAAGAGCGTGGTGATCCCGTTGATTCCTGCCTCCAAATGGGAACTTGCCGCTTCGGCGAAGCTTCCCCTCCAGGCCCTCGAGCAGTACGGGGATCAAATTCCCGTTGACCAGGAATTTGGCGTTCGGTTAGCGACGCGGCGCATTTACCAGCTTAGAGATATTCAGGCAACCGCGATTTTCGAGGAGGCAGCCGATACCTCTTCCGCATTTGGCCTCTACACGTTTTATCAAAGCCAAGGCATGAAGCATCCGTCTGGTATTCAAATGGCCATGGCCAACGGCGCGGAAGCGATTATGGCGCGGGGCCGGTATTTCATTCGAATACTGCGACCCGCAAGTCCCGCACTCCCGGAAAATGACTTTCGAGCGCTTTTGATCACGATCGGTGGTGCGCGCCTCTCGGTTGAAAACCTTCAGAGCCTCCCCGGCCTTTTGCCGGCCCAGGGGATGATTCCAGGAACAGAAAAGTACTTGCTCGGCGACGCGACAGCTCACATTGTTTTGCCATCAATTCCGGTGAACCTGATCGGCTTTGACCAGGGTGCTGAGGCCGAGGTGGGAATGTATCGCAGTGGCGGCATGCGCCTATCGCTTTTAGCGATCAGCTATCCAACGCCCCAGATTGCCGTGTTGCGGTTCAAACCTCTGAAGCAAGCTCTTCAACTCAATCAGGACCACGGTCGTGGGTCGATCTACGGACGGAAACAAGGATCATATGCCCTGTTGGTCTTGAACGCGCCTTCCCGGAATGCCGCCACGCGTTTGTTGGACCAATTTAAGGTTTCTGAGTCCCTCACCTGGAGTCCCCAGTACAAAGGAAAGCAATCCATCGCTTATCAGCTCCTGACGCTGCTGATCGCGAACGGCGAGCTGATTCTGATCATCGCCGTTCTTGCAATCATAGGCGGAATTTTGATTTTCCTGACTAAGAGACTCATTCTAAGGTACTTCCCTAATTCTACCCTCGTGCCCCCGGAAGGCGAGGAATTGATCAGCCTGAAGCTAACTTCGGGTAAATATTTGACTTAGAAGGATGAGGCCATGAGCCGTTTCGTCCCGGTAACGAGGGTTCCGGCTGGCGCTCGTGGGGCCAGAGTGCTATTTGTAAGCAATTGAAATGTAACGGCTTATAGTCTTAAAATTTTTAATAAAAACCCCTTGACACCAAGCGCCCGGATTCACTAGACTCCCCTTCGGGTTTAGTTGGCGGAGCGCGTCCGCTTAGCTATTCTCCTCTCCGAGGTGCTCACCCGCGATTTTGGCGCCTGCGCCAAGGTTGCTGGGTGAGCATTTTCGTCTGCGCCGGCGTAGCTCAGTTGGTAGAGCAACGGTTTCGTAAACCGTAGGTCGGAGGTTCGATTCCTCTCGCCGGCTCCAAGATTCCTCTTCATGACAGGCCACCTGCTCAGCGTGAGAAAAACAACCCCTCATCCGTCCTCCTACGTCGGGCACCTTCTCCCCTGGGGAGAAGGTGGGGAGCCGATTCGCTCCTCTTCGAATCGCCCTGAGCGGAGCGAAGGGGCTCACGGTAAACTCCGCGAC
>JBOGJS010000270.1:0-3592 GCA_050745365.1 Terriglobia bacterium
CGCCTACGCGAACCGTCATCTTGTGGTCCAGCCATAGGCGATAATAGGCGCGGATCGCGCCCGGATCGAGGTTCAGGTCGCGAATGCTTGTCAAGCCTTCGGCATTTCTTTTTTGCATCTGACGCAGAAGCAGTTCCTCTACCTCTTTTTGTGTTGGAGGAGGAATGATCTTGGGAAGAGCGGCGGGGCTGGTTGCGGGTGGACCTGGGCTAGCGCCCGTGGGAAGTCCTGGAGGCGCTTCGGGTGCGTGGAGTGCAGCCGTATTCAGCACGGCGGGCTGGTGGCCTTGGCCCGGTACGACGATCGGTACTTTCGCCGAAATCTGATCGAGATCCTGCCGCGTGGGCTCTGGCCGAAACGTGTAGCCGGCAGTCGTGAATACGATTTCGCCGGGTTTGGCCTTGGCCACGGCCAAACGAATACGATCCAGCATTTCCGAAAGCGAACTAACTCCCACAACGTCCACGCCGCGGCTTGCCAGGGCGGCTGCGTATTCGTGATTGTGGCTATCTATTAGACCAGGGATTACCGTGTGCCCCTTCAAGTCAACCTGGCGCGTCTTGGGCCCCGCAAGCTTCCGCACCTGCGCGTTGCTGCCCACCGCCAAGAACTGGTCGCCCTTCACCGCGAAAGCCTCTTGCGTGCTGAATCCAGAGTTCACCGTCACGATCTTGCCGTTGTAGAAGATCGTGTCCGGCGCGCCCTCAGGCAACGAAAGCGCGGGCACCGCTTGCCCAAACAGATTTCCCGCCGCCACGCACATGGAGACAACCAGGACAAGTACTTGTGCAAACCGCATTGTTGCTCTCCTTCGGATTAAACAGAAAAAAATTCTCGGTCTTCTCTTCGTGGTCACCCGCCACCCACGGGAAGCGCCTCTATCCGCCTCGCGATGCTTCCAAACAGCCGCCGAGTCAGATGGCTCTCTGCCAAAAGCAGCCAATAATCCCACTCTAGGAACGAGCCCCATACGCCTGAAAACAGTGAAACCGGAACCGCGAGTATAGGTTCCGCAGGGTGGATTTGTCCAGCCTCATCCAAAGTAACATTTTTGGATTGCGCGACAGGTGGAGCGCGGCGGCTCGCCGCCGCTTTTTCTAAGGCCAGCTTGCTGGCCGCTGAGGAGTGAACCAGCGCCGCGAGCAAGCTCGCGGGCGCAAAACGGCAGCGAGCTGCCGCACTCAAAACAGCGCGGAAAATGGGTAAAGAGACTTCCGACGCACCACACTAGCTAATGGATCGGACATTTCCGCTCTTATGTGGTGTGGCATGAAAGCGCGCCTCTGTAAATCCTCGCTCTATTCCCAGATTTTCAAGGATTTTGGCTCGATCAATGCACTTAGAGACTAGCGCGGCATTCGGGGTGGCCGAATAAACCGAATCAGGAAAGTCCGGGTTAAAACTTTTCGCTTTGTAAAACAGAGCTATCACGTGGAAGATATTCGCGTTCTGAGGTATCAGCGGTTGAAGAACCTGGTGTTGTTGGTGACGGCGGCGGTTTATTTCGCGGCCACCTTCCTGGGGCAAAAACTGAAGCTGAAAATCCTGTGCGAGAAGCTATTGATCATTTCGCAGCGCTTCTTTGGCGTTCCGCCGTTCCGTTTCTACGCGTTGGCCGATGGCATCAAGCAAATTCTCGCACGGTGCAGTCCCAGCCCGCCGGCCGAGCAGCCTCCGAATTTGCAACTCGAACTGCTGTTTGGGCTGGGAGTCGTAAAAAAATGAGGAAAGTCCTGTTCTAAGGAGGCTTGACATCCGGTCGAATTTTGCTTGACTATGGCAGACGGAAGCGGTGCAAGAAATCGTACTCAATGGAGGGTGGGTAACCTCACCACTGCTTATTTTGGGGTTCCGACATCGAAGGTTTCGGTTCGCTCAGCGTTGGCGGTTTGGGCTCTCGTAATCGGACTGCTGGCGGTTCTTTCTTCGGTTCCCGCTTTTTCCCAAGGGATGCTAGGCGAGATCTTGGGAAGGGCCACCGACACCAGCGGCGCCAGTATCCCCGGTGCCTTGGTGAAAATCACCGATACCGCCAGGGGCACGGTGCGAACCGTCACGACGAACATGGCTGAGGCCTACGCCATGCCGGACTTGACCACCAGCACCTACTCGATGAAAGTCTCGGCGAAAGGATTCAGAACCATAGTGCGCAACGGGCTGATCCTCGACATGGCCCAGACCCTCCCCATCAACTTTCGACTCGAGCGAGGCGAGTCACGCAAACGGTAACCACCTGACCATTGATAATTTAGATCACGGAGGATAACGATGAAACAAGCTGACTTTCTTTACCCGACCGGCCGCGAGCTCTCGCGCAGGGATTTATTGCATGGAGCGTCGGTGGGAATTGGCGCGTCGATGCTGGGCGTGCTATCCCCTGCCCGCAGCCTGGCGGAACAAGGCCAGCAACATTACCCCACGCTCGGGATTCGTAAGCCTTCCTTGGCCTCTATACCAATAGCGTGGTCGAATAACGAGTTTCATCGCCGCTGGAACGCTCTTCGCAAGCGCATGAATGAGGCAAAGCTCGATTGCCTGATCGTTCCACAGCATTCACACACGGATCTCGTGGTTGATTACTATAAAAACGAGGCGGATGTGTATTGGCTGGCCGGGTATCCTGCTACGTGGGTGGTTTTCCCGATCGAGGGCAAAATCACGGTCATTGGCGGAGCGAAACCGCACAGGGGTGTTTTCATTGAGAAGAGGCCCGTGCCAGGGATAATCATGACAACGCTGTTTGCCGACAATTCGCCCGATATCGAACTTTGGCCCGGGCCAGCACCTTGGTCGTCGTGCATTATCGATGTGCTTCGCGAGAGGAAAATGGAGCAGGCACGTATCGGCGTAGGTTCCCTCGGGGGTGAGTTCCGCGGCCTCGATGGGTCGGTCTCCTATACAGCCCTAGACCGTATTCGCAAGGCCTTCCCTCAAGCGCAATTCGAGGACGCCGTGGATATGCTGTGGCAGGTGAAGTTGGTCAACAGTGCCGAGGAGATCGCCGTTTTCGAGCACATAGCGGCGGTGAGCGAGGCCGGGCTGTTAGCGATGTTTAAAACGGCGCACCCCGGAGCTGTGAACCGGGACGTATGGCTGAGCATGTACGGAGCGATGCTGGAATGCTCGGGCTCGCGGCCCCAGCACCTGGTTATCTCTACGCAAGAATTCGCCGGCGCTAATGTCGGTTCCCCCCTGCCAGATACCATCGATTCCGGACAGATCTTGGGCCAGGAATGCGCCGGTTGCGTGTTGGGTTATGGGGCGCAGGTGAACCACTCCGTTTTGATCGGCTCGGAGGGTCCGGCGGATTGGCCTGCCGCAGCCCGAAACTGTATCGACGTATTTCATGCCTTATTGGATCGAATCGCTCCGGGCAAGAGCTTTAAAGAAGTGGGCGATTTCGCGCGAGAAAAGCAGCTTCTCGGTGGCGTCAATTTCCATTTCAGCGGCTACGGTGACTTACCTCGTTTTGGCCCGCGTCTTGCGCAAGGTACCGAAGACGCCGTCTTCCAACCAGGCATGGTCTTCGACCTCAAGCCGGCTATTGGCGTCAAAGGAACTCCGATTTTGGCGCAATTCGGAGATCCTATAG
>JBOGJS010000271.1:0-10134 GCA_050745365.1 Terriglobia bacterium
TCAGTTTCGGGCGCGCACGTAGCGGCGGGTTTACCCCGCCAGCCCGAAATGGCGGCATAAAGCCGCCTCTACGCGCCCGAAACTAAGGTATGACCGCCGTCGGCTAGCGAAAGCTCACGCGAGGAAGCGTCAATAGGCGTTTTTATTTGCGGCAAACGTGCGGAAGACGGTAAGAAGAATGATTTTGAAATCAAAAAGCAGGCTCCAATTCCGCAGGTAGTAAAGGTCGTGCTCCACGCGACGGGAGATGGACGTATCACCCCTCCACCCGTTGACCTGGGCCCAACCCGTAATGCCGACCTTCAGATAGTGGCGGGTGTTATACTGCGCAATGCCCTCAAGAAATTCCTCAACAAAATGAGGCCGCTCCGGGCGCGGCCCGACAATGCTCATTTCACCGCGAAGGACGTTGAAGAACTGCGGAAGCTCGTCGAGATTGGTTCTACGAAGGAAGGAGCCCAGCGAAGTGCGGCGAGGGTCATCCGCCGTCGTCCAGCGGGTATCGCTTTCCTGTTGATCGCCCACCCGCATGGTGCGGAATTTGTACATCTGGAAAATGCGCCCACTTAAACCGACACGCTCCTGGGTGAACAACACCGGTCCCAGGGACGTCAAGCGCACGGCGGCAGCAATCATTGCCATCAGCGGGCTCAGCAGGATCAGTACAACCAGTGAAAAAACGACGTCGAAGGACCGTTTCGCTACCAGGTAGAGGGTAGATTCCGAGGGGCTGCCACGCAGATCAAGGAGCCGTACGCCCCCGAAGCTAAAGAGCATTTCCCGCACATTGACGTTTTTGCCCAGGTCAAGTACAGCCCGTACCGGAACGCAGATGTTTTCAAGAGCCTGTATGATGACCGGGATCGCCGAAAAGCGGGAGGTGGGAACGGCGATAACAATGTCATCCAATTCCTGGGCTGCCGCCACTTTTCGCACGTCTTGGAGCTCGATGAGCGGGACGCCCGTGACAGCCACTTCCTGCCCGGGCAGCGGAACAAAGGCCGCAATTTCGCAAGGAACCATCATGTTATCCAGGAGGGACTCGGCCGTGCGCCGCGCAAATTCATCTGCGCCGATAATCAGAAGCTGAGCCTTGCTGCCGCCGTGCCGGGCCCGGTCGAGCGCCCAGTTGAAAAAGCGCTCACTCGCTACGGCCAGAACGAAAAGACACAATGCGCTAATGCCGACGAAAAGCCGGGAGAAGCTGGTTGAGCGATAAAAGAACGTTGTGCCGATCACGGCAACATACGTTACGCAGCACGCCGAGAAAACAGCCCTCGCTGAGGTGCCTGCTCCCGCAAAGTGATCAAGCTTGAACAGGCCGTAATGGTCGACCACTACCGCCCAAACCAGGGTGGTGAAGAGGAGCAAGCCGACATAATCGATGGCAGAGATATTCGTCGACGTGAGAGGAATGAGCCCGGAAAGAAATCTGATGTAGCCGGCAATCAGAAATGACAGGAGAGGAAGAAGCAGGATAGCGATTTTCAGCAGGAAATTGACCGCGTTCAGCCGCCGACGAATCATGAATCCGCAACCCGGCTTTCGAAAATCGTGAGGGAATCACGGTCCCGAGCGTCGAGACCGCCGCATTTGCTGTAGAACGAAAGCCGCAGACCTCAAAACTCGAGGTTTGCTGTCCTTCTGTTTAGGTCGCTTACTGATTCCGGCCTTCGTTCTTTAACCGGCCGTCAATATGGAAAGCTAAAACATGAAACTTGCTGAACCACACACCCCGCACCGCTTTTGCCGCGTGGCTGAGGTCCCAAACGCTGTTAACTTGGCTATTATAACCCAGAACTGAATTCAGATAGCTTAGTGCGAACAAACGTTTCTACCTGCCGCTTGAAGCGCGGAGTGCCAAAATCCTGAACGTGGTCCCGGATTGCGGGGGCGGAGAACCTGCCTTCCGCGCTCTCGAAGGACAATATCGCCTCGACCAGGGAGCCAGCGGTCTGGCGGTGAAAAAAGATTCCGGTGGGTTGCTCCTGGTTGAGGCATGTACATGAAATTAAAGGTCTTACTGTTTCAAGGACCCCTCCCCGGCCGTAGGCAATCACGGGACGGCCGTAGGATTGAGCCTCCACCGGGACCATGCCGAAATCTTCTTCTCCAGGAAAAAGCAGGGCACGGCAGTGGGCATAATGCTCTCGCAAAGCTTCATCCGGCAGAAAGCCGAGAAACTCAACCGTTGGTCCAGCCAGCCGTCGAAGCCGCGCATATTCTTCGCCGTCGCCGATAATCCGCAATCGGCGCTTCAGGTGATTACACGCTGCGATAGCCAAATCGACGCGCTTATAACGGACAAGCTGGCTCACCACCAGGTAATAGTCCTCAATGCCGGCACCAACGTAGCCTGCGGCCACATTGACAGGAGGGTGAATCACAGTGGATTCGCGCCGGTAATGCTTCCGAATGCGCCCGGCAACATTCGCCGAATTCGCAACGAAGTAATCCACTCTGGAGGCGGATGCCAAATCCCACATGCGCACATAATGGGCACTCAGTGAAAAGAAGGCGCGCGCGAAGGAACCCATTGGGCCCTGGTCGCGGTACTCGTGATACATGTCCCAGAGATAGCGCATCGGAGAGTGGCAGTAACAAACATGGCAGGTGTTCTGGGAGGTGATGACACCTTTTGCGGGTCCGGACTCCGAACTGATGACGAGGTCGTAGTCACCCAGCTTGAGCTGCTCGAGCGCCAGCGGGAAAAGCGGTAGAAGTTTTTGATAATGCCGCTTGGCGCCCGGAATCCTCTGAAGAAAAGAAGGAGTAATTTTTCGCGAGCGGAGAGAAGGAGGAAGTGAGTCGCGGTCAAGAACTAGTGTGAAGATATCCGCCTGCGGGAACATTTCTGCTAAAACAGCCAGTACCCTCTCGCCGCCTCGATAAGAGACCAGCCAGTAGTGAACAATCGCAACCCGCAGGCCGGCGAAAGCCTGTGGCGGACGAGGAGGTGAAAATCCGGCCGGGTTTTGCCTCGTTTCGCCCACTAATCTCCAATCGGGCCCAATTGGGAATAGGATGCTAAATTATAAGGCTGATTCCGAGCATTCCAAGATGTAGCCGACCGCCTCAGAAAGCGAGGCCACCACCTGGCAGTCCCTCAGCACAGAGGCGGTGCCCGCTAATGCCCACGGCACGGAAGCGGTGCCGTGGCTACCTGCACCTGCACCCGCCAGCAGAATGCAGCGGCAACCCGCGGCCTTGCCCGCTTCGGCATCGCTTAAACTGTCGCCGATCATCCAGGAAGCGGCGAGGTCGATGGCATGATCGCGGGCGGCCTGGACGAGCATTCCGGGTTTCGGCTTCCGGCAAGCACAATCTGCCTCGGCTTCATGCGGGCAATAGTAAACCGCTTGAATTCGAGCGCCCTCCGCGCGAAGTCGGCTCAGCATCACTTGGTGAATCGCTTCGAGCCTGTCTTCATTCAGAAGCCCTTTGGCTACGCAACGCTGGTTAGTGGCGACGATAACGAGGAAACCGGCTTCACTGAGCCGGCGAATCGCACCGGGCGCATCGGGAAGAATCTCCAGATCCTCGTCACAAAGAATGTACTCTCCCTCCGGCGCCTTCCGGTTGATGACACCATCACGATCCAGAAAGACTGCCCGGTTCACTCTTCGTTCACGCTCCATGTCTGCAGGCCGCGAGCCTCAAAAGCAAAGGGCGTGGGGAAAGCTCCCACTTTCCTCACCGCTTCCGCCACGCAGTGGCGCTTTTCGAAGCGGCAGTAAAAGAGCATGTAGCCTCCTCCTCCCGCGCCGGTAATCTTGCCGCCCAGGGCGCCCGCCTGCCGCGCGTATTCGTAAATTTCGTCGATTTTAGGGTTGGAAATTTTCGCCGAGATCTTCTTCTTGAACTCCCACGACTCGTGGAGCAAGTTGCCGAATTCGGTGAGCTGGCGCTTCAGGAGCGCATTCTTCATCTCGATCGCAAGTTGCTTTTGGTGACGGAGGCCGGAGAGGGTGTCTTCGTCCTGTTTCTGATAGCGTTCGACCTGGTCGTCAATGATTCGGTCGGACGCCCGGGTCGTGCCGGTGAAGCACAGGAGCAGGTTGTGCTCGAGCTCGTTGATCACATCACGACTCACGCGAAGCGGGTTCACAATCACGCGGTCCTTCTCAAATTCGATAAAGTTAAAACCACCGAACGTGGCCGCGTATTGATCCTGCATCCCGCCTCGAATACCCATTTGCTCTCGTTCGATGTTGTAGGCGAGGTTGGAAATCTCGTAGTCCGTCAGCGGCAGATTTTTCAACCGCTGCATCAGCCCAACCAGCGTCACCATCAGCGTAGAAGAGGAACCGAGACCGGAGCCGGGAGGAGCGTCACTGTGGAGGAACAAGTCGAAACCTGAAGATATTTGCCCGTCCATATTGCGGATGGCTGCCTTGACGAGATCGAGTTTCCCGTCGTAGGCCATTTCCGCATTGCGCTCGAAGCTGAGTGAAAGGCCGAGGTCAACGGACTCAATCTGAATTTTTCCGTCTGCGCGAGGCTTCAGGCTTCCCCACGCATGCTGGTTGATGGTTGCATTCAGCACGCAGCCGCCTTCCTGTTCAAAGAAGGGCCGAACGTCCGTTCCGCCTCCGGCAAAACTGATACGCAGCGGGGCCTTGGACCGAATTTGCATTGTTAGAACCTCCGAGCGAGCTCCACCTGCGCTCTTTGATAATCTTCGGGAACACCGATATCCAGAAAATAGCCCTCACAAGGCATTCCGCACAAGCCCTTTCCGACCAGGGAAGGAAATACCTGGGTTTCAAGAGAAGCCCGAGGCGGCGCCGATGGAAGGTGCGCAAACATCTGCCGGCTGAAAACGTAAACCCCACCATTGATCAGCGAAGAACCGGTGCCTTGAGCCTTTTCGTAGAATCCTGTAATCCGCCCTGCAGAATCTAACCCGACGCTGCCATACCGATTCGTTCCCCGCCTCGACCGCCAGAGGGCAAGCGTCGCCAGCGCCTCACGTTCGCGGTGGGTCTCGATAAGCCGCTTGAAATCCAGCTCCAGAATGGTATCACCATTCATCACGACGAAATCGGCGCTGCCGGTCAGCGGCTCCGCGTTCTTCACCGCGCCTGCCGTTCCCAAAGCTTCCCTCTCAACAGAAAACATCACATCCATTTGCCAGGGATCGCGGCTTCGGATGAACTCCTCCACCTCGCCGCTCCTGTAGCCCAAGCACAGAACCACTCGCTTGAATCCATCGGAGTTCAGACCGGAGAGTAAGAGCTCAAGGAATGGACGCCCGTTAATGGGCGCAAGGCACTTGGGCCGGTCCGGAAGCACACTGCGCAGGCGGGTTCCCAATCCGCCGCAAAGGATGACGACTGGAAGAGCATTTGTGGCACCCATCCGCCATCACCGCTTGTCACCGTTGTGGCGGATTGACCTGTCCACAATGTCAATGAGCGCGTTCAGCTTCCCTTCCATCTCCTGCATCATCAAATCGTGCCGGGCCACCATTTCCTCATGCTTGGCAATGGCCTTTTCATGACGGCGGATATCGCCGCGAAGTGAAACGCCGGTTGAGGCCAGCTTGGCGACCACGCGGTTTGTTTGCTTGAGCACCTGTTGGGTTCGGGCGAGGTCATGCTCCACGCGGTCCATGCGTCGACTGCTTCGAGCGATGTCCCGCTCGGATTTTTCCTCGCTTCGAGCGAAGCGCGCCTCAAACTTCGCTTGCTGTTGGAGGATAAACTCCATTGTTCGCTCAATGTTCATCGTGGCAACCCCTTCTCGTCGCAGAGCAATCCTTCGTGGTCGAGAGACTGATAGGGCTCTCGCAAGTGTGCGGCGCAAGTTTGCCAATTTCCACGAGGCGGTCGGCGAGCTCCCACCCGCGCTGATTTTTCACCTGCTCCAGTCGCTTCCGAACAGCTTCAGTGATCGCACCCGTCATTGTTTGGCCGGTTAACTTTGCCAGCTCCCGAGCTAGTTTCTCAGTCTCCGCGCTTTTGATGTTCAGAGCCATTCTAAAGCTTTCTACCGACGACCTTACACCACTCTACTCGAGCTACGCGTCGAGCGCCATGCGGTAAACTTCTAAGTGGCGCATCGCAAACTCCCGAGCGGAAAACTGTCGGGCACGCTCGCGGCTCCGCTCGCTCAGCACGCGCCGGAGCGCTTCATCGGACAGCACTTTTTCAATTCCACGCGCGATACTCGCAGGATCCAGCGGATCAACGAGAACGCCGGCATTCCCCGCAACCTCTGGAAGCGAGCTGGTGTTTGAAACGATCACGGGCAATCCATAGGCCATCGCTTCGAGAACAGGCAATCCGAAGCCCTCGTTCAGCGAGGGCAGTACGAAAGCCGTCGCTCCGGCATAGAGAGCATGTAACTCGTCATCGCTCACGTGACCCGTGAACACGACCTTGTCCTTCAACGACAACTTCCGAGCAAGATCCCGCAATGTTGGATAGAAACTGTCAAGCTTCCCGGCAAGGACAAGCTGATTGGACTCAAGAAGTTGAGTCGGAAGTGACGCGAAAGCGCGGAGCAAGCCTTGCACGTTCTTGTGAGGCTTGAGCAGACCGGTGAAGAGAAGATAGGACTTGCTGATCTTCAAGCTTTCAAGAAGACGCATATTGGGCGCGCCACGCCGCAAGAGCCGTTCTTGCGGTCCAAATAGAATAGCGTGAACCTTTGCCTCGGGCACGTGCAGCACGCTGCAAATGGATTTTTTCGAGAACTGGGAGACGGTTATGATTTGCCTGGCGTGACGGGCTGCCGCCCTCAGCATGAACTGCGCGTAATAGCCTGCGAGCCGGTTCGGCAGAAATTCGCGGTACGTAAGGTGCGTGAGATCATGAATGGTGACGACGAGTGGGTCCCTGTAAAAATACGGAATATTGTAGTGGGGGCAATGGAGCAGATCGCCGCCGCGCGCGAGGCGGGCAGTTTCCCACTGTTCCTTCAGGCTGTAAATCGGTGCCGTCGCTCGGACGAATTCAAACTTCTCCGCAGGATTTCCCGCCATCGACTCCGGCTTGGCGCAGAGAACCCGAAAACGGAACTCGTGGTCGGTGGAAGCAAGATTCTCAAGCAGGTCACGGACGTATGTTCCTAATCCTGTGGGGCCGAACGTCCGAGCGTCAATTGTAACCACAGAGAGGGTCTTCGGGGCGGGACTCATTCTTTTTTGGCAATTAATTCAATAACCCCACTAAACCATGCAGCCGGAGGGAGATTGCATAAGGCCCTGTCCACAGCCTCGACCTCTCGGTACCATTTTCCGTACAAAGTTTTGACGATGGGATCGAACCCCGTCATGTTGCGTGGCAAAACGTGGCGGCGCCACTTCTTCCCAATCACGAAGCCACACTTCTTCAAGATCACTTGGATTTCCTGGAACGTGAATTTGTAAGGATGCACTGAAATTCCCCGCCTGCTGGCAATCCATTCCGCCCAGGAAAAGCGGTTCGGGAACATGAAGAGAAACAACGGGCCTTTCGGCTGCAGCACTCTGTGGATCTCTCCCAACGACCCTTCCAGGTCTGGCACGTGCTCGAGAACGCCTACGGAGAGGACGGCTGAGAACGATTCTGAGTCAAAAGGAAGCCGCACAGGATCGTCCAGGTAGCGAATGGAAAGATCGGTGAGTTCGGGAATAGAATCAATCGCGGCCCTTTTTTCGGCGTCGCAGGAGATCACGTTCATGCCGCGTCTCCGAAGCAGCCAGCTCACCTGCCCATACCCACAACCCCAATCCAGGACGGGGCTCTTCGGGTTCCAGCCTTGGCAGGATGCTGACACTATATCCGCAACCCGGACATACGTAAATGCCGCTGCCGCGCCGTCCAAGTGATCAACGTCCTTTGCTCCGGCCGCTCGTGCAGCTCTCGCCATGGCAATGAGAGAGTTGAGTTCTTCGTCCTGAATTCTTTTCGGTTTCATCACTTGACGTCCGCCCAGGACCCGGACACGCACACATAGAGAGTGCTGCCTCGAGAGCCTTGGGTATTCGAGTAGAGGCTTCCATTGGTGCACGAGCCTTGAGGTGAGCCAGATCCCGACCTCCAAGTTGGGCCAGTTGAGCCACCGACCTGGAGATGCCCGGTGAGCACCCCATTTCCGGAGGAATCAAACCACTGCCGGGGAGTGAACTGGGAAAGGTTGGGAGGACTATTCACCGTCCCGATTACGAAGGCATTGCGTGGCTGAAAATACATGTAAACGAACGGGCTTGAAATGTTGGGACCTATAACGTTGCCCGTTCCTTCAGCCCCGTCGATTGAAATCGCCCCCCCATAGACGCTCACGGCTTTGCCCGTACTTAGCCAATCTGGCCACGACACATTGGATGCCGCCGAGACTTGGGCATCGACGGTGATGTTATCCTTGCCGGGGCAACTGAATCCTTGGTCGTTTCCCGTTCCGAAGGCGTACACGGTTCCATTCCCCGAGATGGCCGAAGTTGAATCCGCGCAAAGCATGTATGACCCGGCCCCACCACCCTCACCGCGAATGTCGTAATAGTTGTATCTCAGGTGCGCGCCTCGAAGTGCGTGGACCAGGTCACCGGGACCATCCATGTTCGCCCTCAACACCCAGAAGTTGCTATACACAACGGCGTTACCCACAATTTGTACTCCATCCCCGCCTTTCGGAACCTGAAAGTGGTCAAATGCAAGAATGTTATAAGCAAACGAATTATACCTATCTCCGCGGTCCTGTTGGAACAAGACGGAGGGCGTCAATCCGTAGAATGAATCATGTACAATGTAGTTCCTTTCGCACCATCCGTTCTGGTTCTCCACCTCGATGCCAATGTGGCCAGCAGATGATGAAGTGAAGGAATCGCCTTCAATCGACCAGCCGTCAGAATCGACCAGGTGAATCGCGGCGGCGCCTGCCGGCGCATGACTGAGGTCAAACTTGCAGCCCCGGACGTAGCCATAGAAGTACGCGGCAGCCCAATTGTCTTTCATCACAAAGCCGTTGCCCTTGAGTAAAAGGGTTGTCGAGGTGGGCCCGGAGCATTCTATGGACACGCTGTCGGATGTTTGCTGATGGGTGATGGCGCTGGGGTTGCTGAGAATAAAAGTTCCGGAAGGAAAGTAAATCCTTCCGCCGCGAGCCAGAGCCGCCCGAAGCGCTGCATCGAATGCTGCTGTATCGTCCGTCGCGCCGTCGCCCTTGGCGCCGTACGCCTTCACATTAAAGACCTGATCCTCGACCACTGAATCGCGGATGACCTCTTTAGAAAGGTTTGCCGAAGAATTCTTTGGCTGCGCTTGAGCCGATCCTACGACGACGGCTGCGGACAGGATCGACATTAAAAATAGAAGTCCTTTCATACCGAAACACCGTGGGTGCGACATCGTTCCGCTTTCCGGCTATTTCCTCCTGAAACGGGCCACCGTTCCATACGGTTGGTACTCGTGCGTCGGGGAGAGAGGATTGACTTCGAACATTGGCTCGACTTCCATGAAGATGCTCTCAGCATGTCATGATGCGAATAGAGCACGGGCTCAGTGGGTCCCAGGGGAGTGTTGATGCGGATCGCAGCACGGTAAGATCCCGCGCCCCAAAGATATCGCCGCATTGCGTCAACCGGCTTTTCGTACCTGAGGAACCCGTTCTTCGCAGCGCGGTACTGGCGAGATTGAAAAATTGATCCTGCCACGGTTTTTAAGCTTCTATTTGCGAAAAGCTTGCTCACGGGGCAACCTGAGTGCGATGGGGATCTAAGGAGCCCGGACGTGTTTTTTTTACGAAGATGCGGCGAATGGCCATCCGAGGATCGTTTAGTTTCAGCAATCGCGGAGCACAGATCGCCAACCCCCAAATGAAGAACCAGTAGCGAAAATCCAGCCAGGACATGGCATTGTAATGGACAATTTGCGCGGCAAGCGCGAAGAGGATGCCCGCAAAGACCGCTCTTTTCCACCGGTCCTTCGCCAGGTTCATGGCGCGATAGCAATCAGCCAGCATGGAAAACAACAGAGCGACAAATATGGCTCCCCCAACTAAGCCCGTTTCAGCCAGCATCATCACAAACATGTTGTAGCTCATCGGCAAGGTCGTTTCTGGGCCATTCAACCCGGTCAGATTGGACTGGCTTAGAGCCCACACTGGGTAGCTGTTATATATATAAAAGCTGGATTTTCCGACACCGACGCC
>JBOGJS010000272.1:0-28927 GCA_050745365.1 Terriglobia bacterium
TTTTCTGTTCGTTGTCGCGTCCACCGTGATTCTGTGCGCAGGCATTAAGCCGCCACTTGCAGCGCCGAAAGCGGAGCCTGCGCTCTACGGCTACTCGAATGCAGACGCTCAGACGGAGCAGCAATGGGAGGCAAAGTTCCGAGCCATTCCGGAAGCAGCCAACGTCCGCGCCAATGACAAGTATCTTTCCGCCTATCCTCACAACGCGGGTTCGAAGCGTGATGAAGAAAACGCACAATGGATTCTCTCGAAGTTCAAGCAGTGGGGCTGGGACGCGCACATCGAGACGTTCTACGTTCTCCTGCCGATGCCCAAGGAGCGCCTGGTGGAAATGGTTTCACCCACCGTCTTCAAAGCCAGACTTCAAGAGCCACCAATCAAAGGCGACCCCACCTCCTACCAGCAAAAAGAGCAGTTGCCCACCTACAACATGTATTCCGCGGACGGTGACGTCAAGGCGCCAGTGGTGTATGTGAATTATGGGATGCCGGCCGACTATGAAGAGCTTGCGCGCCTTGGAATTTCTGTGAAAGGGGCGATTGTGATTGCGCGTTACGGCGAAGGATGGCGAGGGCTGAAACCGAAGCTTGCCGCTGAGCATGGCGCGGTGGGCTGCCTGATCTACTCGGACCCGCGTGACGACGGCTACTGGCACGATGATGTCTTTCCAAAAGGCCCATGGCGGCCTCGCGAAGGCGTGCAGCGCGGGAGCGTGATGGACATGACCCTCTACCCGGGTGATCCGCTGACGCCTGGTCTCGGGGCCACGAAGAACGCCCGGCGTCTGCCACTGAAGGAGGCGAAGACCATCACGAAAATCCCGGTGCTTCCGCTCTCCTATGGTGACGCTCTGCCATTGCTGCGGGCCACTGGCGGGCCCGTCGCTCCCGCCGGCTGGCGCGGCGCTCTGGGCATCACTTACCACAGCGGCCCTGGGCCGGCGAGGGTTCATTTGAAGCTGGTTTCGAGCTGGAACATCCAGCCTATTCATGACGTGATCGCAAGAATTCCAGGCTCCCAGAATCCGGGTGAATGGATCATCCGGGGAAACCATCAAGATGCATGGGTGAACGGGGCCGAAGATCCTGTTTCCGGCATCTCGGCGGAGCTTGAAGAAGCCCGAGCGCTTGGCGAGCTGTTGAAACAGGGCTGGAAACCCCGGCGCACCATTATCTATTGCGCCTGGGATGGTGAGGAAGAAGGTCTATTGGGATCGACCGAATGGGCGGAGGAGCACGCCGGCGAGTTGCGCCAGCACGCGGTGGTTTACATCAACTCCGATTCAAATGCCCGCGGCTATCTCCAGGCTTCGGGATCGCCCTCGCTCCAGAAGTTCGTAGATGGCGTGGCCGAGGACATTGAAGATCCCCAAACTCACCTCACCGTCGAGAAGCGGCTTCGCCTCCATCGCATCGCTCACGCGCAAACGCCTGAGGAGCGCAAGGCGCTGCGCGCCGGAGGAGAGCTAAAGATTGGAGCGCTCGGCTCAGGGTCCGACTATTCCGCTTTCCTGGATCATCTGACGATCGCTTCCCTCGACCTCAGCTACGGAAGCAACGTGAGCGGCGGCGGAGTTTACCATTCCATCTACGATGATTTCTATTGGTATACCCATTTTGGCGACCCGACATTCGAGTATGGCCGAGCGCTGGCCCAGACTGATGGATCCGCCGTGATGCGCCTTGCAGATGCCGACCTACTTCCGTTCAGCTTCCGAGACCTTGCCGGCGCCGTCGAAAGCTACGTCCGGGGAGTAAAGGAAGCCATGCGAGATAAGCGGGCGCAGGCCCGCGAGCACAATTTGGAGATTACCGAAGGCGTATTACGGGCAACGGCTAACCCCCAGCAGCACTTGCCGGCGCCCGGAATCACGCCCGTGCCTCCTTCCCTGAAGTTTGCGAGCCTCGATAACGCTGTTGCTCATCTGCGTAAGGCTGCGAAGGAATATCACAAGCTGCTGATTCAGGCGGAAGCGGACGGCGGGGCGGCAGAGAGCCGACCCGCCATCAAGCAGGTGAACGAGCTTTTGCGCCAGAGCGAGTCAGCAGCTTCTATGCCAGAAGGCCTTCCCGGAAGACCCTGGTATAGGAATTCGCTATATGCCCCGGGCCTGTATACAGGCTATGCAGCAAGAACGCTCCCAGCCATCGAGCAGGCCATCGCGCAGAAAGACTGGGAGCTGGCGGACGCTGAAATTCTGAAAACGGCGGCGGCCATCGACCGGGAGGCACAACTGATTCGAAAAGCCTCACAACAGCTTGAGGAGACGATGAAGTGAGCGGTATAATCGCCATATTTCTTTGTGACGAGTAGCGCAGAGTTTCGCTGCTCAGAAACGCTGCGGCATTTCGTTCGGCATAAACTAAGGTTTGCTCGGACCGAGAGGCGACATCATTCAAAAGGAGACGATTATGAGACGCTATGCGATTACAACGTTGACTGCAGCGCTTGTTTTTGCGCTGGCTGGCATGGTCTATGCGCAGAAAAGCGGGCGGGGCCTGGCCAAGATCACCCTTGACGGCCATAACATATCGATTGACTATGGCCGGCCTTCGCTCAAAGGCCGTAATGTCACAGAATTGCTGAAAGGGAAGTTAGAGCCGGGGGACGGATTCTGGCGGTTGGGTGCAAACTCCTCCACCACCTACAAGAGCGACACGGACGTGAGGTTCGGTGACGTCACCGTACCCGCGGGCACCTACAGTCTCTGGGCGCAACGTCAGAGCGACAACTCATGGAGGCTGGTGTTCAACAAGCAGCATGGGCAGTGGGGGACAGGAGCTGGAAGCCATAATCCTAAGCTGGATTTCGCTTCCGTCCCTTTCAAAATGAGCAAGGTTGCGAACAAGACCCCGGTGTTCACCATCACTTTGAGGAAGCGCGGCAGCAATCGGGGGGAGCTTCTAGTTCACTGGGGCGACATGGAGCTTTCCACTCACTTCAGGGCCTCGTAGTGCTCTCGGGGTGCTTGGGACAGGACGTGGGCGATTTTGCGCGTCAGTCGTGACACCGGAGCTCTTTCGAGATCATCGAGCGAGAACCATCGAAAAGCGCCACGGGCGCCAGGTAAGTCGGCAGGATGGAGCGTCACCTGGATCGAGCGGAAGGTGATGTTGTGGCGGAGCGAGCCTGCCGACTCCCTGACACGTGCGCCTGAACCCCCATAACCTGCCAATTTTGTCTCTAAGTTTGTCACGGCCTGCTTTCTGGATGTCCCGAAGGCGGCGGGAAAATTCCAAAGGTCGCTGAGTAGTCCCTCATCCAGACCGCGAATGAGAGCCGCCTTCTTCCCTCGCAAAATAATGGCTGTGGCAAGATGCCTTCGCTCGGTGGGGCGCCGGGCGCGAGGCTTTGGATAGAGTTGAGGACTATTTTCTTCGAAGGCCTTGCACGCCTTGCGAAGCGGGCAAGCGAAGCATCGCGGCGCACGCGGCAAGCAGAGGGTCTGGCCCAGCTCCATCAGGGCCTGGTTAAAGTCACCCGGACGCCGTGGAGCGAGCAGGCACCGAAGGTGGCGCTCGACGCGCCGGCGGAAAGCTGATTGATAAAGATTGCCGCGCCACGCATTCAGGCGCGCCACCACGCGCGCCACGTTGCCATCGAGCACTGGAAGCGGCTGATTGTAGGCAATGCTGAGCACGGCACAGGCGGTGTAGTGGCCCACGCCAGAAAGCGTTCGCGCCTCCTGATACTGTTCTGGGAACCTTCCCTTGAACCTTTCGACCATTTCCTGCGCTGCCCTATGCATGTGGCGGGCGCGGCGGTAATAGCCGAGACCGGACCACAAACGGGCAACGGTTTCAAATCGCGCCCGCGCCAACGTCTCCACGTCCGGGAAAATGCGGAGAAAACGCTGATAATAGGGAATCACTGTTCGAATCTGGGTTTGCTGCAACATCACTTCAGATACCCAGATCGCATAGGCGTCTTTCGTGCCTCGCCAAGGGAGCGGCCGGGCTTTCACGCGATACCAGCGAAGCAACGAGCGGCGTAGACGGTCTCGGGATATCATCTGTTCCATGGAGAGAGCATGGCTTTTAAGAACCTGCGCGAATTTATTGCTCGCCTCGAACGCGAAAATCAACTCAAACGCATCAAGATCCCTGTAGATGTTGACCTGGAGATCACGGAGATCACGGACCGGGTCTCAAAGTCCGGCGGCCCTGCCCTCCTCTTCGAGCGGCCTCGCTCCGCCAAAGATAACATGGAGCATTCCATTCCGCTGCTCATTAATGCTTTTGGCACGCGGAAAAGGCTTGAGCTGGCGCTCGAGACGGAATCGATCGAAAAGATCGCGCGGCGCGTGGAAGGGCTTCTGGAAACCCGGCCACCGGAAGGCCTGCTCGATAAAGTAAAAATGCTGCCGCGCCTGGCGGAGCTTGGTTCTTTTATGCCCAAAACGGTGAAGGATGGGCCCGTGAAAGAAGTCATCGCGAAGGAGAATTTTTCTTTATCCCAGTTTCCCATCATGAAGTGCTGGCCGGAAGATGCCGGCCGTTTTATTACGTTCCCGATGGTCGTGACGCGCAGCCCGAAAACTGGACGCCGGAATGTGGGTTGCTACCGGATGCAGGTCTTCGACCATCGCACAGCCGCCATGCACTGGCAGGTTCACAAGGGCGGCGCGGAGCATTTTCGCTGGCTCGACCGCAAGGACAAGGGCCGGCGCATGGAGGTTGCTGTGGCCCTGGGCGCTGACCCGGCCACAATGCTTTCCGCGGTTTTCCCTCTGCCCGAAGATGTGGATGAATTCATTTTTGCCGGTTTCCTGCGCCGTGAGCCGGTTGAGATCGTGAGGTGCGAGACGGTTGATCTTGAAGTCCCCGCGCATGCCGAGATCGTCCTCGAAGGATACGTCGACCTGGACGACCTTCGAGTCGAAGGCCCTTTTGGCGACCACACGGGATATTATTCCCTGGAAGAACGTTTCCCGGCGTTCCACCTCACCTGCATCACTCGCCGCAAGGCACCGATCTACCCCTCAACGATTGTAGGCCCTCCGCCGATGGAAGATTATTGGATGGGCTTCGCCGTGGAGCGCATCTTTCTGCCCCTCATGCGCAAGCAGTTGCCCGAAGTTGTGGACTTCCACATGCCGGCTGAGGGGATTTTTCACAACCTGATGGTGGTGGCGATCCGTAAGAGTTATCCCGGACACGCCCGAAAAGTGATGAACGCCATCTGGGGCTTGCCGGGCGCGATGTTTACCAAGTGCCTGGTGGTGGTGGATGAGGATGTCGACGTTCATAACCTGCGCGAGGTGACGTGGAAAGCGCTCAATCACATTGATCCCGAGCGTGACATTCAGTTTATGCTTGGACCGGTGGACCAGCTCGAGCACGCTTCCCGCCTGCCTTGCTTTGGCTCCAAAATGGGCGTCGATGCTACACACAAGTGGCCGGGCGAAGGGTTCACGCGCCCGTGGCCTGATGAGATCCGAATGGATGCTGAAACGAAAGCCCACATTGATGCGATGTGGGCAAGCCTGGCACTGTCGTAAAAACTGGTATCTGCTGATGTGAGATATGTGCAAGAGAGCTTATGAGACCGTCCAAAACCTCTGGCCAAGACCTCTGACCAAAAACCAAGTGGAAATCAAACTATCGGAGCAATCTCTCAGTTTCGGGCGCGCAGTAGAGGCGGCTTTATGCCGCCATTTCGGGCTGGCGGGGTAAACCCGCCGCTACGTCCGCGCCCGAAACTGAGCCGTTACGCAGTTCTCAACTTTGTACTTGTCTTTGATGATATTGCTGGGGAGCGTGCGCAGCCAATATTTTTTACCAAAGAGCAGAAATTTTGCGATAAAGTAAGAGAACTATGAAAATACTTATCTTAGGTGGCGATGGTTACCTGGGCTGGCCGACAGCCATGTATCTTTCTCGGCATGGCCACGAAGTAAGTGTGGTAGACAATTTTGTTAAACGGCGTTGGGAGAAGGAGCTGAATGCCGTGCCTCTGCTGCCCATCCTCCCCCTCGGAGAGCGGGTCCAGGCCTGGAAAAAGGCCACAGGACTCGTGATCGAGACAGTGGAAGCTGACCTCTGCGATTACGCCTCCGTGAAGGACATCGTGCGGGGTTTTTGCCCTGAGGCTATCGTGCACTATGGCGAGCAGCCCTCGGCGCCTTTCTCCATGATGGATCGCGACCGCACGGTGCTGACGCAGACCAACAACATCACCGGCACGCTGAACGTGCTCTGGGCGCTGCGCGAGCTCGCTCCGGAATGTCACCTCGTCAAGCTCGGTACGATGGGGGAATATGGAACGCCGAACATTGACATTGAAGAAGGCTTCATCGAAATCGAGCACAACGGTCGGAAAGACCTGCTGCCTTATCCGAAGCAGCCAGGCTCGTTTTATCACCTTTCCAAGGTTCACGACAGTCACAATATTCATTTTGCCTGCCGGGTGTGGCAACTGCGCTCAACAGACCTCAATCAGGGTGTTGTCTATGGAATCGAAACGGACGAGACCGCTCTGAGCCCGGAGCTCGCGACCAGTTTTCATTATGATGGGGTTTTTGGGACCGCGTTGAACCGCTTCTGTGTGCAGGCCGTGGCGGGTATTCCGTTGACCGTCTATGGTGCAGGAAAGCAGACTCGGGGCTTTCTGAACATCCGCGATACGCTGCACTGCGTGGAGCTGGCAATTTTAAACCCAGCGCGGGCAGGGGAGTATCGGGTGTTTAATCAGTTCACGGAAATTTTCAACGTCCTTGAGCTTGCTGCCCTGGTCAAAAAACAAGGCGAGAAGCTGGGACTGAAGGCGGAAATCCAACACCTCTCGAATCCCAGGGTGGAGGCCGCGGAGCACTATTACAATGCCCGGCATCAAAAGCTGCTGGACCTTGGCTTGAAGCCTCATCACCTCTCGGACGTATTGGTTGAGAGCATGTTGCTGGGTGTCGTTAAGAACGCGTCTCGCATCCGCCCTGAGACCATTCTGCCTCAAGTTCAATGGGGACCTGCCGACCCCCAAACTTCACAGCAGCCGCGCGCAGACGGTGCGGGTGTGCCCAAACCCAGCTTCCTGCCACGGGGAGCAATCCTTGCCCGGTCTGCTGGAGCGGCTGAGAGCTGAAAGGCCCTACTGTACCGCTGTTGCCTCAATCTCCACCAGCATCTCCGGGTCGACCAAGCGTGCGACGCCCACCAAGCTCGTTGCCGGATGGATTTGGCCGAACAACTCAGCGTGGGCCTTCGCCACTTCCTGCCAGCGCTCAATTTCCGTGAGATAAATCCGAGTCCGCACCACGTGCTCCAGCCCCAGCCCTAACCGCTGGAGCGCGTTTTCGATGTTGCGGATGGCCTGCACGGTCTGGGCGTAAGCATCGCCCGGAGAGAGCACTTTTCCCGAAGGTTCGGTCCCCGTGGTGCCGGAAACGTAAACCACATCGCCTGCTTGCACGGCACGAGCATAGCCAGCCAGGGGTTCCCACGGCGTTCCGGAAAAGATTTTGTTCCTTTTGATTTTCATGGTTTTCTCCTGTCGTTAGACCCTCCGGGTATCAGTTCTCCTTCTCAAAATAACGGCGATGCGCGCGCGCGGCAAGGGCCAACCGCCGGCGCCGTCTTTCCGAAGCCTCGCGATATCTCCGGCGTTCCTCCTGAGTATACGGTAAGAGCGGCGGCACACGCCTCGGTTTCCCTTCCTCGGTAACGGCGACGTAAGTGAGAAACGCTGAGCTGGTCTGGCGTCTCTCACCTTGGATGTAATCCTCCAAATAGACGTTTACTTCCACTTCCATCGAAGTACGAAACGCGCGCGTCACAAACGCGCGCAATTGGATGATTTGTCCGACGCGGATGGGGTGGAGGAAATCCAGAGAGTCCACGGCAGCGGTGACCACATGAGATCGCGCGTGGCGATGCGCGGCAATCGCGCCGGCAATATCAATCAAGTGCATTACCTTGCCGCCCAGGATGTTACCCAGCGGGTTCGCGTCATTCGGGAGCACGACCTGGAGCATTTCCACTTTTGATTCGTCAACAGATTTCCCCTTAAGCTTCGGCGTCACAGCCTGCTTTTTGCCTTTCACATCTGGGGTGTTTATACTTATACCCATGGCATCGAGCGTTGCTTTGCGATACGTGCTCCGTTAGCGGCGTTCACCGCGCATTTATGAAACTGGGCGTGTGAGTTTACCTATAGTAGCGCGTCGCGCTCTGAGTCCGGCGTTCTTCCATCCTGATGTCAACCCAGCCTGGCCATACGCACACTGAAATTCCAAAGCAGTCCGTCGCCCTCGGCTCTTTGCTGGCGGCGGCGCTGCTCACCATCTTAAAGACGGTGGTGGGGCTGATGACGGGAAGCCTCGGCATTCTTTCCGAGGCGGCGCATTCGGCGCTCGACCTTGTAGCTGCCGTGGTGACTCTCATTTCCGTGCGGTTGGCCGACCGGCCGGCCGACGCTTCCCATCCCTTTGGCCACGGCAAGTTTGAGCAACTTTCCGCCTTCGTCCAAACGGGACTGCTGCTGGTGACGTGCGTCTGGATTGTGGCGGAGGCGGTGAAGAGGCTCTTTTTCACGTCCGCTCACGTCAACCCCTCCATCTCCGCGTTTTGCGTGATGCTGATCTCAATCGTTGTCGACGTCCTCCGGTCCCGGTCGCTTTCTCGCGCGGCGAAGAAGTATGGGAGCGAGGCGCTCGGAGCAGACGCCCTTCATTTTTCGACCGATATTTACAGTTCCGCCGTTGTGATCCTCGGCTTAGTCCTTGTCCTCATCTCCGAGCGCTGGAAGGCACCCGGGCTACGAATCGGAGATCCGATGTCAGCCCTCGCCGTCGCGGGCATCATCATCTACATCAGCTTGCGACTCGGCAGGAAAACCGTCGACGCGCTCGTAGATGCCGCGCCAGCCGGAAGCTCCGCCCGCATCTCGCGAGCCGTCGCGAAAGTGCCGGGCGTTCTGCAACAGGACCGTATCCGGGTGCGGCAAAGCGGAAACCAGCTCTTTGTGGATCTTCGACTGATGCTCGAAAGCAATATTCCCCTCGAGCACGCCCAGGCCGTTGAGGACCTGGTGGAATCAAAGGTCCGTGAGATCTTTCCGGACGCCGATATTATCATCCACTCCGCGCCTCAAAGGCCGTCGTCGGGCGACCTCGTTGAGAAGATTCTCGCGGTGGCTCACCGGAACAATTTTCAAATCCATGATGTCACGCCTTACCAGGTGGAGGAAAAGGTCAATTTAAATCTCGACCTCGAGCTCGAGCCTACTCTCACGCTGGAGGCCGCGCACCGGAAAGCGACCGATCTTGAGAATGAAATCAAGCGCGAAATCCCCGAAGTGAACGAAGTCAACATCCACATTGAGCCGCGCTTAAAAGCCGTAGAGCCAGCCCGTGAAGCCGGCTGGCTCAGCGAAGACGTGAAACAAAGACTGCTCGCGATCGCCCGGGAGATGCCGGGCCTTCTCGATTGCCATTCTCTCGTGGTGAACGAGGTAGGGAAAAACATTCTGGTGAGTGTCCATTGCACGCTGGAACCTGACCTGCCGATTGGGCGCGTCCATGAAATTACTGAGAATCTCGAATTTAAGTTCCGCCAGGAATTTCCACAAATCATGAAGGTAAGCGTCCACGCCGAGCCGCGCGGAGAGCCGTAGTCGGCAGAACCAAACCCAATGCGATTCCGAGGAGCAAATCGACTCGGAATCTCGCCGAGATCCTTTACCGGCAGGTACTGAGAGTGAGACTCCTCACTCCGCTCGGAATGACACGCTCCAAAGTCTACGAAAAAAGGAATTTACGGGCTTGCACTACTACGTGGTATGAAAAACGGCCCCTCATCTGCCCTCCTACGCCGGGCACCTTCTCCACTGGGGAGAAGGTGCGGAGTGTAGCGACTCGGATGAGGGGTCTTAATCGAAATTTTCGCGTTGCCGCAACCCAGGAAGCCGTCATGCTGATCTCAGAGAGACTCTTTTGACAGGCCGACGCCACATCTGGCGCACTTTCCCAGGCTCCTCCAGAAGCGCGATCACTTCCGGGGCTTGGCGGGAGCCTTGCGAGAAGCCGAGACGGCGGAGCTCCCAGCCGTGCTTGAAGCCGAGGCCGCCGGGTACGTGGTGTTATACAGGTTCACGATGTCCTGCGTGATGTTCACCGTTTTGGCAGCATAGTACACGGGAGTCTGCTGCTCGCCGGCGCCAATCACCAGGGCGAAGTGGTGCTGCTGAGCGTACTCGTGGATCACTTTCAACATCTTCTGGCCAATCGTCCGCACGACGTCCTGCTCATCCGCCTGAGAGTCATACTGGTAGTCATTCTGGGCTTCCTTGAAGTGTCGCTGCTTCTCGGACAGTTCCCGCTCGATGTTGTATCGCTCCTGGTCACTCAGCATCGAGCTTTGATTTTGAAGCTGATCTTGCAAGGCTGATATTTCTTTGTCCTGCTGCTGGAGGCCCTGCGAACGGGGGGCATACTTCTTCTGGAGACTTTCCAATGCCTGCTTGCCCTCGTTCGTAGCGCCAACAGCCTGCTGCAGGTTGATGATGCCGACTCTCGTCGGAGCATCGCCGTTGTTATTCTGCGCCAGCAGCAACGCGGGCATGGTCACAATCCATGCCAGAGCTGCCAGCTTAAAAGCCGTGTTTTTCATACACTCTCCTCCGGAAAATCATACCATTTTCAAAGCCTTGCTAAAAGGTACGCGCCACCGTGAAACCCACCATGCCTTTCGGTTCCGTGAAAACCTGTCGCTCGAAGTAGGGCAGGACCGCATCGTAGGTGGCCATGTTCGGGAACAGTGACTCGGGCGGAAGGTCGTGAGGCGGTGTGACGTAGACCTGGTTCAAGCGGAGCCAATTATAACCGTAATAAATTTCAATGGGCGCATGCACCACCGGGAGGGTCATTTCGACAGCCAGCCCCGTGGAGCTGCGTGGCCTGAAATTCAGGTTTGGAACGGGCTCGAGATGCTGCTTGGGAAGGTATTGCGCGAAATAGGGGAACTCGTCCGAAATGCTCGAAAGCGCATTGGGCTGCAGCTTCAGTTGGCCGGGGCGCAGGATGAAAGCATCGCCGATATCGATAAAATAGGCCAGCGTGACCGGCCCGGCAATTGGAATCCGATACTCGAAACTGCCCAGCAGCTCGGAATCGCCTCCCGGTACTTCGAAAGTGTCATAGGGAAAACTCGTATACGAGCCGCAAGTACCCGTCTGCTGGTGACCTTTTGGCCCGACCGCCCAGATCGGTCTTCCCTGGCTGTCCCGGTTGCAAATCTGCCCGATCGTCGGGAAGAAAATGACGGGGCTGATGCTGTAAATATTAAACCCCCGGATGTCGTATTCACCGCCCATATAGAACCGGGAGAATGGCGGCGGCACTTTGCCGCCGTATCCGGAAATTGTGGAAGCCAGGAAGCGAAAGGCTAACGTGTTCCGGCCATGGTTAATGGGACGGTAGTACTTCATCTCGAAGGACGGCGTAATCGTGTTGACGTTGCCGCCCAGAAAGCTTCCTGCAAAACCCACGGAGGCGGAAATAGACATGCCGCGATGGGGATGCATCGGGTTATCAATGCGATTGTAAAAATAGGTCGGCATGATGCTGCTTTCTGTAATGCCGTTCAACTGGCTGGGGCCGGCAAACTGACCGTAATCGAGCGATTCGAAGAGGCTATTGGACGCCGCACTGAACGCTTGAATGCTGCTGACGGAATAGGTATACGTCAGGCCCAGGCGGGCAAACGAGCGGCGAAGGGGATAATCGGCGAAAACGGTGAACCCCTTGGAATTCTGTTGGAAATTCTGGAAATAGCTCTGGCCGAGCGGCGTATTGTGCAAGTTGCTCAGGTTGATCCCGTAAAGAGCGCCGTATTGCTGAAGCTCATCGAAGTGGTAATCGTTGAGAAAAACGGTGAAGCCCGCCGTGATCGGCTTGTTGAAAACGTAAGGCTCCGTGAACCCCAGCGACACGTTGGTGACGTAAGTGCCCACCTGGCCGCCGAGGCTGAGCGTATCACCGAGACCTAGGAAGTTATGGGTGGCATAATTGGCTCCCACAAAGTTACCTGAAATACCACTCACTCCGCCAGAGAAGCCGATGGAGTTGCGTCCTTTCTCATGAAGCTTGACGTCGAGGTCTACGGTGTCATTTTTGTTCTGCACCACCGTCACGCCCTGATAGGCCATCGGGCTGGGGTTCTGCGCGTCGGTCGGCTTGAGGGGATCAAAATAGCCGAGCTGGTTGATCCGGTAGATGCTGAGGTCCCACAGGGCCGTGTCGAAGACGCTGCCTTCGTCCAGCAGCAACTGGCGGCGGATCACGTTGTCGCGTGTCTTCGTGTTGCCGCTGAAGTTGATGCGGTGGACAAAGAATTGCTTCTCTTCATCAAAATCCAGCGCCAGGTTGATAATGTGCTTTTTGCGGTCCGGCTCGATGTCTGGATTGGCGGTGAAGTTGATGTATCCGTACTCGCCATACAGCTTGACGTAGTTTTTCAAGGCATTTCTCAGCTTGGTAACGTCAAAAATATCTCCGGTCTTCATTTGCAGGATTCGTTCCAGGATGGGCTGCTTGAACAGGTGATTGCCCCGAATCGCGAACCTCCCCAGATGGTATTGCGCGCCCTCCTCGATCGGAATCGTCAAATCCACCCGCCGGCCCCGTCCCCGCCCGAGAAAGATGAAGGGAAGAGGACGGTGCGTTACCACGGTGTGGGTTTTTGGCTCTTCAGCGATAGCGTAGAAATAGCCGTGCTGCTGATAGAGCTCACGGATTTTTTCGAGGTCGGCGTCAACTTTGTCCTTGTAATAAGTCCGGTGGAAGAGCCAGAAAAAGGGTGGCAAGCCCATGGGCTTGGAGTATTTCATGGCTTCCATCAGCCGCTCGTTCGAGAAGACCGTGTTGCCGGTGAAATGGATTTTCCCCACCTTTACTTTCGGACCTTCAGTCACCACGAACGTCAGCGCCACGGAGTCCGGAGGAATATCGCGGGTACGAGCCACCACCTTGGCAAATTGCCGGCCATTTTCCGCCAGCATTTCTTTCAGCACGACGATGGCGAACTTGATGGTGACGGGATCGTATTGCGACATAATGGAAAGCCCCACGTGCTCCTGGCGGAAGCGGTCCATCACGTCGGATTCGGTCACCGAGTTCAAGCCCTTGTAATCGATGCTCCGCACCAGTTTCTTTTCGCGAACGTAAAAAATAATGGTTTTGTTGCCGTCGGGGTCATCCTGGGCAATGGCGCGAATATCGTCAAAGTATCCCGTGTTCCAAAGCGCCATAAAGTCGCGCTCGATGGCGTTCACGCTGTAGGCCTGCCCGGGGCGGCTGAAGATTCTGGCCATCAGCGTCGACTCCGGAATGCGCCGGTTGCCGCGGAATTCGATGCTGTCGATCAGAACTTGTTTTTTGCCCGGAGCTTTGGCAGGCGCGGCGGGCTTTTTGCGGGTGGGCGCCATGCCCGGCGCCTGAAGTTGAATTTGCCCGGAAGGCGGAGCCTGCTGAGCAGGGGTGGGTGCTTGACCTCGAACGGGTGCCGTGCCGGGATTTTCAAGCTGGATCTTTCCGCCTGAAGGCTTGGAAGGCTTGCTTTGCCCTGCCGGGCCAGCTTGGCCTGCCTGGCCGGTCTGGGAAGCCGGTCTCGGCTGCGACGATGGAGTCTGTGTGGCGGGGAGACTCTGTGCAAAAAGCAGACACAACGCAACCACCGAACTGCTAAGGCATCCTCTGAACACCCAGGAAGGGATTAGTGACCGCAGTGCTCCTCCTTGATCTCGCAAGAAATTTACCCGCTCCAAAAGATTACCGGGACCGTTAGGCCGCAAACTGACTATCTTAATAAAATATGCCTCTCTTGAGAACCACCAAAACTGGCTTTCGGCCAATGCACTCAGAAGCGGTGGACACGTCAATCGCGTTACCCGATTCAGGGCCGGCCGGCTAACCGCTCGAAGCCAGCTTCTTAAGATGCACAAAAAACGCCTCGCAGTAGCCCGCAGTTTTTTACGAACGTATCATCTCAAATCCGCTAGAAACCGGGGGAGAGACACGAGGCAGTTTTTCCATTTAGGCACTTGAAGGTTATGACGGGAAGGAGCAAGCATTAATGGGAAAGGGGCGTCGCCGTTACCAAGCTGTTGTTCACCGGCCGGTAATAAAGCCCCTCGCTGCCTACAGTAACCTCCAGAACCACCGGAGGTTGGATTTCACCTTGAATCAGAGCCTCAGAGAGAGGATCCTCCAGATGCCTTTGCAGCGCCCGGCGTAACGGCCTCGCTCCATAGGAGCGGTCTGCGCATGTCTTCTCAAGAATCCATCGTGCAGCTTCCGGGGTGACGTTAATCGAGATGCTCTTTTGGGCCAGGTTCGTGTTCATTTGCTGAACCAGGAGATCGATAATCTGTAACAGATCTTCATCGCTGAGGGCGTTAAATATAATAATTTCGTCGAGGCGGTTCAAGAACTCAGGATTGAAGAGCCGCTTGACCTCGCTCATCACCATATTCTCAATCTTTTTGTCGGTCAACTCTTCGTTGGCCGATTGGAAGCCCAGATGGGTGCGGCGCTCAAGGTAGCGCGCTCCGAGGTTCGAAGTCATGATGATGACGGTATTCTTAAAATCAACCTTATTCCCCAAGCCGTCCGTAAGCTGGCCGTCCTCAAACACCTGGAGAAGAATATTGAAGACATCTGGATGCGCCTTCTCAATCTCGTCGAGAAGGATCACGGAATAAGGCGCGCGGCGCACGCGCTCGGTAAGCTGCCCGCCCTCTTCGTACCCCACGTATCCGGGCGGCGACCCGATCAGCTTGGATACAGAATGCTTTTCCATAAACTCGGACATGTCGAACCGGATCAGAGAGCGCTCGGTGCCAAACAGGAACGATGCGAGCGAGCGTGCCACCTCGGTTTTTCCGACCCCCGTGGGACCCAGGAAAAGGAAAGATCCCACCGGTCGCCCCGGCGCCTTCAGCCCCGCGCGGGAGCGGCGGATGGCCCGCGCCAGCGCCGAGAGGGCCTTATCCTGACTGATGACGCGCTTGTGCAACTCTTCTTCGATGCGCAGGAGCTTCGACATCTCTTCTTCTTTGATCGACATTACCGGCACGCCAGTCCAGCGGGAAACGACTTCTTCAATGTCTCCCTCCGTCACCTTGCCCGCCGCAGTTTCATCAATGTTATATTTTTCCCGCAGAACGCGCAGGTTTTCACGCTCCTTGCGTTCCTCGTCTGAGTAGAAGCGGGCCTTCTCAAACTCATGGTTGGCGATGGCCGCCTCCATGCGATGCACCACAAATTTAATTCGTTTCTGCGCGTCCGTCATCTCCTCGGGAAGCGTACTCTGCTGGAGCTTCACCCGCGCCCCCGCTTCGTCGATCAAATCCACAGCTTTGTCGGGTAGAAAACGGTCCGGGATGTAACGGCTGGAATGGAAGACAGAAGAGCGGATGGCGTCGTCCGTATAGGCCACTGCGTGAAACTTCTCGTAGCGCTCCTTGATGCCGAACAGCACCTTGATCGCATCGCCCTCCGACGGCGGGGGGACTTTCACAGCCTGGAAACGCCGTTCGAGGGAGCGGTCACGCTCGATCGATTTACGATACTCTGCCGGCGTGGTGGCCCCAATACACTGAATTTCACCCCGTGAAAGCGCCGGCTTCAGGATGTTGGCGGCGTCCAGCGACCCTTCGGCTGATCCTGCGCCCACCAGCGTGTGGAGCTCATCAATAAAGATGATCGCGTTCTGCGCCTCCATCAGCTCCTTCATGATCGTCTTCAACCGCTCTTCGAACTGCCCGCGATATTTCGTCCCGGCGACGATCAGCGAGAGATCGAGGGCGAGAATGCGCTTGTCGGCCAGGAAGGACGGAACATTGCCGTCGGAAATACGCTGCGCCAGGCCCTCAACGATCGCCGTCTTCCCCACCCCCGGCTCGCCAATCAGCACCGGGTTGTTTTTGGTGCGGCGGCAAAGAATTTCGATCACCCGCTCGAGCTCTCCATCACGCCCGATGAGCGGATCGAGCTGCCCTTCGAGCGCAGCCTGGGTGAGGTCTCGGCTGAATTCAGAAAGTAAGGAAGTTTCCTTTGGACGATTGGAAGCCATTTTTTCGCTCTGGGCCCTGCTCAGTTCTTCGCGCAGGGCTGAAAGACGCAACCCGCGTTCGTGGAGAATTTCCGCTGCAAAGGTTTTCTCTTCCCGCAGCAGACCCATGAGGAGATGCTCGGTGCCAATGTGCTTGTGCGAAAGGCGCTCGGCCTCCTCGGCCGCATACGCCAGCACCCGCTTGCACTCCTGGCTGAGCGGCAGATCGACGGAGGTTGACACCTTCTCCCGCACGGTGGTTTTCCCTTCAATCTGTTTGCGGATGGATTCAATCGAGGTGTGGGAGCGAAGGAAGCGGTTGGTGAGGGCTTTATCTTCGCGCAGCAAGCCCAGCAGCAGATGCTCGGTTTCGATGTAAGTGCTTCCGAACTGGCTGGCCTCATATCGCGCGAAAAAGATCACGCGGCGGGCTTTTTCAGTGTATTTCTCGAACATCGCCCGTCAACCCTTTCCAAGATCACGTCGAATCGCCGCTCCGGTGCCCCGGGTTCCGATGCTCAGAGGACTCCGGGGACGATGCTTCCTGTGAGCTTGCCACCTGCCAGCCGCAGCGTACGATCGGCGCGCTGCGCCAGATCCAGATTGTGGGTAGCCAGCACCGAAGTCAATCCATGCTCCTGGTGCAATTTCTCAACCAGCATTGCAACTCGTCTGGCGGCATGGGCATCGAGGTTTCCTGTGGGCTCATCGGCGAGCAGAAGCTTCGGCCGATTCATGAGGGCGCGCGCCAGAGCCACCCGCTGCTGTTCGCCGCCGGAAAGCTCCCCGCTCCTTCTCCCAGCCGCAGACTCCAGACCCACTTGTGCGAGCAATTCCATCGCCCATTTGCGAGCCGCCGGGAACGCACCTCCACCGATCAGCGCCGGCATCATCACGTTCTCGACCGCCGTGAATTCCGGCAAAAGGTAGTGCATCTGCCAGACGAATCCGATTTTCTCATTGCGGTAGATTGAGCGTTGCCGCGCATCGTATTCACTTAACTTCTCTTGAAAAAAGTATACCTCACCGCGCGTTGGAGTGTCCAGCGCAGCGAGAAGGTGTAGCAGCGTTGTTTTACCTGCACCCGACTCGCCGACGAGCGCTGTGAATTCACCCTGGCGAATTTCGAAATTCAAATCTTCAAACACCACGACTTCATCTTCGCCCGAACGAAAAATTTTGGTCAGATTTTCAGCGCGAAGCATGGCGAAATGAGCTCATGGAATCATGGAGCCAGAGATTAAAATAAAAAAATGTATAGCGAATCAACAGTCAACCCGGGCAATCCTTTCATTCGTACCTGAGAATCTCCGTGGGCTGGAGCCTTGCCGCGGAAAGCGAAGGGTAAAGCGTGGCGAGGAAACTGACGCCCAGAGCCATCGCCGCAATCCATATGCCGTCCGTCGAGCGCGAGAGAAAAGGAACGTAGGAGAGGGCGTACACGTCCGGCGGAATATGAATCAGGCGAAAATGGTTGGCCAGCCCTGAAAAGCCGTAACCTAGCGCGAGCCCCAGCGCCGTTCCAATCGCTCCGATCATTACGCCGTGAAGCGTGAAAAGGCCCCACACTTGGCGTTTTCGCGCTCCCATGGACATCAGGACGGCGATTTCACGATTCTTTTCCATCACCATCATCGCCAGCGTGATGAAAATGTTCAGGGCCGCGACGAGCACGATGAGGCTGACGGTGAGGAACGTTACCAGACGCTCCAGATGAAGCGCGCTGAAAAGTGAATGGTTCTGCTCCATCCAAGTCGTCGTATCAAAACCGCGCCCGGCCGCCTTCTGGATGACGGCAGCCACTTGGGGCGCGAGATCGACATTGTCGATCTTGAACTCAATCACCGAAGCAACATTCGTCAGATCGAATAGGCGTTGCGCCGCGCCCAGGTTTGTAAACGCCCAGGTGGCGTCAAAATCATAAAACCCTGAGTTGAAGATTCCCACAATGCGGAAGTGCCGGTACTTGGGTACGATCTCGAAGGGTGTCAGATAACCCTGAGGACTGGTAATCAGGACCGTGTCGCCCACGGAAACGCCGAGATCTTTGGCAAGCTCTGTACCAATAATCATGGGATCCGCGTCGGGAAAAGTTTCGGAAAGCCCCTTGAGCGAGCCGCTTTGAAGGTGCCGCAGCAAGTCTCCAATTCGGACCTCGCGCGCGGGGTCCACGCCTTTCAGCACAATGCCCTCTGCCCGGGAATGGCTGGAAACCAGAACCTCTTCGTAGAGCGCGGGCGCCGCCGCCACAACGTGGGGCAAATGCGAAAGCCGGTTTACCAGTTGCTCGTAGCCCGGGATGGCATTGTCGGCGGGATGGAGCAGATTGATGTTTGCCGTAGCCCCCAGCAGGCGCTGTTCCAGGCTTTGCCGGAAGCCATTGTTGATGGCAAGTGCTACGACCAGCGCGCACACTCCCGCCATCACGCCCACCACGGAGATCACCGTGATAATTGAAATCACGGATTGGCGGCGCTTCGCCTTCAGATATCGTAAGGCAACAAAAAATGAGAACTGCATCGGACCATAGCCGGTTGCTGGAAAACCTCTAAAGCTGTCATCCTGAGGAGCCGAAGGCGACGAAGGATCACAGTATGTGACTTAATTCTGACGAATGCAGAGATGCTTCGCTCAGCATCACACGTTCGAAGAGTTTTCAGCAGCCCGTTAGTCATTATGAATGACCTGCCGGTTCGCCTCCAAGGAGAAAAGCAGCCGTAATGTAATGCCTCCGCTCGTGTGGCGGGATCGGCCAGAGTTCGATGTTCAGAAACTCTGAGGTGTTTCGTTCGGGATATACAAAGCCGGCTAGCGCAGACCTCCGTTTTTGAGGTCTGCGGCCTTTGTCCGAAGATCGCGAAAAGCCGCGGACCTGAACAGCGCAGGTCCGCGCTACATGTGTCATGCCCCAGATTTGCAGCCGAAGGCTGTGGGCGCTCAGGATGACAGTTTCCGCCGTTTTTCAGCAAACGGTTAAAGGACAACTCCGCGCGCTTGCTCCTGTAGGACAAATTCATCGGCGAAGCCGTGGGTAGTGCCCCAATTTTGTGTTGCTCCCAAAAGCTCACCAAGGCTCCAGATGTGGTCTGTGATACAGGCTTCCATCGCCGGGGTGCATCGAATTGTCCGATGAGTCCGACAGAAGTTGTACCAACCGAAGTATAGCGCCAGCGCCGCGCGCAGATTGTCCCGCCGTTTCGAAAAGCATTCGTCAACCGCGTGAGCCTCCGAATCTGCATTCTCATAGTCAAATTGCTGCGCTCAACATGCGATGTGCAAATTCGCTGCGGGTCGGGCTGGCCCAAAACTGGCTTTACAATGGCCTCTACGACTCTGGCTGGTGAGTAGCGGTGCTTATCCTCGGACGCGGCATCATAGACCTTAATCAACTGCGCGTAATCGGCCCGTGTTCCAAGACTGGTATGGATGGCGTCAAAATATGGGCAGAATCCGTCCGTGGTAATCTGAAACGTGCCCGCCGTGGCTTCGTTAACTTTCTCAGCAAAGACGGCTGTATCGTAAGCTGAGCGCCTTCCGAGATGCCAAGCCAGAATGAGCTTCGTGTTGCGCTCAAAGGCAACGAAGCAATACGCATCCCCGCGTTCGGGATCGCCAGTATAATTGTGCTTTTCCTTGCATCCCACGAATCCCCAAAGCTCGTCACATTCGACATCTTTGACCAGCACGTTCTGAATTGTGGACTCCAGTAGCCTTTCGCAGCGAGCGCCCGCTAGTAGCAGAATCTTGAGGACGGTCACTTGATGGACGCCGGTAATCCTCTCAACGGATCGTATCGAGCAGCCCTCGACCAAAAGAGTCAGAACCATCTCGATTTTGTCGGGCGATGTATACATGCCGCCCAAGTGCTCGTTGCGCGGCTCTGAATAAGTCTTGCGGCACTGAGCACAGCGGTAACGCTGTTGACCTTTCCGACTTCTTCCGAACTTTCGGCATTCTGTCCGGCAATTGTGGCACGTCATTTTGACCCTTGCTTTCTTCGGGCACGTGAGCCAAAATGACGGCGGGCGTAGAAACCCCGTCCTTTCGGCTACGGCCTGAGGATGTGCCCTGCCGGTAGTTACCAGCCATCGGCGGGGCGTTAAAGTAGGTGGAGCTAGAGGGAATCGAACCCTCCGCCGTTACGGTCCAGACCCGCTCAGCGGCACCAAAGCTAGCCCCATAAGAGACAAAGGCCAGCAGTCGTGATTTACCTGATCGCGGTTGCTGGCCTTTTGTTCTCAACTTCATGCCTGCATTATGCAAAATTGCATTTTGGAAGTCAAGGGGAAAATGTAATATTGCATTGCGCGGGGAAGCGTGGTAGCATGCCCCTGTGGACATTTAAGGTCTACTGCCTGGAAGGTGGCGCGTGTCCAATCCGAGATTGGTACATCATGCAGGAAATCGAGGTTCAAGCCGCCTTCGACGCCACGCTGATTACCCTCGCTGCGACAGAAGACTGGGAGGATACAAAGCACTTCAAAGCCCTCAGGAGGGAGCATGAGGGGCTGGGAGAGATTCGCTTTGCGCTCGAAAAGCCGTTCATACGGAGATTTCGACCTGTCGGTATTTGGCCACCGGTCATTGATCGAGAGTTTATTTTTCTGCTAGGGTGCGAGAAATCTAGGGGAGTTTACGACCCAGATGGCGCTTTTGACTTGGCGCTCCATTACAAGCACCAACTAGAAGCAGGTATAGGAGAACTCCATGAATACCGCTGAGGGAATTTGGAACAAGCTGTCCAAAAGCAAAAAGTATCGAGAGGAATTTGCCCTTGCCTTTCTTAAGCGCTCGGTTGCGTTTCAAATCAAGGCGCTTAGAAAAAAGCACTGCGGGTCTCAGGTAGTCTTGGCGGAGAGATCAAAACTTACACAGGGGGTCGTGTCACGGGCCGAGGACCAGGACTACGGTAATCTCACGTTCAACACCGCCGCAAGAATTGCTGGTGGACTCGACATGGCCTTCATTGGCAGGTTTGTCTCGTTTAGTGACCTAGTGCGCTTTTCTCTCGAACTGTCAGAGGATGAATTCATTCGTGTTCCTACGTTCACACAGGAAGAAAACCAGCTCTTGTGTTCACAAACCGAGACTCCCAAAGTGCAGGAACAGCCCACGGAGCTTGGCAAGATGCCGGAGTTGGATACAGATCAGGCGCACAGACTAACGCAGGGGGGTGCGGTTCAGAAAGTGTTGGGATTCAATGTTGAATCTATTGAATCTGGACGCAAGCGCTCCGGTCCATGCGAGGACGCGATTCTTGCGGCAGCAATTGGGGCGTAAATATGGAACTGCTAAATGTACTTAACGCAAGGGCTGCGTGGCTATTTGATGTGAACGAACTAAACCCGCACGGCAAGAGTATTTTTCCTGAAATCTTCGAATGGCTAGAAGACGAATACCATTTTGTAAAGGCCCCTAAATCGATTACGGACGTGGATGAGACAAAAGGGTACTCATTCACGCAGGGCACGTTCCAGGCCAAAGAGGAGATTTTCGTCACTGTTGAGTTAAATATCTACACCGATGGGCTCGTAGCGAATTCGTGGTCCTCTACGCGCAATACAGAAGCGTTCCTTGAAAACGTTTTGAAATCGGCAGCGGACGAGTTCAGTTTAACCTTCAGACCCGACATAGTTACGCGCAAGATTTATACGAGTGAACTCAACGTAAAATCCGACCGCCAGCTTGCTGGCATAAATCCAGCGCTCGCTCAACTGGCCGAAAGACTTACAGAGTTATTGCCTGGAAATCTAAAGCCTGCATTTGAGGTTGGTGGCGTCACTATTTCTCCGGTGCAAGCTATGGCCCCTCAAATGCTTTCTCCATTTAGAATTGAGCGCAAGCTAAACACCTCACCGGAAGAGCAGAAGTACTATTCGAAAGCTCCGCTTCACACCGACAGCCATCTAGAGCTGCTCTCGTGGTTCGAGCAGAACGTGATGACTTAGAGGTAGTAACCACCAACCCGAATTTAGAGCACTACCAAGCCGTGAACTGCGTTGACGCTCTCCGGGCGGTCACCTATGATGAGAGGTTGGCGGCAACCCCATACGAGGAAGACATGCACGTAAAGCAACCCGATCGCTCGCAGCCTCTTGAAAAGGCTGATCCTGATATTGCGCGCGCCATCGAAAATGAGACCGAGCGCCAGGCGCGCACCCTGGAGCTGATTGCTTCGGAGAATTTTGTCAGCGAAGCCGTGCTCGAGGCAATGGGCTCGGTAATGACCAACAAGTACGCGGAAGGGTATCCCGGCAAACGTTATTACGGCGGCTGCGAGTTTGTGGATGTGGCTGAGGCACTCGCCATTGAGCGCGCGAAGAAGCTCTTTAACGCCGATCACGTAAACGTCCAGCCGCACTCCGGAAGCCAGGCGAACCAGGCGGTTTATATGACGGTGCTCAAGCCGGGTGAGACGCTCCTCGGTATGAGCCTGGCGCATGGTGGTCACTTGACCCACGGCCATCCCCTGAACCTCTCCGGCAAGATGTATAAGATTGTTTCTTACGGCGTGCGCAAAGATACTGAGACCATCGACTATGATGAAGTTGAGAAGTTAGCCTTCGAGCACAAGCCCAAGCTGATTCTGGCCGGAGCCAGCGCTTACCCCCGCACACTCGATTTCGAGCGCTTCGAAGCCATCGCCAAAGGCTGCGGTGCAATTTTCATGGTGGATATGGCGCACATCGCCGGCCTGGTAGCCGCCGGACTTCATCCAAGCCCCATTCCGCACGCCGATTTTGTTACCACCACCACACATAAAACCCTGCGCGGCCCGCGCGGCGGCGCTGTGTTTTCGAAGGCGCAATACGCAAAAGAGCTCGATAAGACGATGTTCCCGGGCATTCAGGGCGGTCCCCTCATGCACATCATTGCCGCCAAAGCGGTCTGCTTCCGCGAGGCGCTGGAGCCGGTTTTCCGAGAGTATCAGAAGCAGATTATCGTGAATGCCCAGGCGCTCGCCGAAACGCTTGCTGGAAAGGGCTTCCGGGTTGTTTCCGGCGGGACGGACACGCACTTGTTTCTGGTGGATGTTTTCTCAAAGAACGTCACGGGCAAGCGCGCGCAAGAGGCTCTGGAACAGGCGGCGATCACCGTGAACAAGAATGCGATTCCTTTTGACACCAACCCGCCCATGGTGGCGAGCGGCATCCGCGTAGGCACACCGGCCGTCACAACGCGGGGCATGAAAGAACCGGAAATGCGGCGCATCGGCGAATGGATCGCCGAGGTGCTGAACAATGTCGAAAGCGCCTCGGCAATCGAGAGGGTGCGTGAGGAAGTCTTCGAACTCACAAGCCAGTTCCCACTCTATGCGAACCGCCTTCCCGCCGTCGCCAAGACTCTGCCTTGAACAACTCGTCCAAAACCCCTCACCCACCGATCAGGGGGCGCGGGTCCAAGCGCTCCGCCTCGCTCAGCGCGTTCTTCCCCAAATTCGCTCTACCTTTTTTATCCTCACTCACATGCGGGGCCACGCCGCGTTCCCGCAGGGCGGTGACAAACTTCGGGTCCTGATATTGCGTATCAGCCCCCAACGTGCTCTCGGCCTCCGGTGCCCGCTGCTCGGGCGTCTCCACCATTTGATCCAGCATTCTCAGCGCCGCCTCCCGTTCCGCCGCCCAGCTATCCCTCAGTTTCGGCGCGCAGAGGCGGCTTTATGCCGACATTTCGGGTTGGCGGGGTAAACCCGCCGCTACGTCCGCGCCCGAAACTGGAACAGTTTCAAGCCGAGGCAGAGAAGCCATAGCCAAGGGGAAAGGAAGCGTGAGCCGTCAGGTCGACGCCCGCCCGCTCCCCCGCTCTCAGCTTGAAGTAGCCCGCAGCGGCAATCATGGCAGCATTATCTGTGGAAAGCGCCGGTGAGGGAAAGAAAGCATGGAGACCCAAGGCTTCAGCGGCTTCCTTCAGCCGGGAACGCAAGAGCGAGTTACACGCCACACCGCCCGCGACAAAAATAGAATTTACCTTCAAAGCTTCGGCAGCCGCAACGGTTCGTTCCACAAGGTCTGTGACGACAGCTTGTTGAAAGCTGGCAACGAGGTTGAGCGTTCCTTCGGAGCACTGTGCGCGCAAGTCATCCACCCCCACGTCGCCTGCCGTTTTGCGCCACTCGCGGCGCTCGATCGCCTCAGCAGCCAACTCGCCGTTCCTGACGCGGTAGAGCACGGCTGTCTTCAACCCCGAAAAACTAAAGTCAAACGGATACCCTTTCATCCTGATTGGGCCGAGTTTTACTGAATGTGGATCACCGAAGCGTGCCAGCTTATCAATTACGGGACCGCCGGGATAGCCCAGGGCCAGCAGCCGGGCGACTTTGTCAAATGCTTCTCCCGCCGCATCGTCGCGGGTCTGGCCCAAGCGATCATAGCTGAAGAGCGGGCTGGTGATTTCCCCCTGCGCCTTCACATGGAACAAGCTGGTGTGGCCGCCCGAGACCACAAGGGCCACATTCGGGAAGCCCACCTCCGCCGTTGTGGCGTCCACCGCGCGAGCTATCTTATTCTCCAGCCATACGGAGTGAATGTGACCTTCCAGATGGTTAACACCTACGAGCGGCTTGCCGAGCGCATTCGCCACGGCTTTCCCGTAAACCACTCCTACCAGCAGGGATCCAATCAGCCCTGGCCCTTCCGTGACCGCCAGGGCATCAACCTCCGTCAAGGGCGTTTGGGCCTTGCGGCAGGCTTCTTCGACGACAGGCGCAATCTTTATCAGGTGCTCGCGGCTCGCGAGTTCGGGCACCACACCACCGTACTTTTCATGCGTCAGGATCTGAGACGCAATGATGTTCGAGAGAATGCGCCCTCCATTCTCAACCACCGCAGCCGAGGTTTCGTCGCAGCTTGATTCAATACCCAGAACGCGCATCGGCAGGAGACCCAACGAATTATGCTAGCATACAGGCGTGAGGCCACGCGAAAGGAGAAACAGGCAACGATGGAAATTCGAAAAGCAGTTTTGCCCGTCGCGGGACTGGGCACCCGATTCCTTCCCGCCACCAAGGCTCAGCCGAAAGAGATGCTGCCCATCGTCGATAAGCCATTGGTCCAGTATGGTGTGGAGGAAGTTGCAGCGTCGGGCATTCCCTTGACCATCTTTGTAACGGGACGCGGCAAGAACACCATTGAAGATCACTTTGACGTTTCCTTCGAGCTGGAACATATGCTGGCCGGGCGCGGCAAAGAGCAGCTACTCGAAATGGTCCGCTCCATCTCCCGGCTCGCCGAAATCAATTATGTCCGCCAGAAGCGCCCGCTGGGGCTCGGCCATGCGATTCTGGTGGCGAAAAACCTCGTCGGCGAAGAACCTTTCGCGGTGCTCCTCTCCGACGATATCATTGACGCGCAAGTTCCTTGCCTCAAGCAGATGATCGAAGTTTTCTTGCGCTACAAAGGAAGCGTGGTTGCAATTCAAAAAGTGGATCGCGAAGCCGTCTCGAGCTACGGCGTTATTAAGGGCTCTCCCGTGGCGGGCGAAAACAACCGGCTCTTCGGCGTGACCGATATGGTGGAAAAGCCGGAGCCGCGCGAGGCTCCGTCCAACCTCGCCATCATTGGCCGCTATATCCTGACGCCTGCTATTTTCAAGGAGCTGGCTTCTACGCAGCGTGGAGCCGGCTCGGAAATTCAGCTTACCGATGCTCTCCGGCGCCTCCTGAAAAAAGAGCCGGTTTACGGTTACTTGTTTGAAGGTAAACGCTACGATGCCGGCAATAAGCTGGGCTTTCTCGAAGCCACCGTCGAGATGGCATTAAAGCAGCCAGAGATCGGAAAAGCATTCCGGAAGTATTTGAAGGGATTAAAGGTCTAGAAGCTGCACCAGAATCTACCTTCCTAAATGCCGATCGTCTTTTGGATTGTCCCTGCGATGGCGGCTGCATGGTGCCGCACCGATGCGGCGTCCTCCGCTTCCACCATCACGCGGGCCAGGGGTTCCGTGCCTGAATAACGCAGCACAACCCGGCCGCTCACGCCAAGATCGCTCCGGCAATGCTCCAGCGCGCCGGCGACCTCAGAAAGAGAATCGAGCGGTGGTTTACTGCTTACCCGGACGTTCAGGATGAGCTGCGGAAACGGCTTGTAATCCCCGATGAGGTCATCCGCGGACATTCCTGTTTCCGAGAGGAAGCCCAGCACCTCAAGCAGGGTGACGATGCCGTCTCCGGCGGCGGAAACGTCCGAAAAGATAATGTGCCCCGAGGGCTCACCACCCAAATTGATGCCGGAACGGAGCATTTCTTCCAGCACAAACCTGTCTCCTACCGGTGTTCGCTTGAGGGCGATGGCGTGCGATTTGAGCGCTAGCTCCAGCCCCAGGTTCGTCATGAGTGTTCCCACCACCGCATTACCTTTCAGCGCGTGGAGGGCTTGCAGAAACGGGGCGGCAGCGAAAAGTATGTGATCGCCATCCAGGATCTTCCCACGCGGCGAGGCAAAAATCGCTCGATCCGCATCGCCATCGAAAGCAACTCCGAGGTCGGCACGGCAGCCCCGAGTCTCCGCCGCCATTTCCTGCGGATGCAGCGAGCCGCAGCCCAAATTGATGTTCCGGCCATTCGGCTCCGCATTCAGGATGCGAAACTCAGCGCCTATGCGCCGCGCGAGCGCAGGGACGACGGCGGAGGAAGAGCCGTTGGCGGCATCACAGACGAGCTTGAACCGACGATGGCCGTGAGGGGCGAGGGTCTCGAGGAAGCTCAGGTATTCATCCAGCAGTTCCGGTAGAGGGTTGAGGGGAACGTCGGGAACCGGTCCGTCCCGCGTCTGGAAGTGGCGGAAGGCTGACTCAATCTCGAGCTCAACGGATTCCGGGAGCTTCGTTCCGGCGCTCGAAATCACTTTGATGCCATTATCCTCAAACGGATTGTGCGACGCGGAGATCATCACTCCGGCGGCAAAGCCGTGATGCCGGGTGAGGAAGGCGATCCCCGGGGTCGTGATGACGCCCGCAAAGGCTACTTCGAGGTCGGCTGAGCGCAGGCCAGCCGCCAGAGACCGCGCAATCCACGGGCTTGACTCCCGTGTATCTTCGCCCAGCACCACTTCCGGGCGCGTAGACCGGGCTGCCCCAATGAGCGTCGAGCCGAGCGCCTTGCCCAGGCTGACCACGGTATCGCGATCCAGCGGATACTCGCCGGCAATCCCACGTACGCCGTCGGTGCCGAAAAGCTGGGGTTTTGTGGACATGAGATCGTCGTATCGCTTTTAAGCGTTGAAAGCTGATTGTAGCATTAGCCTTAATTCACCGGGATGCGCGCCCAGACGTGGACGCTATCGGCAGAACTGGCGGCGATGTACTGGCCGTTGGGTGAGAAGGCGACGGTGAGAAGAGGTTCCTGGCTTTCGCTCAGGGTCTGCAGCAGTTTTCCGGTGGCGACTGACCAGACGCGGACGGTTTGATCTTGACCCGCCGAGGCCACCCAGCTTCCGTCCGGCGAAAAGTCTGCCCAATGGACCGGGCCGCGATTGCCCACGAGCGTCTCCACCAGCTTCCAATCGGGCACGGAATAGATGCGAACGTCGCCGTCGGCCGACGCCGTCACCACCTTTCTGCCATTACGCGAGAACATCATTCCGAGCACAGGCCCCTGATGGCCCGCGAGGACGTTCACAAATTTGTGGTCCTTGAGCTGGACAACGACAGGGTTCGGAGTAGCGCTCATTTCAATCTGCGCCAGAAGCAGCCAGTGCCCGTCCGGAGAAAATTCGAAGAGCTGGGGCGCGTTGGTAAGGCCGGGAAGCTTGGTCGTTCCTCCCCGCCCGGTTACAGGGTCCCAAACGGTGAAGGCGCCATCTTTGTAAAGTGCAAGATACCCGATTCGCGGAAAATAGCGAACCGGCAAAAAGCCGCCTCCAATCCCGATTTCACTCACCTTGCCGGTGACGGCATCCTGCTGGAAGTTCCATTGGAAGCCCAACTCAGGCGCGGCAGGAGCGCCGCGACCTTTCCTCGACCCCACGAGACCGCTCGCGAGAAGATAAAGGGATGTAGGGGAAATAAAGTTGGCGGACTGAATATCAAGCCCGCCAACGCCAGGAATGCGAGGCCGCGCCATCTTCTGGACTCGCCCGTCGTCGGGATCCACCAGCGCCACCCGCTCTTTTTCCACCACCGCAAGCAGGCTGCTATCCGCGGAGAAAGCTCCCGCGGGCGAGTAGGTTAGTGCCAAATGGCCTCCCAAACGCAACCGGTGTACCCAGGTGAATTGAGTCGATCCTCCTGGGGCGGTTTCAGCCTGGCTCTGGCCCGGCATGGCGGCCAGCAAAAATGCCAGAGTGACGAGAATCGTGATTCGAGGCAGGACACGGGGGAATGGAAACTTAGACAAGCTCACCTCGCGCAATGCGGTTCACCAATTCACGATCCGCATCCAGAAACGTGTATTCAGGAAGGTTCGCGCGCGGAGCCCACTCGACGGCCTCAAAAACACGGTTACGGATTTCGCCGCGGTAACCAGGAATGGCAAAGAACGCAACTTCGACGTAACGGTCGGGATACCGATACCGAAGCCTGAAAACCTCCTCGCCAATTTGCGCCTCGATGTTCAACTCTTCCTCGAGTTCCCTGCGAAGTGAATCCTCCAGTTTCTCGCCGGACTCGACCTTGCCGCCGGGAAATTCCCACTGTAGCCCGTAAGCATCGGAATGATGGCGTTGACAGATCAGAACACGGCCACTTTTCATAAAAATGCCTGCCGCAACCAGGATGGGTTTTCGACTGTTCATCATCAGGCTTTATTCTCTCGTCACCGAGATTTTCTTTGAATGTGTGTCACGCTGGGCGAAGCAAAGCAATCCCGCCTCTCCAAGTTCAAGCAAAGACCGGGATCCTTCGTCGTCCCGCGTCGCGGCCTCCTCTGCATGACATGCCGCCTGCTC
>JBOGJS010000273.1:0-4612 GCA_050745365.1 Terriglobia bacterium
AGCAGGAGCCGCACTTACCCGCTTTGCAGTTCCAGCGCACGGCCAGGTCATTCGCCTGTGTGGCCTGGATTTCGTGGATAGCATCCAGCACCACCATGCCCGGCGCCGCCTCGGTCGAGTAATCCACGAACTTGCCGCCATTCTGATCTCCGCGCCAGATTCGAAAATTTGCGCTTGCCATTACTTATTCTCCTCAATAATCTTCTTCAGGTCCGGTGGGATTTCAATGGCCGGCGTCCGCTGCACCTGCATTTCGCCATCAGTGCCTTTGCGGATGATGATATTCTGCCGGCCCAGGGCTTCGTCCTTTGCCGGGAAGTCGTCCCTGAAGTGCGCGCCGCGGCTTTCCTTCCGTTCAAGGGCTGCGCGAGCAACCGCCTCCGCAATGGTGAGAAGGTTTCTCAGGTCGCACGCGGTGTGCCATCCGGGATTGTACTCGCGGTTGCCTCCCACGGAAGTGTTCTCGGCGCGTGCCCGGAGCTTGTGAATCGCGCCAGTCGCGCGTTCGAGTTCCTCTCCACGCCGGACAATACCCACCCATTCCTGCATCAGTTGCTGCAGGTCGCGCTGAACCTGATAGGGCCCCTCGCCATTTGAGCGCGAAAAAGGCTCCAGCGCCCACTTTGCCGCCGCATCAACGTCTGCGGGATCGCACTGGGTCGCGCCGTTGTTCTTGGCAAACGCCGCGCCATGCTCGCCGGCCCGCTTGCCAAACACCAGGAGGTCGGAAAGCGAATTGCCGCCAAGCCGATTTGCACCGTGCAACCCCGCGGCGCATTCACCCGCCGCGAAAAGCCCCGGGACGTCGGACATCTGCGTGTCTGCATTGACACGCACGCCGCCCATGACGTAGTGCGTCGTCGGCCCAACCTCCATGGCCTCCGCGGTGATGTCGAGATCAGCCAATTGCTTGAACTGGTGGTACATGCTCGGGAGCTTCTTCTTGATGTGTTCGGCGGAGTTCGGCAGTTTTGCCCGGATCCACGCAATGTCCAGGAAGACGCCGCCGTGCGGGCTGCCGCGCCCTTCACGCACCTCCCGCACAATGCAGCGCGCCACATGATCGCGCGTCAGCAGTTCCGGCGGGCGCTTCGCGCTTTTGTCCCCCTGCGTGTAACGCCAGCCTTCGTCGGGGTTGTCTGCCGTCTGGTTTTTGTAAAGCGGGGGGATATCATCAAACATAAACCGCCGCCCCTCTTTATTCTTCAGCACGCCGCCTTCGCCGCGCACGCCTTCCGTCACCAGGATGCCACTCACACTGGGCGGCCACACCATGCCCGTGGGGTGAAACTGGACAAACTCCATATCCATCAGGGTGGCGCCCGCGTGATAGGCGAGGGAATGCCCGTCCCCTGTATATTCCCAACTATTGCTGGTGATCTTGTAAGCGCGGCCGATGCCGCCCGTGGTCAGGACGATTGCCTTAGCCCGAAACAGTTTGAATCGTCCGCGCTCGCGGTCGTATCCAAACGCGCCCGCTATGCGGCCATCGTCCTTGAGCAGCGCCAGGATCGTGGTTTCCATGTGCACGTCGATGCCTTGGTGAACGCCGTGATCCTGCAGGGTGCGGATCATCTCCAACCCGGTGCGGTCGCCCACGTGGGCCAGACGCGGATACTTGTGGCCGCCAAAGTTGCGTTGCAGGATGCGGCCGTCTTTCGTGCGGTCAAACAGCGCGCCCCACGCCTCTAGCTCGCGCACGCGCGCCGGCGCCTCCTGCGCGTGAATCTGCGCCATGCGGGGATTATTAAGATAGTACCCGCCGCGCATGGTGTCCGAAAAATGGACCATCCAGTTGTCGCGCTCATCCACATTGGCGAGCGATGCCGCGATGCCGCCTTCCGCCATCACGGTGTGCGCTTTGCCGAGCAGCGACTTGGTGACTACGCCCACCGTAACCCCAGAGGCCGAGGCTTCCACCGCAGCACGTAGGCCGGCCCCTCCGGCACCGATCACCAAGACGTCATGCTGGAGAGTTTCGAATTCCGCCATCAGAAGATTCTCCAGTCCCGGATCAAGCCCATCGAGCACGCCCGAACGTAAAAGTCCGTGAAGGCTACCCACACCAAGCTGCACCAGGCCCAAGTCATATGACGGCCCGTGAGGCAGCTTACACAGTCATAGGTCTTCTTTCGGATGCGAGAGCCGGAAAGACGGTCCAGCACGCCGCCCACCCGATGCCGGATGGCGTGGCAGCCGAACGTGTAGCCGCCGAGCAGGATCACATCGATCAGCAGCACAATGGATCCCACACCCATTCCCCAATGCCCGTCAAAATGGAAGCCGTTCCATGCGTCGTAGGCAAGATCCGCGATAAAGAACAGCGCGATGTACATGAAGTAGCGGTGGACGTTCTGGAGCAAGAGCGGAAGCCTGCTTTCGCCCCAGTAGGTCTTTCGAGGTTCACCCACGGTGCAGGACGGCGGATCCGACCAGAAGGCTTTGTAGTAGGCGCCTCGGTAGTAATAGCACGTTAACCGAAACCCACCCGGCCACGGAAGGACAAAGAACGCGGGCGAGAAGATCAACCAGCTTGGGTACCATCCGGGCTTGCCGCCAATCCACGCCGTGAGCGGGTTACCCCACAGCTCCGGCGAGTAAAACGGGGAGAGGTACGGGCCGAAGCGGTAATGCGTCCCCTGCAACGCCGCCCATGTTGCGTAGGCCACGAAGCAAGACAGCACCACCAGGACCGTCAGCCACGAAGTCCACCATCGGTCCGTCCGCGAAGTAACTCCAAACCCCACACTCTTGGTGGGAACATCGATTACTGGCATCTACAAACCTCCATGCTGGCCGCCCCGAGCATCGCGCCCGGTGCGGTCCCTCCAACTTGAGGGTATCATTTTATATTAATGCGGGTCTTCGACCCGGCGCTTCTTGGTTTCGAGAAGGCATGTCCAACCGGCTGAGGAACCGACAGCTTCGAACTTTTCACCCGTTGTGGGGCGGACTCGCTATTTGCCGGACTGAGCTTCAGATTGACCGATGCGCTGAGCCACTTCAGAGTGTGGCCCCACGGGCTCGATCATAATAATGTGTTGCGCGTTGAAGAAGGTCTCGGTGGGTGCATGCAGCTCTTTCCCGCGCTTCACGAGCACATTCTTTACCTCTTTAGTCTTAGGGTCCTCGGTCCGAACGATGTAATAAACGTTCGTCATTTTCGGGTATGAGGTTCCGAGCCCCGAGAGCTTGCCGTAATAGACTTGCCCATTATCTAGCAACACCGCCTCATACGGGGTGCTAAATCGGGGATGCCCGTCTCGACGCCTGACGCTAACGACCTCAATCGCGAGGATAATAACAGCCGCCGAAAGGCACATGATAACCACTGCAATTGATTTTCTCATTGTTTCCCCGTGTTTGTGATTGTCATGCTGAGGTTCAATCTAGCCCGTGCTGATCTCAAGCGTCGTTTTGATGCCGGATCGCTTTTGGCCAAACCACTTGCCGTAGTCCTTCCAGTCAAGCTGGGAAGTGATCAGCTTCGGAAGCATGCCGGGGTAGGATTTCTCAATGCTCTGGAAGTCCTCGACTCCCTTCTGAAAATGACGTGGGTTCGCGTTAACGCTGCCGAACACCACATTGTTGCCCAGCACGAGGTCCTGATTGATTCGATCGGTAGGCTCCGGGCGGATCGCATGGCCGCCGGTAACGCTCAAGAGGCAAAGAATGCCATCCGGTGCGAGTATCTGCATGGCGCCAAATACCACGGAGGAAACCCCGGTGGCTTCGATCACGATGTCGAGCGGCCCCGTCTTCTTGGGCAAATCGGTAATGGCGAGGCCGTCTATCGGGAGGTAATCCGCTTCGACGCTTTCCGCCAGTTGCGCGCGCAAGTCTGTTTCGGTCTCGCGTCCCACGATAAAGGTTTTTAGCCCCCTTACCCGCAAAACTGCTGCCGCCAGCAGCCCCACCGGGCCAGCACCCAGCACCAGTGCCCTTTCGGGCTGCCAGTTCATCCGGCGCTGGATCAGATAAACGTGATCGATTCCCTTTTCTACAACCGAGGTGGGTTCAAGGAGCACTCCAACGTCACGGAGCTCAGGAGGGATGCGAATGAGATATTGCGGCGACTCGGTGTAATATTCCGCCATGTAGCCGTGCCGGCCTTTGATGCCTCGCTCGGTGTATTCGCCACTCGTGCATAAGTCCATTTCTCCGCGCTGGCAGTTCAGGCACTTGCCGCAAGGCCGGCGTACTGTTGCAACGACATAGTCTCCCGGCTTCAGGCTTGGGCTGCTCCCGGGGTCTTCGACGACGCCGAAGTTTTCGTGACCTAAAATCAGATAATCTTCTCCTGGCGGAGCCTCACCGTACTCGCCGGCATAGATGTCCGCATCTGTTCCACACAAACCTGTGCGTAGGACCTTCACTGTTACGTCCTTGCCTTTGTCTTTCAGGTCCGGATCGGGCGTTTCGCGCATGAGGATGCTATCTGCCACGCCGGGTTTGATCGTGATGGCCTTCATACTTATTATTTTACTAGATTGCGGCTTCGACGGAGCGAGGTAAATTGCCGCACTTTCCGTCACACCGGCAGAACGGCTGTCCACCTGTGCGTGGACACAATATGGAATTCCGAGCCAGCCGTTGACCCTGAAAATAATAC
>JBOGJS010000274.1:0-37764 GCA_050745365.1 Terriglobia bacterium
ACTCTCTTCTGCCCGCTTTCGCGGGCTGTGTGGGAATATTGTTTGGCGCTACTCGGGGCTGCGGCGCGGCTGAAGCCATGCCCTGATACACCGCAGCATCCTGTAAGCATCCAGCGAAGCATCCGCAAGCCCTCGCAAACTCCGCCTCCGAGAGGATACCTGATTCGGAAAGCGTTATCCAGGACGAACTGTAACTCCCGTATCCGCCGGAGGCGGAAGCAATTTCCCCTGCGGGTAGTGTCCTAAAATCACTTAAAGCGAACGCTTGAGAAATTTACCATCTGCGGGTAACATCGTTGACGATGGCACGCTTAGCTGTATTCACCTGCCTTGAACCCGAGCCAGCCAAGCCGAAGTACGAGCCCTTGCCATCTGTCTGGTACGGAGATGACGGGGAGTTGCTGGAAGAAATGCTGTCGTTTTATCCCCGCCGTTGTCCCCGCCGAATCTTGGATGCAACCGTTAACTGCGGACGGTTTTGGAAGGGAAGCAAACGGCGGGTTATCGGGGTTGACAACGAGCCAAGCCATCACCCCTCAATCGTAGCGGATAACACCGCGATGCCGTTCCGAGACAGATCGTTTGAGGTTGTGATTTACGACCCCCCGCACATCCCAAACCAGGGCAAAGACAAACAGAAGGACTTCCACCAGAGATTCGGACTAGGTGACAAGTCACCCAAAGAAAACGGATACACATTCGCTCACACATTTCCCCCCTTCGCCCAAGAAGCTTACCGTGTTCTTAGACCCGAGGGTGTCCTACTCGCAAAGATTACGGATTACATTCACCACCACCGATACCAATGGGCTCACGTCGAACTTGTTCAGGCGGCAAAAGACGTAGGATTTAAGCCCTGCGACTGCATAATCAAGGTCCGGAAAGGGCCGATCATCGACCCGAAATGGAAAGTTGCCCACCATAGCCGCCGCCAGCACTGCTATTGGCTGGTCTTCAGGAAGTCCAGCAAATGCGAATAGGAATCAGAGCCTGACATCCCATTCGACAAGCACCGTACAGTATTTGATGCCCAGTCCCCGGATCGAGCACTTTCGATCCGAAGCATCGAAGTGAACGTGAAATAGACGCTCTCCACTCTCTATTACGTCTGCCCCTAGGCTCCCGCCTCTGCCAGCGGCCTCAAAAACTGCGTGCTCTATTTTACGGAGAGTAGTGACCGGAATATCAACGAGCTGGTAGCGGACCTGATCTTCTGCCCACAAGGACCGGAGCATCAGGATTACGTCGTAGCGGCTTAGGTGTTCCATCACGCGCCTAACAAGGACTTGGGCCTCCCAGGGCCGGCGCTCTGTAGTGCATAGCTTCGTGATGGTGATTAGGTGTGGCTTTGTCCCAAGCCCTGTCTCCGTTTTAAGGGAAATCCGGTGTTGATCAACGAGAAGATCGTGCCGGGGCTGGTTCCTTCCTCCAGCTTCAATTACGGTTACTGGTTTCTCGATCCGCTTGAAAGAACCTTCGACGAGCGCCTCAAAGTAGATTCCTTGTGGCGGAACGCGGGGATATATCGATTGGTGCGTTGCGATCATGCCCCGCAATGTCTCAGTAAACGCCCGCCCGAAGATTGGGTGTTCTGAAGGCACAAGTGCGGAATGCTATCATGGTGCGATTGCATTGTGAAGCGATGATCACCGGTCTAACAATGGTCTAGTTAGGTTTTGTTTCTTTTCCTAGGAGTCTACCTCCGACAGACTCCTAGAAGAGCAATCCTGAGGTGTGCGGCCAATTCGAAGCCGATCTGTAGGATGGATAGTGGCGCGCGATAACTCAGCCTTAACTCTTGCGTCTCACATCGGTGATCATCCCGACCAATGCTGCGGGAATCTCAGAGTCCGCCATCGCAAAACTTCCATCAAGTGATGTTAGGATACGACCTCCCTGCCCGAGGGCTTTTCTCCTCTTCCCTTTCTGGTGTATAGTGCCTTCATGTCTCAGATCGAAAAGCATGTGCCCGGAACATTCTGCTGGGTTGAGCTTGGCACCACGGACCAAGACGCCGCCAAGCACTTTTACCATACGCTGTTTGGATGGACCACGCACGACATTCTCCTGGGTCCGAACAACCTCTACTCGATCTTCCAGGTGAAGGGTCGTGCCACGGCCGCCGCCTATAGCCTGCGTCGTGAGCAGCAGGCACTAGGGATACCGCCGCACTGGTTACTGTATGTCGCAGTGGACAACGCGGACGAAGCCGCCGGGCGTGCCGTCTCCTTGGGAGGTAACGTCCTGATCCCGCCGGGCGACGTTCGGGACTCGGGCCGGATGGCCGTCCTCGAGGATCCGGGCGGTGCTATTTTTGGTGTCTGGCAAGCCAGGGAACGTATCGGGATGGAAGTTGCCGGTATTGACGGAACGCTGTGCTGGGCAGACTTGATCACCCCGAATCCATCGGACGCGCGAGACTTTTATACGGCGTTATTTGGTTGGAAGCTCACAAAAATTGAAAGGGAGTCTTCTGGTTATCTCCTTAATGTTCCAAATAACGGAGAGTATGTTGGCGGTATTCCGCCGGCCGGACGGCACGATCCCAGCGTTCCACCCCACTGGCTGGTCTATTTCGCCGTCTCAGATTGCAACGCGACCGCCGCCACGGCCGTGCGCAATGAAGCCATCGCCTGCTCTCCCCCTGCCTCGCTTGACAATGTAGGTCGCATTGCTGTAGTGACGGATCCCGAAGGAGCCGTCTTCGCCCTTTTTGAGGCTGTGCAGCATGCCACTTCCCCGTTTGCCGGACAGGTGTGAAGGGTAGCCATGCTTGGCGCTTTTTACTGACGGCTCGATTGTTCGACCCGGCCGAAGCAACGGACCGTCAATCACACAACGATCGACTGCTACGACCACTCTTCTCCCCGGCCTGGTGTCTGCTGTATCAGCTATTGAAATCGTGACCAGGAGCAACATTGCCCGCCCGCGCGGCGATCACTGAGCAGGAAAACCCCACGTCGGCTTCTCTTGACGCTCGATCGCTGCCTGAAATCCTGCGCATCATCAACGGTGAAGATCGCAAGATTGCTGCCGCGGTCCGCAAGGTGCTTCCCGAGATCGCGATGGCCGCGGAATGGATTGTTGAAGCGCTTGCCGGTGGCGGGCGGCTGGTGTACCTTGGTGCGGGCACCAGCGGGAGACTGGGAGTCCTGGATGCCGTCGAGTGTATTCCTACGTTCGGGACTCACCAAGTGATCGGGATCCTTGCTGGTGGGTCAAAGGCCATGTTTAAGTCGGTGGAAAGGGTCGAAGATGATACGAAACTTGCCGCCGCGGATTTAAGGCGAATTAACTTCAGCCAGCGGGACGTGTTGGTCGCAATAGCGGCGAGCGGACGCACGCCTTATACGCTGGCAGGCTTGCGTTACGCGCGCAGGCTGGGCGCTCGGGCCATCGCGCTGACGTCAAATCCTTCCGCGCCCATGAACCGTGCCGCCGATCTGGCCATTGTACCCATCACCGGCCCTGAAGTGCTGACGGGCTCAACGCGTATGAAAGCCGGCACGGCGCAGAAGCTGGTGCTGAATATGCTTTCGACCGCGACCATGGTGCGCCTGGGCAGGGTTTTCTCGAACCGGATGATCAACGTCCAGACCCACAATGCTAAGCTCAGAAAGCGTGCGGTGGGGATACTCGTCGAAACTACAGGGGAAAGCGTCGCCCGCGCGACCAAGGCTCTCCACCAGGCAGAAGGCCAACTGCCGGTGGCGATGCTCATGTTGCTGAAGGGTGCTTCGAAGAACGAGGCCCAACGTCTTCTCAGAAACGGCGCCAATCTTGCCGAAATCGTGCGGCAGGCACGAGCAGGTAGCGCGCCCCGCCGTTGCTGAGCGAGTGGCGGGAGGCGCTGACCTCCGTTTTGAGGTCTGCGGTTTTTGCCCGAAGATCGCGAAAAGCCGCGGACCTGAACAACGCAGGTCCGCGCTACACCCGGCTGAGAAGTTCGCGCCATTAGTTGCGTATCAGTTCATCATTGCGTTTTGCGACGCTGGCAAGCTCTGGAAAACGACCCCTCATCCGCCCCCTCCTACGTCGGGCACCTTCTCCCCTGGGGAGAAGGTGGAGAGCGTAGCGACTCGGGTGAGGGGTCTTGATCGAAATTTTCGAGACCGCGCAGAGTTTCCGATTCCAGAAACTCTGCGGCTTGCCGTGTGGAAATAAATGGATCGATTCATCATCCAAGGCGGCATGCCGCTCGAGGGTCGGGTTAACATCAGTGGCGCGAAAAACGCAGCATTACCCGAGATTGCGGCGTCGCTTCTGACGGACCAGGCAGTAACCCTCCACAACGTGCCTCGGGTGCGCGATATCACCACCATGCGCGGCTTACTCGAGGAACTGGGCGTGGATTCCTCGCTCGCGCACGATGAGTTCGGAAACACAGTAGAAATTCACGCCCGCCGGCTGATCAATCCCGAAGCGCCGTATGAGCTGGTGAAGCAGATGCGCGCTTCCATTCTGGTGCTGGGGCCACTCTTGGCGCGTTTCGGCAACGTGCGTGTCTCGCAGCCCGGTGGCTGCGCTATCGGCGCCCGCCCGGTGAACCTGCACCTGAAGGCTCTTGAGAAACTTGGAGCCACGGTCACACTCGATCATGGCTATATCGATGCCCGCACCGAGCGCCTTCGCGGCGACACTTTCTGCTTTGACACGGTCTCCGTGACCGGCACGGAAAATCTGATGATGGCCGCCGTGCTTGCCGAGGGCGAAACCGTCATCGAGAACGCCGCCTGCGAGCCCGAGGTTGAGGACCTCGCTCGCTTGCTCAAGAAGATGGGAGCGAAAATCGAGGGTGAGGGCACTTCGCGCCTGCTCATCCAGGGAGTCAGCTCGCTGGCGGGAGCCGAGCATTGGATCGTCCCTGACCGCATTGAGGCTGGCACGTTTCTGGCTGCCGCTGGAATCAGCCGCGGGCACCTGGTCCTCAGCCGCGTTGAGCCTTTACACCTCCATGCTGTCATCACCGGGCTCCAGGAGCTTGGCGTTGAGATTAGCGCCAACGGCGCCGGTGAAATCGAAGTTAAAGGTCCGGAAACACTTCGCGCTGCGGATATGACCACCAAGGAATACCCCGGATTTCCCACGGATATGCAGGCGCAGTACATGGCCCTGGCAACACAGGCCGAAGGCTCTTCCGTCATCACGGAGACTATCTTTGAAAGCCGCTTCGGGCACGCGCTGGAGTTGGCGCGTATGGGCGCGGACATTGCCATTGAAGGCCGCCGCGCGGTGGTGCGGGGCAAAACCGCGCTCAGTGGAGCGCCGGTTCAGGCGTCGGACTTGCGAGCCAGCGCCTGCCTCGTACTGGCCGGCCTTGCCGCTTCCGGAGAAACCACCATCGACCGTGTCTATCACATCGATCGCGGATACGAGCGCATCGAGGAAAAACTGAGCCGCGTGGGGGCAAAGATCAGACGGGTCTCGCAAGAGTAGTGCGGACCTATTATTTAGGCTCCGCGGCCTTTCGCTGTTTTGTGAGCCAACGCAATAGAAAGTCAAAAGGCAAAAATGAGGAGCCTTTTGATTTTTGTCTTTTGACTTGTTTTTTTGCGGGTTCGTGAGTGGTAGCCACGGTCAATTCGTTTTGTGAATTGACCGTGGGTTCGCCGAAAAGCCCACGGCGAGGAAAAGCGCTCGCCGTGGCTACCCCTTCCATCCCAAATCCAGTAAAGTATGATTCCGGTGCCCTATGCCCATTCCGAGCCAAACCAAGAAGGCTTTGCTTTTCGCGCTTCTGCTGGTCCTCGCGCCCGTCTCCGTCCTCGCGCAAACGCCTTGGCAGGCATCGAGTCGGCCGTCGAGCCATGCTACTCGGCTCGAGCTGGACCGAGGCTCCGTCGCGCTCTGGCAAACTCTCACGAAGCTCGGAACCCGCGCAAGCCTCCTGATGATTGTTGCCCATCCGGACGATGAAGACGCCGGAATGCTCACCTATGAATCGAGAGGCAAGGGCGCGCGCATCATCATGCTCACGCTAAACCGGGGCGAGGGCGGGCAGAACGTGATGTCTTCGGCTTACTGGGATGCGCTCGGAATTTTGCGCACCGAAGAGCTGCTCGCCGCGGACCGTTACCACGGCGTTCAGCAATATTTCACTCCCGCGGTGGACTTCGGATTTTCTAAAACTAAAGCGGAATCCTTCGCCAAATGGGGACATGAGCGATTGCTGGGCGATGTCGTGCGCGTGGTGCGCATGACGCGGCCGCTGGTCATTGCGTCCGTCTGGGTGGGCGGGCCGAGCGACGGCCATGGCCAGCACCAGGTGGCCGGCGAGCTTGCCCAGGAAGCCTTTAAAGCCGCGGGCGATCCGCATCAGTTTCCGGACCAGATCCGCGCCGGCTTGCGTCCCTGGCAACCGCTGAAAATGTATGCGCGCGTGCCCTTCTTTTCCATTTCCAACGGGAAAATGTATGACTACGCAACGCGCACCTGGAGCCCGGCCGGCGTATATGACTACATTCACAAGCGATGGCTTCCCGGCATTCCGCCCACCAACGTTACAATCCTTGAAGGCAAATACAATCCAGTGCTGGGATCCTCCTATGCGCGGATCGCCGCCCAAGGGCTGGGAGAACAGAAAAGCCAGAATGGCGGGGTAGGATACACGCCGGCCGGACCTCGCGAGAGCCGGTATCATCGTTATGCTTCGCTCGTCCCAACCCCATCCCATGAGGCCTCATTCTTTGATGGCATCGATACATCCATCACAGGCATCGCGCACCTTGCGCGAGGCGCGGATGCGCAATTTCTAAAAGCTGGCCTCGAACAAATTCATGAGCTCGTCGAAAAAGCCGTTCAAGGATTCCACGCGAACCAGCCGGAGCAGATTGCGCCCATCTTGGCGGAAGGCTTGAGGACCACGGATCGCCTCCTGGCGCGAGTGGAGGCAAGCCATCTGCCGGCGGACTCAAAATACAGCGTCGCCTTCGAGCTGCGTGTGAAGCAGACGCAGTTTAATAATGCCATCCTCCAGGCGCTCGGGATCACCATGCAGGCCATTGTAACTCCCTACCCGGTGCCGAAAGCCGGCCCGTACGCATCCGGCCCGCGACAGACGTTTCAGCTTGCCATCCCTGGCCAGACTTTCTGGGTGAAAGTACGCCTGGTGAATCCCAGCGCGGTGCCGGTGAGCCTCACCCACGTTGGACTTACAAATCCAAACGGCGAGCATTGGACGGTTCTGCCTGTGCACGCCGCCCCTGGCGAGCTTGCGAACAATCGGCCCGTTACGGCTATTTTCAAGGTCAGGGTGCCCCGGACCGCAGCTTTCACCAAGCCCTACTTCACGCGGCCCAACGTGGAGCAGCCCTACTACAACATTCTCAACAAGAAATATCTCGGACTGCCTTTCGCGCCATTTCCGCTCGCTGCCCAGGCGGACTTCCGCTATGAGAACGCGACGGCGCGGTTCGAAAAAATCGTCCAGTCCGTCCCGCGAGTGCGTGGCGAGGGAACTGTTTTGCAGCCCCTTGTTGTGGGTCCGGCTATTTCGCTATGGGTGACGCCCCACGCGACGGTTATTCCGCTCGATCGAAACACCGCCTCGCTTGCCGTCACCGTGCACAGCGACGTGAAAGGTCCTGCGAAAGGAGCGGTGAAACTCAGGCTTCCACCCGGATGGATTTCTTCTCCCGCCGAAGGGCAGTTCTCAACTGCCCGCGACGGCCAGAACGAAACCCTCAACTTTAAGGTGCATGCGAAGCACTTGCTCGAGCAGCCTTACACGATCACCGCGGAAGCTGAATACGAAGGAGATACTTACGGACAGGGATTCAAAACCGTAGGGTACACGGGCCTTCCACCTTATAACTATTACCGGCCAGCGCAGTGCCGCATGACCGGCACGAATATTAAGGTGCCCTCAGGGTTGAGCGTGGGCTATATCGAGGGCCCAGGCGATCGCGTGGCGCAGTCGCTCGAAGACCTTGGCATCAAAGTGAGCATGATTTCCAACCTCTCGACGGCCAGCCTCTCACAATACGACGCCATCGTGCTGGGCGTAAGAGCCTACGCGGCCCGCGAAGACGTGAAGACCTACAACGCGCGGCTCCTGGCCTATGTCAAGCAGGGTGGCGTGCTCGTGGTGCAATACAATACGCCCGAATATGACCACAACTACGGTCCTTATTCCTACTCGCTCAGCAACAACCCCCAGGTGGTGGTGGATGAGCACTCGAAGGTTGTGATTCTCGATTCGACGAATCCCGCTCTCACGTGGCCCAACGAGATCACGACGAAAGACTTCGACAACTGGGTGGAAGAACGCGGTCACGGCTTTATGACTTCCTGGGATCCGCGCTACAAAGCTCTGTTTGAAACCCACGATCCCGGCCAGCCACCGCAGAAGGGCGGATTGCTCTACGCGCGCTATGGCAAAGGCGTCTATATCTACGACGCGTTGGCCTTTTACCGGCAGTTGCCGGAAGGCGTACCCGGCGCATTTCGTATTTTTGTCAATTTAATAAGCCTGGCAAAAAACCCGAACCGGTAAACCAACCAAACAGATTGCTTCGTTTCAGGGCATGCCTTTTAGCCCCTGACGCTTTTTTTGCTACATCGCGGCCCAGGCCATGCCATCATCGACGCGGCCGACTGGAATCAGCTTTTCAACCCGCCAGTTGCCCAGGTTCAACACTGCGATCTTCTCGCTGCGGTCACAGGAAATGAATGCCACCTGGTTATCTCCCCGCACCAGAATTTCCTGCGGAGCGCTCGGCACGTCCACGGTGCGCGCCACGTGCATCGACGGCAAGTCAATCACGGCGATCTTGTCGAGCTGCGGTAAGGTTACGAGCAGCCAGCGGCCATCGGGCGTGACGGTGGTGCCGAAGCCAATGCCGGGCAGCGGAATCCAACGCGTCACCTTGTTGGATTCAGTGTCAATCACCGCGAGGCGCGGATGGCTTTGATCTGCCGTGAACACCCAGCGGCCGTCTGGCGTTACAGAGATGCGCTGCACGGTCTTTGCAACGTGGATCACCGCAATGGGCTTTCTGTTTTCAAGGTCCAGAGCAGTCACAGAACCTGCTCCGACGTTGGCCGTGTAACCGCGCTTTCCGTCCGGGGTGATCGCAAGCATGTGGGATTCAGGCTGCTCGGTGGAGATGGAGGCCACCCGCTTGAGGGTATGAGGATCGATCACATAGACGGCGTGCGCGAGCTCTGCCGTGACGTACAACATCCCATCCGAGGCGTAAACGGCGCAGTGAGGCCGCACGGGTTTGAGCTCGATAATGTGGGCAATACGCCGGGTGCGCAGATCGATAACGTCAATGGCGTGCCCGTTCGTTCCCGGTCGCCCGACCCCGGAGTTACCGTAAATCGGCACATAGGCAAAGCGGCCATCGGGCGAAGCCGCCACTTCATGCCCGGTAACCCCGCTGAGCGTAATCTTCGCCAGCATCCTGCCGGCCTCGGGATCAACAATGCCGAGCGTATGCTCACCTTTGTTCTCGATCAGCAGCAATCCTCGTCGATCCGTTCTCCGCGGCGCTGCCGCCCACAATGGCGCGAGCATTCCCGCGCCTACGATCCATATCAACCCCGATGCAGAAAGAGCCATCACAATCCTCCTCCGTGCCACGCTAAGGAGTGGCGCTACGTCCTCCCACGCACTCCGAACAGCGGCAAAGCCCGCGCAGGTAGGGAAAGGTATAGATTCCGGTTGAATGCCCGTCGTTCCAGAAAATTTGCAGAGCATAGCGCCCCACCAGCTCCGCGCGCAATGGCCTCGGCGCTGGCTTGAACATGGGCAAGTCACCCGCCGCCGTCTTGGACCTGCCCGCACCTCCCTCGCTTCCTGTGCACGTTGCGCAGGGGCATTCATCGCGCAAGAAGAGGTAATCATAGACGCTCGAATGCCCGTCGGACCACTCGATCGCAAGGGTATCATTCCCGGCCTGAAGCTTGATTTTTTTAGGGACGATAGGCATATCTGCAAAAAGTAGGGCCGTTCCTCAGGACGGCTGTGCCGGACAAAACGCCCGGCGCTATTCTCGATTTATTGTCACTCAATTCGAATCTCTTGTTCAGCCTGTCCGGCCAGAAGCTCTGCCTGGATTCGCACGGCGCGCGCCAGTTCCTGGAAGGCCTTTCCGCCCGGCGTGGCGGCATCCAGCGCAACGGGCTTGCCGTGGTCACTCATCTTCCGAATGTGGATGTCGAGAGGAATCTCGCCCAAAAACGGGAAGCGCATTTTTTCCGCAGCGGCTCGCGCGCCACCGTGCCCGAAGATCTCGTCGCGCTGGCCGCAGTGAGGACAAATATAATAACTCATGTTTTCGACCACCCCGAGTATAGGCACGTTGAGTTTCTGGAACATGGCGATCGCCTTTGCGGCAACACCCAGCGCCAGGTCCTGAGGAGTCGAAACAATCACTGCGCCGGTAAGGGGAATCGTCTGTGAGAGGCTTATCTGGATGTCCCCGGTGCCTGGCGGCAAATCGATAACGAGGTAATCCAGTTCGCCCCACCGCACGTCGCCCAGGAATTGGTGGATGGCCTTGTGAAGCATGGGACCTCGCCAGATCACCGCTTCATCCGGAGGCAGAAAATAGGCCATCGAAATCATCTTGATGCCGTATTCGGCAGGAGGCGCAATTTTTCCCTCCACCACCTCGGGACCGTTCCGGCTGCCCATCAGATGGGGAACGCTCGGTCCGTAGACATCGGAATCCATCAGGCCAACCTCGGCGCCCTCGCGATGGAGCGCCACGGCCAGATTCACCGCCACGGTAGATTTTCCCACCCCGCCCTTTCCACTCGCGACAGCCACAGTGCTTTTCACTCCGGGAATGAGGCTCGCTTGCGGCTTTGAGGCCGCTCCTGGAGCGGCGGCTACGTGAATCTGGACCTCCGCCACGTCAAGAGCCTTCACCGCGCTTCGGGCCTTCTCAACCAACGAATGTTGAGCCGGGCTTGGTGGCCCCGGCAACTGAAGCGTAAATTGGACGCGCTGATCACCCACTTCGAGATCCGCCACGCGGCCGAGCGAAACGACGTCCCGTCCGCTCTCCTCGGTTACCCCCGAAAGAGCCTTTAAGACATCCTGAGGATGGATTTTCATTCTTCTCCTTTTGGGTTCACCTGCGGTAAATTTGTTCCACTGGCGCGGACACGACTGACTCTAAGCTTCCTTCAGCGGCTTCGCCCCGCCGCTTTGCGAAAGGGCTCTGCCCTTCCACCCTGGGTTTCACCATTGCGGTTGCGCCCTTCGCTCCATCTCTATCATAATGGACACATTCATCATTATTATCCTCTGGGAGGCATAATGCACTGTAGCTCTAAATCGACGGTCGTGTTCATGTTGGCATTCCTCTTTGTCTTTCTAGCAATTTCATCTCAGCTCCCGGCCGCGGATCACGTGGTTTCATCAAACAATCTGCGCCAGGCTCTCCTCGACTCCGCCGCCACGCGGCAGAAGAACATCCTCCAGGCGGAAAAATTCTTTTCCTCCCCGCTGGCTCAGAAAGCACTGAAAAAAGGCGGCCTGAATCTGAAGCAAGTTGAAAAAGCCATCCCTTCCCTGAGCAACAAAGAAGTGGCTCGGCTCGCCAAACAAACGGATCGAATGCAGAACAATTTCGCAGCCGCGGCTCTTTCCAACCAAGAGCTCACCTACATCGTCATTGCGCTGGCAACAGCCATCATCGTGATTTTAATCGTGAAGGCGTAGGCCGCGAGAACGCGTGAATAAGAATCGCAGCCCTCTCCGTTGGGGAGAGGGTGCCCGAGGTGCGAGGGTGGGTGAGGGGTTCTCTGCGTGGTTTCCGGGTGCCGCACCGCGGCATGGGCGGGTGCTTTGTCTTAATTTGCCTGCCCTCACCCTGGTTCTTTTTTTGCTCTCCCCCGGAGCGCAAAGTGCCGCACTGTCCTCGAAAATCCCAAAAATCCGGGCACTTTGCAAGGAAGGACGGTGGGAAGCGGTTGTGCGCCTCACCTTTCCGCGTCCTAACGACTCGGCGGACATGGACTATTACCGCGGCATGGCCCTCGCGCGGCTTAAGCGCTGGAAAGAGGCGGAGCGGGCGTTCGAGCGTGGCCGCCGGAAGGCGCCGCGTGATCCGCGCTTCCCCATCGAACTTGCCGGCATCGCCTTCACCCAGAAGCGATATTCGGAAGCAAAGCGGGACCTCCGCCACGCACTCCATCTTGATCCGCATAACGCCTACGTTTTGAATTTTCTGGCGACGATCTACGACCTGGAAAACAATCTGGGAGCTGCGCTAAAGTACTGGAACCGTGAAGGCATGCCGGAAATACAGAAGATCAATATCAGCCCGCAGCCGCGAGTCGACCCGGTGCTACTCAACCATGCTTTCGCCTTCAGCCCGGGCGACATCCTCACCTTTCCGGACCTTCTGACGACCCAGGCGCGGCTGCGATGGCTGGGCATCTTTGTTCAGCCACGTTTGGGACTTCAGCCGCTGAACGACGGTCGCTTTGACGCTCAGTTCGCGCCCGACGAGCGAAATGGCTGGGGAGATTCAAAGCTTCAAGGCCTGCTTTCTCTTCTTCGCGGCGCGCCGTACGATACCGTATACCCGGAATTCTTCAATATCCGCCAATCCGCCATGAACTTCACTTCCCTCCTCCGTTGGGATCCGAACAAAGAACGTGTCTTTGCTTCGTTCAGCAGCCCGCTCGCAGGGAGCGCCGAACGGCGGTACGATATTTATCTTGACGGGCGGCGCGAAAACTGGAACCTCACTAAAACCTTCTTCGGCTCTTCCAGCCCTCCAAGCGATATGCACATGGAAAAAATTGAAGGCGGGGCGAAAATTCAGACCATCGTCGGTGGCCGCTTCGAATGGAGCACTGGAGTCGATTTCTCCGGCCGCAGCTTTGGCAACTTTGGTCCGATCAATTCGCAGGCTAGGCCTTTTTTCCGAAACGGCTTCGCCATGGAGTCGCGCTCCTCATTCGACGCTCAGATTCTGAACCTCCCGGAAAAGCGTCTCACACTTCAATCAGGAGCCTCCGCCCAGGTCGGCAAGCTGGCTGCTCGCAATTCCAACCCTTTCCTCCAGGCTGAGACGAGTTTTCTTGCCCGATGGTTCCCGCAGGCACAAGGCGACGACTACGCGATGACGTTCGAGGCCAAGGCAGGTAAAACCTGGGGGACTCCGCCGTTTGACGACCTGTTCATCCTGGGGATCGAACGTGACAACAACCTCTGGCTCCGCGCGCACGTTGGAACTTTCGACGGCCGGAAGGGCAGCGCGCCGCTCGGACGAAATTACGTGCTCTTCAACTGGGACGACTTCAAAAGCATCTATCGCAATGGCCTGGTCAATCTCGGGGCAGGACCGTTCCTGGACTCCGGCACCATCAGCGATGCTTCCGGTGACTTTGGATCGAGAGGATGGCTGGTGGATACGGGAGTCGAGCTGAAGCTCGAGGTCTTGGGCGGCGCGACGGTCGAGCTCTTTTTCGGCAAGGACCTGCGTACCGGCGCCAACGCCTTTTACGCCACAACGGCTTCCTACGGATATGCCCAGCCGGGAGTGAATTGACAAATGGCTGATCCCATCGTCTGCAAAAACCTCATCGACGGCCGTTGGGAGGACTCGGCAAGTGGCCGGACGTTCGACGACGTAAACCCTGCCCACCGTAATGAAATTGTGAGTATTTTCCCGGATTCCACGACGGAAGACGCCGCGCGCGCGATTCACGCTGCTCTCCGCGCGTACGATTCCTGGCGACTTACTCCCGCCCCAAAGCGCGGCGAGATTCTCTACCGTGCGGGTCAGCTTCTGGTCGGGCGCAAAGAAGAGCTCGCCCGCTTGATGACACGCGAAATGGGCAAGGTGATCGCTGAAGCCCGAGGCGACGTGCAGGAAGCGATTGATATGACGTTCTACATGGCGGGCGAGGGCCGGCGGCAGTTCGGCCAGACAGCTCCCTCCGAGCTTCCTGATAAATTCTGCATGACCCAACGAGCCCCCCTTGGCGTTTGCGCTTTGGTCACGCCGTGGAACTTTCCGATGGCCATCCCCGCCTGGAAGTCGATGCCGGCTCTCATCTGCGGCAACACCGTCGTCATGAAACCCTCGCCCGAAGCACCGCTTTCGATGTACAACCTGGTGAAGACTCTTGAAGAGGCCGGCATTCCGCCCGGCGTCGTCAATTTCGTGAGCGGCAGCGGGCCGGATACCGGCGCCGCGCTTGTAAACCACAAAGATGTACGCGCTGTTTCTTTCACGGGCTCAACGGCCATAGGGCGAGAGGTGACCAAGAGTTGTGCCGGAACCTTCAAGCACCTCACCCTTGAGATGGGCGGCAAAAACGCCATTCTGGTGATGGAGGACGCCGACCTGGACCTTGCCGTTGATGGCGCCGTGTGGGGCGGCTTCGGCACCACGGGCCAGCGCTGCACGGCCGCAAGCCGCATCATCGTGCACAGGAAAGTTTATGACTCTTTCGCGTCGAAATTTGTGGAACGGGCGAGCGCGTTGAAGATCGGTGACGGCCTCGACCCCAGCGTTGAAGTCGGACCGCTCATCAATGAGCGTCAATTGCGAAAAGTTGAGCAATATGTTGCCATCGCCAAAGACGAGGGTGCCCGGCTTTTGTGCGGAGGATATCCCCTTCGAGGCGGTCAGTACGACAGTGGCTGGTTTTTCTCCCCCACGATTTTCGGCGATGTGCGCCCCTTGATGCGCATTGCGCAGGAAGAGATTTTTGGACCGTTCGTCGCGCTGATTCCCTGCGACAGTCTCGACGAGGCCATTGCCATTGCAAACTACATACCTTATGGTCTCTCCTCCGCCATCTACACTCAGGACGTCAACAAGGCTTTTCGCGCCATGCGCGACGTTGAGACCGGCATCTTTTACGTCAACGCATCCACGATCGGCGCGGAGACTCACCTGCCTTTCGGCGGCACCAAACAGACGGGCAACGGACACCGGGAAGCTGCCCTCGCCGCACTCGACTTTTATTCCGAATGGAAATCCATCTACATCGATTTCAGCGGTAAGCTGCAAAAGGCGCAAATCGATACGTAGTTCATGTTATTCAATGACCAGCCCTGTGATGCGGAGGAAGGAAAACAATGTTTCGGGTCGGAATCACTCCTGATTTTGAAAAAGACGCTCGGGGTGTGCTTCCCCCGGCGCTGGCCGAAGTGCTGGATCCCGCCGCTGGAATTGAATACGAAACCATGCCGGATACCGGCGGCATCGCGGTTGCAGAGGTACTGGACCGGTACGACGCCGTCATCTCTTTCAGTTACATTTTTCCAGCGGCGAGCTTTCGCGGTCTCAAGCGGCTTGCGGTGATCGCGCGGTGGGGGGTCGGTTTCGATCAGATTGATATCGATGCTTCGACGGAAGCGGGCGTGATCGTCGCGATCACGCGTGACTCGGTAGGGCGTTCCATTGCCGAAGGCATCCTGGCTTTGATGTTCTCGCTCGCGAAGAACATTCCTCAGCTCGATCGAAATTGCCGGGAAGGACGGTGGCGTCAGGATCCGCCACACCTGATTAATCTCGAAGGCCGGGTTTTGGGCTCGATCGGCCTGGGAAACATTGCTACAGAAATGATTCGGCTTACGGCTGGGCTGGGGTTCACACGCCGGCTGGCTTTTTCCCCCACTACCGATCACCGGCGTGCAACCGAGATAGAGGTCGAGCTCGTAAATCTTGATGCAGTTATGCTCGAAAGCGACTTTGTTACCGTCAATTGCCCGCTGAATGCGAAAACCCGCGGCATGATCACCGCACGCCATCTGGCTTTGATGAAGCCGACGGCCTATCTCATCAACACTGCGCGGGGCTCGATTGTGGACGAAGCTGCCCTCGTCAACGCGCTCGAGCAGAAGAAAATTGCGGGTGCCGCGCTGGACGTGTTCGACACGGAGCCCATCCCCCCGAATCACCCTCTGTTAAAACTGAAGAATGTCATTGTAACGCCCCACCTGATCGGACGCACCGAGGAAGGCATACGTAAAACAAGCCTCTCAGCCTGTCGCAGCGTTCTCGCCGTGGCGCAGGGTCTGGCGCCGCCCTACGTGGTTAATCCGGAGGCCCTCGCGAGCTCTTTAGAGCGCGCATCGCAGGCTGCGGCTCGAACCCGTGTTTGAGCGCACGGAGGCGCTAACTTCTCATCCGTCGTTCTTCAGTGAAACTGCCAGGCCGTCGCGCAGAGGAATGATCGTGGTGAGGAACTCTTTCGAGCGATACAGCTTCCGGCTAAATTCCTGTATCGCGCGCGTCTCGCCGTCATTCTGCGCCGCAGCTTTTGCCACCCGCCCCGACCACAAGACATTATCCGTCACGAAGATGCCGCCTCGCCGCACGCGAGGAGGCGCCAGGCGCAGAACGGCCGGATATTGCGCCTTATTCACATCATTAAAAACGATATCAAACTGGCCCGGCGTGGCCTTCAGCATCTCCAGCGCGTCACCTACCAGGATGCGCACGCGGCTGAGCACTCCGGCGCGGCGCAAATAGCCCTCAGCACGCCGGGCGTTGGCCGGGTCGCTATCCGTATAAAAGACCGTTCCTCGCGGCCCCACGGCGCGGGCAAACCACAACGTCGAATAGCCGATGGCCGACCCCAGCTCAAAGACGCGACGCGCCTTAATAGATTGAGCGAGCTGAGAGAGCACCCTCGCGCAGGCGGGGCCAACGATGGGGACGTCATAACGTGCTGCATAACGTTCCATCTCCCGGAGAAGAGCGTCGCGCGCAGGCAACAGGGAATCGAGATACTTTTGAATGTCGGGGTCAAGAATCTTTCTCATGTCACTCCTTTCGATCTATGCAATGTAACATGATTTCAATATTCCACCTTCGCCAGACATAGACCGCGCGCGGGTGCTGTGGGTCCGGCGCGAGCGCGCTGGCGCACGTCAAGAATGCGGCCCATCTCATCCGGAACGAGCCTCCCCAGGCCGATTTCCAGCAGCGTTCCGACGATGTTGCGAACCATACGATACAAGAACCCGTTGCCGCGAATCTCGTAGACCAGTATCGAAGTCCGCGGACGCCAGACAAGGCGCGACAGGAACACACAGCGCACTGCCGATTCAGGGATATTTCGAAGGCCGCTCGAAGCCGGATCGGATGCCGCGAACGACGTGAAATCGTGCTCGCCTTCGACGAGCCGTGCGGCCTTCGACATCCGGACGCGATCGAGCGGGCGCGGGACGTGATGCGCGAACCGCGCGATGAATGGGGAGGGGACCGGCGCCTGCACAATGCGATAACGATAAATTTTGACCCGGGCGTGATAGCGGGCGTGGAAATCCGGAGTAGCCTCCCGGACGCCAAGGATGCGAATGCTGAGCGGCAGTGTGTCGTTCAGAGCTTTCTGAAGATTAGGGCAGGGGATCGGAACCGCAGTGGGAAAGTTCGCCACCTGGCCCGTGGCGTGAACACCAGCATCGGTGCGACTTGATGCAATCAAGCGAACGCGTTCCGCGAGAACTCTCTCCAAGGCGGATTCTATACATCCCTGGATGGTCGGCTTTTCCGGCTGGCACTGCCATCCGAAATAATCCGTTCCGTCATAGGCGATATCGAGCCGGAGATTTCGCATGAGGTGAGAGGAAGGGCCGTTACAAGCTGGAAGACATCAGGAGCTCCTCGGAATGCCATGCTGCAGGAGCTTTTCCTGTTTAGAAACAAAAAACCGGCGCCATCCCGTAGGACCGCGCCGGTGTTATTACCTAAATACTTTTGCGGAGCGCTATACCTGGAAAGAACTGCCGCAGCCACACGTGGACTTCACATTCGGGTTCTCGAATTTGAAGCCGGATCCTGCCAGGTTTTCCACGTAATCCACTTTTGTCCCTTTCAGGTACATTAACGATGCCTGGTCAACAAAAACCTTCAGGCCGTCATACTCAAAGGTTCTATCAATGGGATTGGTTTCGGTCTCAAAGTTCATCTGGTAGGAAAAACCAGAGCATCCGCCTCCTACAACAGAGAGCCGGAGTCCTAAGGGTTGAGGCGTCTGGTGTGCCAGAATTTCCTTAACCTTTTCCACTGCTACCGACGTTAAATCCAGTGAGGTTGCCATCTTTAACTCCTTATTCAAAGTGATCTTGCCCCTTGTTCTCCCCTTTTTCTCTTTCTAAATTACCAGAAATCAGAACCAAACGCAATGTTTGCCGCGAGCGATTTCAAGCCTTCAGTCTGGCGGATAAACCCACCTCTACCTTCTGCGCAGCGTGTATTGCCTTTCACGTCTCACCGCCGCCCGTGCGTCGGGTGCTCTTTTGCCTGCTGTGCTGCCGCCTTCGCGCGCTCAGAGGCCATTTGCAGGCTCTGCGGATCGATCTGCGCGTCCGAAATGGTCAGGACAAAGCTGGGCGTCAGCGTGTAAGCTGAGATGGTCCCTTTGAAATGGATGGGGTCCCCTACTCTCAGATATTGGGCGCCCGTTTGGTCCGTGATGAGCTCTAATTGGTAAACATCCGTTTGCCCGCGCTGGTTAGGAAGCACATCTGCCTTCACCAAATAGGTTCCCGGATCCGTCCCTCTTTTAACGCTCTCCACGAATCCAACAATCGCCAGCGGCTGGCCCTTGTACCCGCTCCATGCCGCCTGAGTAGCATTTCCGCCCACACTCAACGCGTCCTGAATGCTGTAAAGGGCATCCACATTCGGGTTTCCTGTCTTTGCATGACGTGGAGGCGGCGCGACATTAAATCCTTGAGGAGGAGTTGGGCTCCCGCCCGCCTCGGCAACCACAGTATTCTCGCCCGCATTGGAGCCGTGCCGGTACTCATACCATTGGCTATAAAGCTTCTCAAGCCCGGGCAGGTTTGGCGTATTATCCTTTTTGGCAAGAGAGTCTGCCCGTGCCAGGTACCATAAGGCGTCGTTATAGTCGGGAGGCTTCATGAAGAGATAGGCTTGGCCCAGGAAGGAGGCGGCGTAACCGTCGCCAGGGTTGTCTTCAAGTGACGCTTTGAGATAGGGGATGGCGCCGCTGTAGTCCTTCTGCTGGATCGCGGCAAAACCCAAGGCGCGGTTAAAGTCAGAGCGGAACTTCTTGATCTGAGACTCAAACGCTTCCTGCGAAAGCCCGGCCGGCTTTTGGATCTGCTGCAAGTCTTGGAGGCCCTCCTGCGCCTCGGTTTTCGCGGTCGAAAGCTGCGATGCGGCGTCGGGGTCGGTGGGCTTGTAAACGTAGGGGAAAACATAGGCCAGATAATGCAAGGCCGTAATCTTGAACGGGCCGTTAAAACTATCCTTCAGAATGCTCTTGGCGGCGGCCATCGCCTGATGTACCTGCTGAAGTTGCACATAAGACTGAAGTTTCAGGACATCTGCCTGGACTTTATAGTCCGACGTTGGGTATTTCGCGACGAAGGCATTCGCCGCCGAGAGCTTTTGCTGCGGACTCGCGGCCTTCACGATCGCTTCAAAGGCATCGTATTCGGCGCGGCTTTTCCATTGTGGCGCCTTCGTAGCCTGCGGCGCGCCAGGAACTCCCGCCGGCGCGGCCTGAGTGCTCCCGGACGGCCCATTGCTCTGGAAAATCGCCGCCCGGTCCGAAGATGCGCCCCAAAGCGCCGCTGGCAAGAGACTGGCAATTAAGCATGCGGTAAGTAAGATTGTCCTTTTCATTGAAATACTACCTCGTAATGCGCTTCGATTTGTGCTCTCGATCCGTTAAGAGCCGCGCTGGTTCTCCCGCACTTTCCGGCCTGGAAAGCCAACTTGAAACTAAGGCGCTGGCAATCTTGCGAGCAATTGGAATAGCAAGACTTTGAGAATTTTTCAAGCAAAATCTCGTTGGGCGTCTAATCCCTCAAGTTTCGGGCGCGCACGTAGCGGCGGGTTTACCCCGCCAGCCCGCAATGGCGGCGTAAAGCCGCCTCTACGCTCCCGAAACTGCGAGGTATCGCTTGTCCACCTTCAGGCCGGCCAGCCTCCTTCGATGTTACTCCCTGCCGCTTCAATTTAGATGCCACATCGGCAGTCCGCGGACAAAGGGCAGCAAGCCAAGAGCGCAGCGGGAGCGAGGATGACTGTGAAATTCAGAGTTGATCGTTCATAATCCTGAATTCAAAAGGAGCTTCATTGGCGTTCGGCCCTATCGATCTCACCGTCATTGCTGCCTACCTCATTGGCATTACGATTTTCGGCGCGCACTTCAGAAAGCGTCAGCACAACCTACGCGACTATTTCCTGGGAGGGCGCGAGTTGCCGTGGTGGGCCATCATGCTTTCCATCGTCTCTGCCGAGACGAGCATCCTCACGATCATCAGCACGCCGGGAATCGCCTACGGCTCCAACATGAATTTCCTTCAACTCATCTTCGGCTATCTTGTGGCACGAGTGGTGGTGAGCTTCGTCCTGCTTCCCAGGTACTTCGCGGGCGAAATATTCACCGCCTATCAGTTCATCGAGCGGCGGTTCGGGAGCGCGATGAAGGCTTTCACGGCAGCGCTGTTTCTCTCGACGCGGGCGCTTGCCGAGGGCGTGCGCGTGTTTGCCATTGCCATCGTGTTCGAGATTATCTTCAGGACCGGCATCCTGACGGCCGTGATTGTAGTTACCATCCTGACGCTGGTCTATACATTTGAAGGTGGTTTCACTGCCGTCATATGGACCGACGTGACGCAGCTCTCAATCTATCTCGCGGGCAGCATCATCGCGTTTGCGCTGCTTCTCCACTGGGTTCCCGGCGGCTGGCATACCATCTCCCACGTGGCACTCATCTCCGGCAATAAGCTCCAGGTTTTTAATTTTCGATTCAATTTTCACCAGCCGTATTTGTTTGTCTCCGGCCTTATCGGCGGCACGTTCCTCGTTTCGGCCAGCCACGGGACCGATCAGCTCATTGTCCAGCGATTGCTTGCCGCTCGGAACAAGCGGGAAAGCCAGACGGCGCTGCTTTCCAGCGGCCTCGTGATCCTCTTTCAATTCGCGCTATTTCTGGTGATCGGTGTGGCGCTCTTCGCTTACTACCGTTATTTCCCGCCCGCCGCGCCCTTTAAGAGACCCGATCAGATTTATCCTTTTTTTGTAGTCCACTCGCTGCCCGTGGGCCTGGCGGGTCTCCTTACCGCGGCCATCATTGCTGCCGGGATGGCTAACCTGAGCGCGGCCCTCAACGCGCTTTCATCGAGCTCGGTAATCGACTTCTACCGCCCCTGGGTGCGGCCCGGGAAGCAGGAAAAACACTATCTGCGCGTCGCGCGCGGCATGACTGTTTTCTGGGGCGGCGTCCTGATTATCTTCGCCCTTCTCGCTCACTTGCTGAAAGAAAATGTTCTCGTTCTGGCACTTACCATCGCCTCTTTTCCCTATGGTAGCATGTTGGGGATTTTCCTGCTTGCCGTGCTCACCAAAACAGCAAACTGGCGCGGCACTCTTACCGGCGCCTTGATCGGCCTCGGTGTGCTGCTCAGTGTGATGGAGTTGACCGCCATCGCCTGGACCTGGTACGTCGTAATCGGCACGGTCACTACTTTTATCACCGGCTATGTTGCAAGCGTGTTCTGGGAGCTTGCCGTTTAATATGAAGCCCAGCGCTACACGTCATTTTCGGAGCAGCTTCATCGGTTTACCGTGGGCCCAGGGCTTGTAATGCCGGGCAAAAGCGATTCGCTCGGCGAGCGGCGGATGGGTGAAGAGCCAGAACTTGATGAAGGGATTAGGGTCAGGGTCGGAAAGATCATCTTTGCCCATGATCTCAAAGGAACGCACCATGCTGGCGTTGGGATCGGGCATAACGCCGTAGGTGAGTTCCAGACCGTATTGGTCCGCCTGCGCCTCATAATGGCGCGAGATGCCGCAGTAGGCGGGCGAGGAAAGAAAGACAATCACCGTAAGGATCAGCATCAACAGAGGCAAACTCGCCAGGTCGCCCACAGCTTCAATGCGGGTCCGCCCTCCCCAGCGCCTCACCGCCGCCACGACCACCAGGAATCCCACGAGGAAGCAGCCGAAAGCAACCAACTCATCCAGGACAAACTCCTTGACGACGTGGTGGAGCACGTAATGGCCTGTTTCATGGGCGAGAACGGAAAGGGTTTCATCCGCGGTCAACTCACCGAGCGTGGTATCCCACACCACCACACGTTTGCTGCGCCCGATGCCGGAGACGTAGGCATTGAGCGTCCGGGTTTTGGCGCTGGCGTTCATTTCAAGGATCCTCGATTCCGAGATGTTTATTCCCGCATGATGGAGCATTTCCTCGATCCGCGCCGTCAGTGCCGGATGGGTCTCGTCGAGTGGGGTGTATTTGTAAAAAAGGGGTTCGATGATCCAGGGTTCAACGAACATTACAAAGAGCACTAGCGGTAGAGTGACGAGCCAGAACCACGCCCACCAGCTCCGCGGCTTTCGCCGGATGATGTGATAGAGCAGCCACACCGCGAAGACAGCAACCAGCACGCTGAGCCCGAAAATCTTGCCCCAGTCGCTGAGCCAGGAAGCGAGGCTCTGCGCGGAAAGTCCAAATCTGCGCTCAACCACATAATCCCCATAGTAGTTCAGCGGAAATTGAACTGCGCTGGCAACGGCCCAGAAAATCGGGACGAAGACGAGGCATTGAAGGAAGAAGTTCCCGGAAGCACGGCGGGCGAGCGCATTCAGCCACGCGCCAAAGCCCGAAAGCCACAGCGCAGCGTAAATGGCCAGCGCCAGCGCGACGCCGCCGAAATAAAGAGCATATTGAGCCTGCGAATAGCGAGTGGCCTTTTCGCGCGCTGAGAGGACGGCCTCTGAGTGAGGTTTTTTCGTTTTAGGCTCTCGGGAGCGAGCGTTGGGCGAGTAGCGGGCGTCGACGACCGGTTGCGGCACACCGGTGGCCAAAAGCGGCACAGATTCCCCAGTTGAGTGCCAGGAGGGAGCGGCATTCGCACGTCTGCCACCCCAGCTTCCGCAGAATAAAATCGCGAAGAGGAGTGAAAGTACCTGCGGAGAGCTCCGACCGCGTTTTAATGACTTGGAAAGAACTTGTGACAATTCAATTTACCACTCGAGCTGCTTCAGTCCCCTGAACAAGTAGCGCAGACCTCCGTTTTTTGAGGTCTGTCAGGCATGGGCCTTCGGTCCACGAAGATTCATGAAAATGGCTCGCGCACACGGCAAACGCTCAGTATCGTTAAGAAACTTGATTTCAGTAAAGCATAATCTTGTGAGCGAGCGGGTAGCCACGGCACGGTTTGCGTGCCGTGGGCTTTTCCGGCAAGGCTCAGCATGACAGTCAGCGTTAAAATTATTCAGACATTCTCACCCGTGAGAGGGGAAATGGTTTAGAATGTCGCAAGTCCCCTGGAGGGGCCGCAGAGAATGGCGCATACGTTTTCCAACCTGCTCACCCATGTTCATCTGTGTGTGAGCGTAGAAAACCTCAGGAGGGGTAAATGCAGATGAAAATCCATTGCGTGATTCTTTTGTTCCTCGCCGGGACGATCTGGGCGGGGCCGGCAAAAGCGCAGCAGTTTAACCCAGATCTCTACGCGGGCATGCGATGGCGGCAGGTGGGGCCGTTTCGCGGAGGTCGCGTTTCAGCGGTAGCCGGCGTGATCGGGCGGCCGGGTGTTTACTACATGGCGAGTCCTGGCGGTGGAGTCTGGAAAACCACGGACGCCGGGATGGTATGGCTGCCAATCTTCGATCAAGCGCATGTCGCCTCGATTGGCGCGCTCGCTGTCGCACCCTCGAACAGCAAGATCATTTACGTGGGTACGGGCGATTTTGGCATCGCCAGCAACTCCTGGGGGGCAGCGAATCGGGGAGACGGCGTCTGGCGCTCCGATGACGGCGGGCGCACTTGGCGCCACATTGGCCTTTCCGATACCGCGCACATTGGGGCGATCCTCGTGGACCCGACCAACCCCAATGTAGCGCTCGTCGCGGCGCTCGGGAACGCGTATAGGCCCGATCCTCATCGCGGCGTTTATTTGACCACAAACGGCGGCCGCACGTGGACCCGAACGCTTTTCAAGAATGATACGACGGGAGCGATTTCGTTGACGTACGATGTCGCTCGCTCCGGGGTGGTGTATGCGGCGCTGTGGCATCACCAAGCGGCACTGCTGCCCGCGCCCCCCGATAGCGATCAAGCCGGCGGGGCCATTTACAAATCCACCGATGGAGGAAGGACTTGGCGAGCCTTGTCCGGACAGGGACTTCCAACCTGGCCCATGGGGCGCATCGGGTTGGCGGCTGATGGCGGGCGGGTCTTCGCAGATATTGCAAGGGCCGAGGGGCATCACGGCCGACTCCCAGGCGGGTTGTTTCGCTCCGACGATGGTGGAGCAACTTGGCGGCGCATCACCGAAGACCCACGGTTAACTCCCGGCGGGCGCTCCGGCTATTTCAACAATGTTTATATGGACCCCCAAAATCGCAATGTTGTCTTTGCGGTTCAGACCTCATTTTATCGCTCGACGGATGGTGGAAAGACGTTCGAGGCCTTAAAAGGATCGCCCGGCGGTGATGACTATCACGAGCTCTGGATTAACCCGAAAAGCCCGTGCCTGCCTATGGCCGGCGGCAAAGGATGCCTGAGCAGCGAAATGATTTTGGGCGCCGACCAGGGGGCGAGTGTAAGCCTGAATGCAGGCCAGACCTGGAGCACCTGGTACAACCAGCCCACCGGGCAGATGTACCACCTCTCAACGGATAACCGATTTCCCTTCCATATTTACGGCCCACAGCAGGATAACGGCTCGGTTGAGGTGAGTAGCCGCGGAGCATTTGGCGACATCAGCTTCCTGGATTGGCGACCCTCGATGGGCGCCTATGAATATGGATATGTTGAACCGGAACCGACGCATCCGCAATGGATTTTCGCAAGTGATGGCGGCCCGGTAGTTCACCGCAGAGTGCGAGGCACCTGGCTCACCCTCAACGTATCGCCTTACATCGGCAGCGGGGGCCCGTACCGTTACCTGATGGGTCCGTGGTGGGGTTCGGTTCGGCCTCCGTTCGTCTTCTCGCCCGAGAACGGCAACGTCTTGTATTACGGCGCGCAATTTCTGCTTGAAACTTCCGACGCGGGCCGCGACTGGCGGCGCATCAGTCCCGACCTTACGGTTCGAGCCAATCTGCCAGCGCGCGCCATGCCAGACGGGAAAACCAGCAGCGATTGGGCTGCAATCTCGGCGATTGGTCCCTCACCTCTGAGTGCCGGTGTGATCTGGATCGGAACCGACGACGGGCTGTTGCAGGTCACCCGCGACGGTGGCACGAGTTGGCAGCGAGCGACGATCCCGGCATTAAGACCGTTCGATATCATCAGCATGATTAAAGCTTCGCCTTCGAACCCCGCGGAGGCTTACGTGGTGATGGACCGGCACGTGTGGGGTGATTTTCGTCCTTACGTCTACCGGACTGACGACTACGGACACACTTGGACCGCAATCGCTTCCGGCATTCCTGACGGCAGCTTCGTGCGAGTGGTCCAGGCGGACCCGAAACGGCAAGGGCTTCTTTATGCCGGCACAGAAAACGGCGTCTATGTCTCTTTCAATGATGGCGAGGAGTGGCAGTCGCTGCAGCTCAACCTGCCTACCGCTGCAGTGCGCGATTTGACGATCCGTGATGGCGATTTAGTGGCGGCGACTTTTGGACGCGCATTCTGGATTTTGGATGACTTGAGCCCGCTCGAGCAACTCAACGCCCAGGCAGCCGCCGCACCCGATCATCTCTTCCGGCCGGCGGACGCGATTCGGGTGCACAGAGACACCAACTCAGATACTCCATTCCCGCCTGAAGTTCCCGCCGGAACGAATCCACCATCAGGCGCAATTCTGGACTACACCTTGCACACTGCACCGCCCCAGTCGATCGAACTGGCTATTTATGACGCGAGCGGTAATTTGGTGCGCCGGTTCAGCAGTGCTCCACTTCCAGAAAGTGTCAGAAGACCGGTGAAGTGGCCGATAATTGCCGACTACTGGATGGCGAATCCGCAACCCCTATCCACCCGTGTCGGAATGAACCGCTTCGTCTGGGATCTCCGCTATTCGCCGCCGCCTGCGGTTCACTACTCCTATCCCATGTCGGCAATCCCACACGAGACTCCGGCCGGTCCGGAGGGGCCGCTCGTCGTCCCTGGAAAATATACCGTCAGACTCACCGTGGCTGGCCAGACCTATTCCCAACCCCTGACGGTGCGGCGCGACCCGCGTGAGACGGCGCCCGCGTCTGCTTTTGCCGCCGAATTGTCGCTGGAACAGAAAATTATGGCGGGAATGCGCGAAAGTTATCAAGCTTACCGGGCCGCGAAACAGCATGGCGACAGCGCCGCTGCCCGGCAATTTGCCGGTCTGAATGGTACATTGGATGGTTTGGCGACTGACATCGACGGGGCTGACGCCGCCCCCACGTCGGCCATGCAGGAGGCAGTCCATCGCGTACTCGAGCGACTGGCGAGCACACGAAAAAACTTTTAGAAGATGAGCTTGGCCGAAAATTGCAGCTCGCGCGCGGGAAGCTGGTTGGTGATGCCTGTGAGCGGCTGTCCAAACCCACGCCCCGGCATCGGCCCATTGCCCCAGGTGCCGCTATAACCCACAAAATTTGCGTGGTTGAAAACATTAAACGCCGCTGCCCTCAAACGCAGCTCCATGCCTTCTCGGAGCGCGAGTGACCGTTCGATGAACGGTGCCACATCATAAATGGGCCGACCCCGGCCCGTGTTGCGGCCGATGACCACCCCATTCACCACCGGCCGGTCCGTCGTGCCGCCAAAATCTCCACTGTTCGTTGTTCCGGTCGTGACGTTGTAAGGCAGTCCTGAAGCGAGCGTGGCCACGCCGCCCAAGCTGATCTTCCATGGCGCGGGGTAAATGCCGCTCAGCACAAGGCGATTCCGCTGGTCGAAAATGGCGTTGCCGATTTCGGCAGTATCCGTAAAGTACGGATCGTTGGGGTCTTGACTCGGGATGTCCGGGTCGACATTGTCAATCGCGTGGGACCACGTGTAACTGGCGAGCATGGAAGCACCATGGCTGAACTGATGATTAAGATTTACGTCCAGAGCGTCGTAGTAGGCAAAGCCGTCATTCACGTCGCTCTGGATCAACCCGTAGGGGGGCTGGGGGCTGGTCAGCTTCAGCGGGTCACAGGTGGTGCCTTGCTGCTTGTACCACCAAATCCAATACGGCCGGGTGCAGTTGGCTGCCTGAGCAGAACGAACCTGGCCTGGCGCAGTGCGAATGAAGGGCGACGGAGAGTCGACATCTAAAGGGCGATTGACCTTTAAAGTGTGCGATCCAACGTAATCCAGGCTGAGGACCCAGGCCGGCCTGATCTCGCGCTCGACGCCAAACGTCCACTGCTCGGTGTATGGGTTGAGCAATTGGTTCGGATAGCCAATGAGCGTAGAAGTTGGAAAGAACTGGTCGAGGTCGGCGCTTTCGCCCGGGCGAATGTAAAGGCTGCGGACCGGCGCGACGGCTCCGGGAGGAAAGGCGGGCAGCGGCACCGCCGAGACGCTCGTGGGAAAACCAATCTGACCAGGCCCCGCCATATAGTTGAAAACTCCGGTGGGACCGCTGAGCGCGTAATTGGCCTCGGAGTTGTCAACGATTTGCGAATAGTAGATGCCGAATCCGCCGCGGATCACCGTCTTGCCATCGCCGCGGACGTTGTAGGCAAAACCTACCCGCGGCGCAAAATCCTTAGTCGAATCAGTGAAGGTCTGGCGCTCATATCGCAAGCCGAGGTCGAGAGTCAGATCCTGCCGCACGCGGTAGTCATCCTGCGCGAAGGGTGCCCAGAGCGTATCGCCCACCATATAGTTCGCATTCCCGTAGCTCTGAGTGTAGCTCGCCACATTGGCGATGCTGTCCATGTACGCGGGACTCTCGCAGACGGAGAGGCTCAGCATGCAAGGTAGGTAGACGAATTCTCCTAGAAAAATCGGGCCGCCGAACTCTTTGCTGTCGCCGCCATTGTGCGCGTGGATGACATCGGCCCCGAAACTGACCGTATTGCGCGAGCGCATTGTGGATACCGTATCGTTGATCTCGTACTGCCGGTTCATCAGCAGCGCTGATTGCGAGGTGCCGGAAGCGAACGTACCGCCCGTCGAGATCGGAACGGAAAACTCGGTGCCGTAGATCACCGGGTCGAACTCCGTGATCGGCGATGCCAGTTGAAACTGTAACCGGACGTCGTTCAGTAGCGACGCACTGAGGATCGCCGTTTCGCCCAGTTCTTCGGAATAAGTCCGCCGTCTGAAAATGCGGTCGACGCTGGGCAGGGTGTTCCCACCCACAATACCGTTGGGGTTGGTATCATAAAAGCTGTCCACGTCACTGCGGAGAAACAGGTCATTGTTATTGTTGATCTGGTGGTCGATCCGTAAGTAGCCCAGCCAGCCTCGATAGCGGCCGGTGAAGTTACCCGGTGCGATCGGCGAGGTAACCGGCGAAGCGCGGTTTTCCCAACTGTACTCTCCATTTACGAAAAACTGCGTCTTTCCGCTACTTCCGACCGGTCCGGACAGTGCCAAGGAGCTTTGCCTGAGCGTATCATTGCTCAGGTCGTTGCCGCTGGTAACCGTCGTCGGCGTAAAGCCGGAGAGCTTCGCTTAGGTCGAGGAAGGCCTCCACAATCCAAGCAGATCGCCGTGGAATTGCTTACCACCGCTCTTGGTGACGATGTTGACGACGCTTCCGGCGGTAAAGCCGTATTGGGCCGAGAACGCGTTCGTAAGCACGGTCATTTCCTGGATTGAGTCCAAAGGAACGTTGGAAAAGATGGTCTGTCGTCCCCAGGCATCCACGGCGTTCGCGCCGTCAACCTCAAACCACGTCTGGCGCCTTCCCGTTCCGTTGCTCGTAAACAGGTCCGCGTTCATGAAGATGTCGCCCTGGTTGATGGACGGACGATTGGCGGCATTCAGCAAGGGCAGGTAAGTGATCGTCCGGTTGAGCAGCGGTGTATTTTCCATTTGGGTCGCGCCTAGCTGGATGCCCAACTCGGGCTCGTCGCTCCGAACCTCGCCGGCCACTCCGGTAACGGACACTTTGATCCGGCCGCCCGCCACGTTGAGTTGCACGTTGATTTCTGCCATGCCTCCTCCCACCAGAGTGAGATTGCTGAGCCTTGCTGTGGCAAATCCCTGCTTTTTTACCGTCAGCTCGTAACTGCCGGCAATGGGGAGCCCGGCAATTGAAAATGTTCCAGAGGCATTTGACTGTGCGGTCCGCCGGAGTCCCGTCTGCTGGTTCGTTGCCTGAACTTCAGCACCGGAAACGGCAGCCTGGGACTCGTCGGCAATCGTGCCGCGGACGGTAGCGGTGTCCGGCGTCTGGGCGATCAGCCCGGCGGAAAACAGCATCAACAGAACTCCGATCAGGAACCTCTGCTTGCCGAACACGCCCACTCCATTTCTCTCGTCATTTCTAAAGTAGCAGAGAGTTTCTTCGATCGGCGACCGTATTGGGAGATGGCACGACGATAGGTAGTGGGTCAGTTTCGTCTACCTCGCCAGGTGGCGGCATGAAGCCGCCTCTACATCAAACTGACCCACTACCCGAAAATCGACACCCGACAATCGAGGCCTTGACAATGGCGGAGGGTATTCTCTAGGATGGAAGTTATTGTATCTCCAGGAGATAAGCGTGATCAAACACGATATCGTCACTGAGGTGGTAGAACGCACAGGCGTTACCAAGACCAAGGCCGAGATTGCCGTGGAAACCGTGTTTAACGCCATGAAGCAGGCGCTCAGCAAAGGCGACCGCATCGAACTGCGCGGGTTCGGAGTGTTCAACGTCCGTCCGCGCAAAACAGGAGTTGGGCGCAATCCGCGCACTGGCCAGGAAGTCAGCATCCCTCCGGGCAAGGCGGTACGCTTTAAACCTGGAAAAGAACTTCAATCGATGTAACAAGATGCCGCTAGACGCTTTTCAGTATCTTAGGTTGACCACACAAAGCAATGCGTTCATTTGAGGGCATATCGCGGCCGGAGTATCAAGAAGCGGTTGCGCTGGAGCGACGAAACAACCGGCGCGCGGGCATCCAGGCGCTGATTGGACGAGTCGTCGGATCTCTTCCTTTTTACGTCGTCCTGTTTTTGCTTACGATCTTCACGACTCTCGTCGTCGGGGTGCATCTGGCCCAGAACTATGCGCAGCACGTGCCGATTTTCGATCTCAATATTTCCTGGTCGTTTTTCTCGGTTTTGCTGCGGCATCCGGCGGGGCTTGTGGCAGGAGCGCCCTACGCCCTAACACTGATTGGAATTCTTCTGGCCCACGAGCTTGGCCACTACTTCACATGCCGCCACTATGGCCTCGATGCAACCTACCCGCTCTTCATCCCTGCGCCCACGCTGATCGGCACCTTTGGCGCATTTATTCGGATCAAGTCTCCGCTCGCCACCCGCCAGGAACTTTTTGACGTTGGCATTGCGGGGCCGATTGCCGGCTTTGTTGTGGCCGTTCCGGCTCTCCTGATCGCGGCCTGGCAAGCCGGCGGACACTTTCTGTTTGCCGGACCGGGCAACATCACACTGAGCCATCCACTGGTGATGCTGCTTGCGGTGCGCGCATTCCATCCCGGCTTTCCGGTGTCCCATTTGGCCCTGACGCCGGTGGCCTGTGGCGTCTGGGTTGGCCTTTTCGCCACGGCGTTGAACCTGCTTCCCATGGGGCAACTTGACGGCGGACACATCCTTTACGCTGTGTTCGGACGAAAGCATCGCTACGTCTCCATTGGCTTCTTTGCCGCGCTATTCCCGCTTGGCGTGTTTTACTGGCCAGGCTGGATTTTCTGGGCCGTGGTGATGATCTTCATCGGGTTGCGTCATCCCGCTCCGCTGATCGATGCGCAATCCATTGGCCGCGGCCGCAAAATCCTCGCCCTGGTTGCCCTCGCCATGTTTATCCTGTGCTTTACTCTTACCCCCTTTAACGTGACGTAGAAGCTCATCCGCAGTAGCGGCGGGGTTATCCCGCTATCCGAAATGGCGGCGTAAAGCCGCCTCACCGCTCGTCGAGCGCCAGCCTTCAGAAAGTAATTCCCAGACCTGTTGTGAAGGCAACGTTGTTCTTGTGATTCCCAGGCGTTGGATTGCTCAAGTAAAGATCAATCAACCCGACGTTCGCCGAAATGCGCTTGGTCAGTTTGAGAGCCAGGTTTGTTGTGGTATCAAACCGGTACTGGCCGGTCTGGGTGAGGTTGGGGTAGAAATCGAGGTAATGATTCAGTGAGATTCGCTTGGTCAAAGCGACCACAAGCTTCTCTCCAGCCAAGGCTTCAGCGGTTTGTGTGGCCGGACCGCCGGTGTAGAACTTCGTATTCACAAACGTCATGCCGCCCAGCAGGCTGAAGAGGGTGCGCGAAGTATGAATCACCTCGTGGCCCAGGCCTCCGCCATAAGTCTGGCGGAGATAGATGCCTTGGGCCTGGATGTGGTCGAGCTGGCCAAGGACGAATACGAAGTTCGACGGAGTGAACAGATAATCCTGGCGTAGGAGGGCGCTGATGGTGTCCGAGCGAATCTCCACGTTATCCTGCTCCGCCTTCGAAAAAAGCATGAGCAGGGAATAGTTCGTGCGCCAATGCGCGATGAAGATGGGCGCCTCGGGGCGCTCGCGAGTACCATCCACGTTCGCGGTGATGGTGCCCGTCTGCTGGTCACCGCGCTGTGAGGCATAGCCGAAGTTCGCCGCTCCTTTCCAGTCGTGTAACAAGTTTGCGTGGTGTTCAACGAGCGAATTATATGTAGCCTGCGGCATGATCGACTTTACGCTTGCCGCCGGCACCTCCTGGCTTCGACCGGCTCTTGTAACCTGCCAGGACCCGGAGGGTAGTAGCTTTAGCTGGCCGCGCACGGTTGTGCGGCTTTTCTCCACAATGACGGCGGGCGTAGATGTGACGAACGATTTTACCTTCGACATGGCAATCGTCACCTCGCCCAAAGTGTCCGATTTAAGCGTCAGATTGCTGCCTGTTACGTTTTCCCATGTTCCAAGAAGCCGCTCGCCACTTTTGAGCGTCACCACGTCAGCGGCCATTGCGGACGCTGTCAGAAATGCCATACAGATTACCAAGTAGATTATTCGCTTCATATAATTCCTCCCTTTATAGATCAAATTATTACACTGAGCCCTGCACTGCCATTCCGATCCCACGAAGTTGAAGAGGAATCTCGCTCTGAAAATAAAGTACGAGAAACGTGAAATGCGGAGGTCTGCGTTTATGGCACCCGGAAACAATCAAAAAGGACCCCTCATCCGCCCTCCTACGTCGGGCACCTTCTGCCCTGGGGAGAAGGCGGGGTCATTTGGCCACAAAGCTCCTGGACCCAGTCACTACGTCGGGCACCTTCTCCCCTGGGAGAAGGTTGGGGCGGGGGAGTTAAAGGGCAACTCCGCGACCGGCTCAGGAGCGGGGGCCCTCTTCTTCGGCTTTCCGGCTCTTGCCCAGAACGTAAGCGTTGGTTTGGCCTTCCCACTCGTCGAGCGCTTGCAAATACGCTATGCGCGCAGGCAGTGGGTCTCGAGCCCTGATAGGGTTCACAAAAGTCAGATGACGGAGGGCATCCTCGGCCAAATCAAAGGTTTCACTGCTCGCCAGCCGAATCACTTGAAAGGCGAAAAACGGCCGCACAACTCGCTTCAGCGCAATCTCAAAGTATTCGTTGTTTGAGGCATGCCAAACCGTTTCATGCAGGGCCAGGTCCCGTTGCAGATACAGGCGGATCTCGCGGGTGAGAGCGGCTTCGGTCAGCTCCTTCGACGCTTTCTCAAGGCAATCCAACTGAGCGGCCGAAGCCGTTCGCGCCGCTTCTTCCACAGTGTGCGCCTCAACGACGCGGCGAAAGGCAGTGATCTGCCCGGCATCCTGAGCCGAAAACCTGATGATGTGGGTGGCGGAATTCGGCTTTCTCACGACGAACCCTTTCGCCTCCAGCCCGATCAGCGCTTCACGCACTGCGGTGAGGCTTGTGGAAAATTGAGCGGCAAGCTTGCGCTCAACGATCCTTTCGCCTTCGCGCAGCATGCCGGTTAGAATGGCCTCCTGGATTTCCTCGGCAATGCGTCCTCTCAACGAGCGTTGCTCGATACTGCTGAACAAAACACCCTTCACGGAATTTCCTCCTTGGTGGTCCCCTTCTCGTTCGGGCGCGACAAGCGCGGCCGTTCGGCCGCAGGCAAACGCAAAATTTGAGAAACTGCTTGCTCAAATGACAAGAACATTGGCCGAGGCCACGGATCAGACGCTGACTCGCTTCAGGCCGCTATAGCGAGCAAGGGCATCCTCGTCAATCTGAATCCCGAGCCCTGGACCTTCCGGAATGGCAAGTGTCCCGTCAGCCTCCAGGTGCCAGCCACCTTCTACGAGTTCGTCCACGAACGGAGATCCGGTCAGGTACTCCACAAAATCCGTATCCGGAAACGCCGAAGCCAGTTGAAGATCGGCGGCGAGCCCGACCGCGGTGTTCCAGCCATGAGGGATCAGCCGAGTGCCGCATCCGCGAGCCATCCAGCCGATTCGGCGGGACTCACTCAGGCCGCCGACCTTGGTTACGTCCGGCTGCACGATGTCAAACGCACCCGCTTCGAGCCAGGGTTGGAACGATTGCCGCCGGGTCAATACCTCGCCGCCGGCAATCGGGAGCAAGCCCTTTCGTCGCAGCGCCACATAGTCCTGAAGGTTGTCGGGGGGCAGAGGTTCCTCAAACCACACCACGTCGTAATCCACCAGCATCCTGGCTTTTTGGACCGCCCAGTTGTAGCCGTGCTGCCAAAAACAGTCACTCGCGCCGGCATCGACCATCAGTTGGCATTCCGGACCCACAGCATCCCGCGCCGCACGCACAATCGCTTCGTCCGTAGCGGCATCGCGCCGGCCAAAGGGTCCCCAACCCATTTTGAACGCGCGGAACCCCCGCTCTTTCACCGGAAGCAGCTCATCAGCCATCGCCTGTGGCTCCTGCATGAGAATGGAGCCGTAAGGCCGAACCCGCTGCCGGTAACAGCCGCCCAAAAGTCTGCCAATCGGCTGACCCGTCGCCTTCCCCAGGATATCCCAAAGGGCGATATCGATTCCGCTGATCGTCTGGGTGATGGCTCCGCCTCGCCCTAGCCAGAAAGTGTTCTGATGCAACACCTCGCTGACTCGCTCGGGCTCAAGAGGGTTTTCCCCGTAGTAGAGCGGCCTCAACGTCGAGAGGGAGGCGCGGGCAAGTTCCTCGCTCGTCGAGGCGCTTCCCCATCCTGTGAGCCCCTCATCCGTCAAAACGGTGATCAGCGTATGAATGCAATCGTTTGGCTGCAGTTCGTTGGTCCATCCCCCTTTCGGGGTGCTCCCCCGAAGACCTGTGGCGCGAATTTCGCGTATCTTCATTTCGTTTCTCCTTTAGGATGAAAAAGTCCTTTCGATGTCGCTCCGAGCACAGCGGAAAAACGCCCTACGAATAGAAGCGTTACCCGCTCTTTCCTCACGATTCGAATTTCTGGACCGGCGCCAGCAAAAGGGACCGGAGCGGGATCCAGCAGAGCAGGCCCGCAACGTAAACGGCGACAAAGCTATAAATGGCAATGCTCCAATTACCATGGGTCCAATGAATGATGTAACCGCTCAGAACGGCTTCCAAACTTCCGGAAAGGCCACTCATCGTATTCATGAATGCGGAAGCCGAGCCCGCATACGCACCTCCCACTTCTGTGATGGCCGCCCAGATTCCCGGCAAGGTAAGGTCATTCGAGAAGCTCGCCAGCGCCATGCAGATGACCGAAGCCACGGCGGTACGGACGTACATCGACGCAAGCAAAAACACCGCGGCACCGGCAAACCCGATGTAGGCCATCACACACCACGTTTGCTGGCGGGTTCCGAACCATTTCGTGAGGCGGGGATACATCACGGCCGCTGAAGCGCAGGCAAACGCTCCCACGAGCAGGGGCAAACCGGCAAGCTCACTTGCGGTGCCGAGCGGAACGTGGCGAGCCTTAATCAAGTAGGTGGGCAGCCATGTCACGTAAAATTCCCAGCCATAGCCAAGGCAGAAAAACTGAATGCTCAGCAGCCAGAGAGACTTTGAGGCAAGAAGCTGCTTCCAGGGAACACTCATTACGTGCGGCTTGGCCTCGCTACTGTTCGGCAGAAGCATCTCTTCCGCCCGGTTTACGCCCGGATGCCTGTGCGGATCATCCTTGTACCAACGGAAGAAAATGATTGACCAGACAATTCCGACCGCCGCTAACACTTCAAAGGCTTTTTGCCAGGTGAAATATCGGAACATGAGGAATACAAAGTAAGGAGCAAACGCGCCACCGAGCCGCGCGCTCATCCACATGATCCCCTGGGCTCGCGCGTGCTCTCGAGCAGGAAGCCATGTCTTAAATGCCTTGGTGAGGTTGGGAAAGGCTCCGGCCTGGCCCGCTCCGAAGAGAAAGCGAACAATAAACATCGTAATGAAATTCCAGGCCCACGCGGTTGCGGCAGTAAAAATCGACCAGAAGAAGACGATGCGCGTTAGCGCTGATTTCGCGCCCGTCCGATCCCCCATCCAGCCCGACGGAATCTCGAACAGGGTATAGGACCACGTAAACGCCGCCAGGATGTAGCCCATCTCGACGGGCGTCAGCTTGAATTCGGTGGTGATGAACGGAGCGGCCTCGGCGATAGCAACCCTGTCGATATAAGTGATGAACGCCAGGGCCGCCGCAAACACAATCACCCAGTGCCGGGCGTGCGAGGGATAATTCTCATCCATATCAGCGCTATTGTTGGGTATGGAAATCGGTGCGCTCACCTCTTGGACGGTTCTTGAACTCCCGGGCGAGGCGGACGAAAGCCTCCACCACCGCATTGAAAACGATCTTACCCTTTTCCACGGTAGCCAGCGTCGGGTCTCCGCTTACGGCGCTTTTGGTGAACCGCGACCACTGGTCCATCAAAAGCACGGGAGACTTTTCCATGATGTCCATCCAGATAAACTCCGACGCGGGCATCCCAATTTCCTTCTTGGCCTTGTCAAGCTGAACTCGTTTCTCGTCGAGGTAGAGGTATACGGAAGTTTCGAGCTCGCAGGCGTGCGCCATCCCGCCCCTCTCCGATTCTCGCACTTCATTAATCTGTTTCGCCGCCAGAGAGGGCCAGATAAACGCCCCGCACAGACTATCGGTCTCGATGACTGTCTGTCGGGCGACCAGGTCGAGAATGGGCATGTTCGAACCATGTCCATCCGCAATCAAGATCCTCTTGAAGCCATGGTGAGCAACGCTTTTTGTGATGTCGAGAACGAAATGGAGCAAATGCTCCGACTGAATGTCAATTGTTCCCCAATAGTCCATGTGGTGAGTTTCGAAGCCATAGGATACAAGGGGCATCAGCAAGATGTCTCCTGCGGCGCGCTGAGCTGCCGCCTCACAGATGCTCCATATGATAAAGTTATCCGTATCAAGCGGCAAATGCTTCCCGTGATCTTCAACCGATCCGACCGGCAAAACGACGACTGGCTGCTTCTTTGACACTTCTCCCAATTCCGGCCATGTGTAGTGCTCGTAAAGATACGATTTGCGGTCCATCTTCAACCTCCATTCGTGTTTTTAAATTGCCAAGTCCAACACTATAATCGATCATCGCCAGCATGTCTACGGCTGTGCAACGCGTGGATGCGCCGACATGTTGGGTTATGAGTTTCGCTTGGTCTCATGCGTCCATGCTTGCGTAGGGGAGATGTCGGGCTGCAGCGCTCGAGCGGGGCGGGACGCCGTGAATAGCCGTACGGAGAACCTACGGAGGCGGTGGGCCACGAAGCCCTGGCGGCCCTGGAGGGGCCGAACAGGGCGCGAACCCTAGCCACGGTCAACCTTCCAGGGTTGATGGGATCATACGCCGTATTATCCGTAGGTTGCACCTACGGCTACGCACGGCTCGGCCCCGTTGTGGGGCCATATTCACTTCCCAAGTCCTCACTTTTTGTCGCGCACCCGCCACGCGTTCTTCCTTCGTGGGTGGCGCAGACATGCGCTTCCGAGCATGTCTGCGATCTTTTTGGATTTTCCATCCCAGAATGCCCCTACGATTGCAGACACCACAAAACGATGTCTGCGCCACCCGTGAATTTGTTTACGCGTTCTCCGGGGAGCCAAGCCCAAATTTTCCGCTTGACAGGCACAAACCCGAATGTTCTAATTCTCGATCATCCAGTAACTGCGAGGAGGTAGTTGCAATGAGGAACGTGCTGACGAGGGAAAAGACGGATGGGGACCGTCCGAACAAGAGGCGAGGAAGCGTGTATGCGCCGTTTCTATTGTTGTGCATCCTGCTTCTTGCCGGAGGGACGCTTTGGGCGCAAACGGAAGCTGAAGTCACTGGCCGGGTAACGGACACGAGCGGTGCTGTCGTTCCGTCCGCGGGTGTGACGGTCACGAACGTCGGGACGGGCGCGAGGCAGGTGGTCAAGACCGACAGCTCTGGCGTTTATGACGTTCCGGACCTGCTACCGGGCAGTTATTCGCTGACCGTCGAAAAGACTGGCTTCCAGACCATACAACGGAGCGGCATCGTGCTGCAGGTCCAACAGGTGGCTCGTCTGGATTTCACGCTGCACGTGGGCGCGGTCACGAGCGTGGTTCAGGTATCGGCAAACGCGTCGCAGGTAAATACGGAGAACGCAACGGTGGGAAGCGTCGTTGAGCACCAGCGTATCGTCGGTCTTCCGTTGAACGGCCGGAATCTCTTGCAGCTCACCGCTCTCCAGGCCAACGTGAGCTATGGGTTTGGCACGGATGGAACGGCGAACGAGAGGGTTGGCGGTACACGCGCGCAAATGCAGATCTCCGTTGCCGGCGGGCGCGGCGAATGGAAC
>JBOGJS010000275.1:0-9291 GCA_050745365.1 Terriglobia bacterium
ACGCGTTGCTGCTCGCCGCCGGAGAGGGCAAAGGGCCGGTTGCGCAGCCGGCCTTCGATCCCGAGCATTGCGGTAACAATCTGGAAGCGGTGAGGATTAAAGCCATTTCCCTGGATGTGCTGGGCCAGCTCGATGTTTTCCTTTGCCGTGAGCGTGGGAAGCAGATTGAAGCGCTGGAAAACAAAGCCAATCTTATGGCGCCGAAAGCGGGTACGTTCGGCATCCGTCATGTTACTGAAGTCATTTCCCTCAACAAAAATCTTGCCGCTGCTCGGTGAGGTCAGCCCTCCTAAAAGGTGGAGCAGGGTTGATTTTCCGCACCCGGAAGGGCCTACAATTGCGACAAATTCGCCCTCTTGAATTTGAAGCGTGACACCCCGCAAAGCGATCGTTTCAACCTTGCCGCTGGTATAAGTTTTCTTCAAATCCTGGGTGGAAATGATAGGTTCCATCATCTGTGATTAATGGGTCCAAAGCCTTGGATGTGCAAAGGTCGACCCTGAAAATCCAGAGCAGGCGCCTTGGAGGGAGGGGCTATTCGTAGCCGAGCGCATCGATCGGGTCAAGGTTCGCTGCGCGAAGAGCAGGGTAGAACGCGCCCAACAGACTCGCTGCAATCGCCAGCCCCGCCGCCTTCGCTGCCCAATCCATTGTAACAGGTTGAAGAGTGAGAGTCGGAAGGTAGGCGTCCACAAATCCACGGATGGCCCCCGTCCCAATATAGCCGACGATTATCCCGAAAACGCCCAGCAGCGCTGCCTCCTGAAGGATCAGTTGGACGACATAGAGCTTGGATGCTCCAAGCGATTTCAAGATGCCGATTTCCCGGGTCCGCTCGGTAATCGTCGTATACATGGATAAGAAGATGACCAGGAATCCGATACCCACGGCGATTCCAATCATGGCGGTGACAAAATCCGTAAGCTCCGGGATGGTGTTCGAAGTCATCAGAGACGCGTATTCGCGCACCGAGAGCACCTTATAGGTGGGCAGCAGCTTCTGGATGGCAGCCACTGTTTCAGACGTATAGCCCGAATCCGTGCACTTTACGTAGAAGAGGGTAGCGCGGTTGGCCTCGCCGGTCATCTGCTGGGCGGTTTTCAGAAATATGAAAAGCCGCGCTCCTTTACCATGCTCCACGACCCCGACCACGTGGAACACGTGACCGAGCACGTGCAGTGAACCTCCGACCCTCACGTGATTGGATCGTGCGTACCAGTTATCGATAAGTATATCCCACGTATTTTTGAGCGGGCCTCCGGAAAGATATACAAAACCACCGCTCACCGCATCAAAGCTCTTCTCGTCGATACCATAGATCAGGTTCAAACCGCCGCTCGTATTGAACTGGGTCAGCACCGGAGTCACCGCCTGAACGTGGGGAATTTCCTTGAGTCGATCCGCGATCTTGACGGGCATGGGCGCGGCCGTAATACCGAGGAAAAACGACGCGCCGGGCGGTTGTATCATAATGTCCGCGCCCACGCCTTCTTGGCGTTTGACCGATTCGTTGAGCATCCCTGTCGTCAAACCCACCACGAGCAACACCAGCGCCACTTCGATGGCAACCGCCAGGATACTCACAACGGTGCGAACCGGGCGGTGCATGACGTTCGCGAAAATCATCTTACTGGTCATGCCGTTCACCCGCTTTGGGCACCGAGCTTAATTTTATGAGCTGGGCGCTTGCCGGCTTCCGCAAGTTAAATTTGGATACAGGAACTGGCTGGTTGAATTTTGCCGTGAGGATACGAACCACCAGCGAGTAATCTTCCACTGGCCGGTTGATCGTGATCGAGGTTGGGTAGTGAACTCCGTCGAAATCCTTGTAAGCCGCATAGTGGACGTCCTCCAGAAGGGAGCCCTCGGAGCCGTAGAGCTCGAGGCGAGAGATCTCCAGGTCCGAGCGGTCGAACCATATCCTCCGCTTCAGATTCACCTGCCCTGCAGCACAATCCAAAAGCACCGTGATCACATAATCCTGCACTGCGCCTTCCTCGATTTGCTGGGGAAAGTAGCATTCCGTGGCGGGATCAATGGGCCGAAGCAGCAGCGCGCTCACAATGTGCTGTGGCCGGAGATTTTCCAAAACGTTCTTGGAGTTTTCCGGCAGGCTGGCGGAGCCGGTGTAGAATTTGTCTTGCGAAGGGATATACAAGCTGAACCGTTCTCCATTGGACGCCATGTCAAAGATATCCGTACGCACCACCGGCGCCTGACCGATCATCCGAATGAAGCCCGGCCGCTTCGCTAGGATGAAGCCCTTCACATCATGGTACTGTTTAATGACGCCGGAATAGACGGAGCCTGTCGATGGCTCCAGGTCGACGGTGGCTGAAAGTGTCTGAACTGCTGCGCTCTGGGAATTAATTTTTGCGATCAGTTGCGGCACCGACGCGACGAGCGGAGCAGGCGGCACTTGAGACTTTTGAAAGTGCCTGACATGGCTGACAGCACAACCCACGGTGCCTATGGCGAGAAGAAAAACGAATCCCTGTTTCCAAAACGCCTGGATATTTTAATAACTCCTCGAAGATCTCTATCCTGCCAATACTCTAACAGACGGCTCTTCGGAGTGTCAAACGCACACTCGCCGGCACAAACGCACCAGACGGGCATAGGGGATGTCCTGGTTGGGATCGAGCGCCAGCAGCTCGCCGGTCCGGAACGAGCTGTAGTACCAGCGGGCGAGCAGGCTCAAATGCTCCCAGGGCGGGCGGTGCGGCTGAGCTTTGGGGGCCGCGGGAAGCGGGAAGGTAAGCGAGCCAAGCGCCACACGGATCTGTTCATCGAGCGGAACAGGCACGGAAACATTTTCCTCCAGCGAAAGCACGCCCGGCCCACAAAGCTCGCCGGCAGCAAGCCGGAAAAACACCGCTGTCTTTTTCCCGGCCCCCGGAAGAACCAGGATGGCGTGGAGACTGGAAAGCTCCCTTACGAGCGGTGGCAGAAGCTGAAGGATTGCCTGTACCTTTTCCAGCCGGTGGTGGGCGCGCGCGGCTCCCTCAAAATCCAGCTTCTCGGATGCCTCGCTGCGCTCAGCCTCCAATTGCCGGGTGAGCGTGCCGCCTCGCGAGTTTAAAAAGCTCGCCACCCGGCTCACTTCCTGCCGGTATTCCGCGTCCGTGCACCCCTTGAAGCATGGCGCAAGGCACATTCGCATTTGAGAATAAATGCAGCCGGGATGCGACGGATCAGGATCAAGATCCGGCAGGCAGCGGCGAATCTTGAACAGGTCCAGAAATTCTCTCGTAAAGCGTTCTGCCATGCCTCGCGACGGAAATGGCCCGTAATAGAGCGAGCCGTCGCGCGAAAGGCGGCGCGTTGGATAGCAGCGGGGGAACCGGTTGGCCAGATTGATTTTCACCAGCACGGGTGGCCGCAGCCGCAAGCGGCGATGAAAATGGCGTGGATAATAATGCCGGTTGAGAAGAAAAATCAGCCACTGCGCCTCAAAGTTCGAGCCGACGGGCTGAAAATCCACCCGGCGAGTCAGTGGCCGCAAATTCAACCGCCAGGAATGAGGGTGCGGAGTGGCGAGCAACCTCCGCAGCCGGCGGCGAAGGTCCCGGCTGTGGCTGAGATAGGGCTGGGAAGGATCGCCCGGCCGTTCTTCCGGGAAAAGCGCGAAAACGGCGGGTGCTGAAGGAAACTCCTCAAAATCCGTTACCGCGCCAGGATCAAACGCTATGGAATATTGCAGCCTCAAGGCTTTGCGAATCGAAAATAATCTGTCGTCAATCCTGCTCTGTGTGGAATCGCCATCCTGCCTGCTTGATGGCCTTGCGGTAATCGTCCGACCGCATCTCAACCACTTTGCACATTTCATAAAGGCGGGAGCGCAGCGTCACGCCGTACTGATTGAGCGATTTTTCCATGTCCGGGACGGCTTCGCCCGAGGGCGAGCGTGCCTCGTGCGAGGGCGAAGGCTGCGCGAAAGGCAGCGTCGTGGTAATCAGGGTGACCTTCTTCTGGTTGTAGCGCGAGTTGATGATGTAGGCGAGAGTATCCTTGACCCAGTCGCTCGGGTTTAAGGCTGCCAGCTCGTCGAGCAGAAACACCTCCGCATCCAACACAGGCTGCAGAATGCGCAGCTCGGAAGTCTGGGAGACGGGGTTGTAGCTATCCTGGATTTCTTTCAGGAGATCCCGGAAATCATAGAACAGGCACGGCGCGTTCTTCTGCACCATCAGCTCGTGGATGACGGCCACAGCGAGATGCGTCTTGCCGACGCCGGTTGGGCCGATGAAGAGCAGGCCAAAATCCGCAGGGTATTCTTCCACGAACTTCTGCGCGTACATTTTGGCCACTTCAAGGTAGCGGTTGGCATGCCCGCTCAGGCGGTCCTTGCGGATGTCAAAGTTCTCAAAAGCACAGTGTTCGTAGCGGCGCGGGATGCGCGAGAGGGCCAGCAGTTGCTCGGAGCGGTGCGCCTCAGCACAATCGCACCGCACCACGCGGCGCACCCCTTCGGCTTCCACCGGCTTCCAACCTGTGCCCTCACAAAGCGGGCAGTTGTTTCTGGCCATCCTCAATTCCTTTGTCCAGTGTCTGCTCAGCAGGGACTGCTCAGGCACCGTCGGGCCCAGAAATCTGCGCGATATGCACTTGCCGCAGGATCACCGGTTTCAAGGGACGGTCACGAACGTCGCGATCTGTTTTGCTGATCGATTCGGCCACCTCCATGCCTTCGACCACTTCGCCGAAGATGCTGTGCCGCCGGTCGAGCCAAGGCGTGGCCGTGACCGTGATGAAGAACTGCGCTCCATTCGTATTTGGACCGGCGTTCGCCATCGCCAGCAGCCCTGGCCGGTCAAAAGCGAGGCCGGGAGCGAACTCATCTTCAAAGGTGTAGCCCACATTCCCGGTCCCATTCCCCATGTAGTCGCCCCCCTGGATCATGAAATCCGGGATGATTCGGTGGAAAGGAAGGCCGTTGTAGTAGGGCCGCTGCTCCCACTCACGCTCTGCGGCATTGTGCCACTTCTTCTCCCCCCGAGCCAGCTCGATGAAGTTCGTCACCGTCACGGGAGTTTTTTCCGGGAAGAGCCGGCATACAATGCGGCCCATTGTGGTTTCGAACACGGCATAAAGGCCAGGAGGGTGGCTGAGTTTCGGCGGTTGCTCCACGGCGGCAGAAGAAGCCGGCGGTTTAGATTTCTCTTTGCGAGAGAAAAGCGCAGCCATGCTCAGGCTTCCTGCAGCCAGTCCCCACTCGTTGATCATCACCTTAATCATAGTATTCCAGCCCGAGATGCGTAATCATCTCCTCGCCGCGGAGGTAACGCAGGGTGTTCTTGAGCTTCATGAGTTGAATGAAGAGATCGTGTTCCGGATAGAGCGAGGGGGCACAAATCGGACTTTTGAAGTAGAACGAAAGCCATTCCTGGATACCTTTCCTCGCCATTTCCGGGCATCGCTGGGCGAGGTCCAGGAAAAGCACAAGGTCGAGCACGATCGGAGCGGCCAGAATCGAATCGCGGCAGAGAAAGTCAATTTTGATCTGCATGGGATAGCCGAGCCATCCGAAAATGTCGACATTATCCCAGCCTTCCTTGTTGTCGCCGCGCGGCGGGTAATAGTTGATCCGGACCTTGTGGTAGAGGTCCTTATAAAGCTCGGGGTGAAGCTCCGGCTGGAGGATGTATTCGAGCGCCGAGAGCTTGCTTTCTTCTTTGGTCCGGAACGACGCCGGATCGTCCAGCACTTCACCGTCGCGGTTGCCAAGGATATTGGTGGAAAACCAGCCACGGATCCCGAGCAGGCGTGCTTTCAACCCGGGAGCAATGATGGTCTTCATCAGCGTCTGCCCCGTCTTGAAGTCCTTTCCGCAGACGGGCATTCCTTTCTTCTGCGCAAGTTCGAGAAGTGCCGGAATCTCCGTGGTGAGGTTCGGCGCGCCATTGGCAAAGGGAACGCCGCTTTTGAGCGCGGCGTAAGCGTAAATCATGCTGGGCGCAATCGCGGGGTGGTTCGCCCGCAACCCTTTTTCGAAGGCCGTGAGCGAGCCGTGAACGTCGGACGGCTTGAGGAAAGCCTCCGTCGAGGCGCACCACACCATCACCATTCGTGACACTGCGGTTCTCTTCGCAAACTGGCGAATGTCTTCCATCACCTGCTCGGCGAGGTCCATCTTGCTCTTGCCCTTCTTCACGTTCCGTCCGTGCAGGTTCTTTACAAATTTCTGCTCAAATACGGCAGGCAGGGGCACAATGCCTTCAAGAAAATCCTGGAGGGGATCGAGTAGCGGACGCTCCAGCACGCCTGCTTTGACGGCGGCTTCGTAGGCATTGTCGGGAAGAACGTCCCAGCCGGTAAAAACAAGGTCTTCAAGCGCGGCCAGCGGGACAAAGTCCTTAATGAGCGGCGATTTCTTCTCGGTTCGTTTCCCCAGACGGATGGTTCCCATCTGGGTGAGCGAGCCAATGGGAGAGGCAACCCCGCGCCGTATCGCCTCCACCCCAGCCATAAAAGTGGTTGCCACTGCGCCCACACCGGGAACCAGCACTCCCAGCTTTCCTTTCGGTTCTTCGATCTTTACTCCTTTTCGCGCCATTCCGTCCCATCTCCTTCTTTTTTGTTCAGAAACCACCGATCATGCGCCAGTCTGCGCCAAAATGCAATTCATTTCCGGTAAGCGGCCGCGCCCTCAGGGTCACGTCGAAGTCAGAAATATAAGATTCGGCAGCACTACTGCCAGGGCAAAGCGCCTATGGAGTGTGGCAGCAAAGCTACCGGTCTACCCGCGGGATGCCCGGCCAGCAAGCTGGCCCTCGGGAAAGCGGCAGCTTTGCTGCCGCACTCCATAATCGAACGACTTTGACGCGATCTTGCCTCTGCCCTTGTGGACAAAGCGTATGAAGCCGACGCTGTGCCGGCGGTGTTTCCGATCTACCAGGGCCGCCAGAGGCCGGCGGACTCCAGACTCAGAGGGGGCACCGTTGCCGAGCGCTTCTAGCTGAAAACACTGAATGATCGCCGCACCTGTACCGGGCAGTTATCTATCACGGAGAGACTTGCGCGGAGGAAGTCGTTACAGCATACTCGCCGTGCGAGTTGGCCTCCGACAGCCATAGCCATTCTCTCCTCCTTCCCGCTCCTGCCCTACATGGTTAGCTCGGTGCTGCCGCCTGAGCCACTGCGCCAAATTCTAAGGGGGTGAACCGTGAACAAAACGAATAGCACATTGGCCATGATATTTTTGCTCGGCGTGTTCTCAGTAGCGGTTCCGGGCGCGCGCGGGGACAATGTAGTCTTCGATGGCGTTCTGTACAGCAACGGTTCCTACAGCACCTTCAGCGCCCCCGGCGCCATTTACACAAACCCGAACGGCATTAACGATTCCGGAGAAATTGTGGGCACTGCCAGTACGAGCACCGGGGAGATTCAGGGCTTTCTGTATAGTGGCGGCGCATTCACCACGATCGGTTTTCCCGGGGGAGCCGACACATACGCAGAGGGAATCGATTACAGCGGAGAAATCGTGGGTGCGTACAACGACGGTGGTACTTTTTACGGCTACGTGGACAACGGCGGTGCACTCACCACGATTCCCACGCCAGGATTATTTCCCACGGGAATCAATGACAGCGGTGAAATCGTCGGCATATACAGCGGTGGCTTCTCGACCAGCGGATTTGTGGACAGCGCGGGCAATTTGACCTCGATCAGCGTTCCTGGCGCGTACGAAACCTTCGCCGAGGGGATCAACGACAGCGGCGAAGTCGTGGGCTTCTACTTCGCAACTAGCTCAGGCCCGATCGAGGGATTCGTCTACAATGCAGGTTTGTACACCACGGTGAATGCGCCCTTTCCCGGCGCGCTCGGTACGTACCTTTTCGGAATTAACAATGCCGGCGAGATTGCCGGTATTTACGCGAATAATAACGATGAGCCTGGTGTCGGCTTCCTGGACAGCGGGGGTGTCTTCACGCAATTCCCGACCGCCCAAGACCCGCCAGGCTTCGTGATGAACGCTCGGGGAATCAATGACAGCGAGCAGGTCGTGGGAACGTTCTATGATCTCGCTCCTGAGCCGGGAACGCTGGTGCTGCTCGGTGTCGCCCTCATCGCCTTTTCCGGAGCGCTCCTCCGAGGCTGGCTGCGTCACCGCTCCTTCCCCTGTGCTGAGGCCCCGGCGAGGATCGAGGGTTAGCCACGGCGGGCGCTTTTTCTCGCCCTGGGGCTTTTCGCATCTCGCATGTTCGACTTTGGACAGCGCAGAGCTTCGCATTCCAGAAACTCCGCGGTTTGTTGTTCGGAAGGGTTGAAAAGAGCCGCAGCGTTAACAAACAACTGCGCTACCGACTACCAGCTCGATCTCCCCAACGCCATTTGAATCACTTCGGCCAGGTGCAGGGCACGGCGGCCGGTAAGCTGCTCGATCTGCTCCCGGCAACTGAAGCCGCTGGCCACGATCAGTGTTTCGGAAGCGGCGCTGCGAACCGCAGGCAGAAGCACGCGCTCACCCGCGCGGACGGAGACATCGTAATGCTCCTTTTCGTATCCGAAGCCTCCGGCCATGCCGCAGCAGCCTGAATCGAGGTGCTCAAAAGAAACGCCAAGCTGCCGGAGCATTTCGAGCTCCCCCGCCATTCCCACCAGTGCTTTCTGATGGCAATGGCCGTGGACGAGCGCTTTCCGGGCGAGCGCAGGCGGATGGTAACCGTGCTGCATCAGGAAGTCACCCAGCAGAAAACTCTGCCGCCTGAGCCGCGCCGCAGCTTCATCATGCGGGAACAGGTTTTGAAGCTCATCCAGAAAAACCGAGTGGCAACTCGGCTCGAGAAACACCAATGGTACGCCGGCCATGACCTGCGGGCGCAAAGCTTCAAGAATTTCCCGCAGCTTGCGCCGGGCGAGGTCTAACATGCCATAGTCATAAAGCGGCCGCCCGCAGCAGAGAATCTTCTGGGGAATTTTGACCCGGAAACCCGCCGCTTCGAGCGCTTCCACCGCTGCCAGCGCGACATGAGGAGTGAAATAGTTATTAAAGGTATCAGGCCACAGGATAACTTCTGCGCCCTGTGGCACCTCCTGCGGACGAAACCGCTCGCGAAATGTTGACGAGGCGAAGGGGTGAATCTTCCGCTCAGCGGAAATGCCGGCCAGAGCTTTCAGAATGATCTCGAGTGGCGCGGCGTGCGTCACGAAGTTTGCTATTCCAGGGGCAAGCGAAGCCAGCCGCGCCCAGCGAAAAATAAGGCCAAAAGCGTAGGCGGTGAGAGGTCGCATCCGGCCTTCGTAATAATGAGACAGAAATTCTGCCTTGTAGCTGGCCATATCCACGTT
>JBOGJS010000276.1:0-3437 GCA_050745365.1 Terriglobia bacterium
CGGGCCGCAGTTCGTCATCGCCACCGACATGCTGCTACCGCCCGGTGTTACCATGTTACGAAACGGCGCCTGGGCAACCACGTTCTCGAAGGCCGATAAAAGGGCTCCTTCTTCGGCCAAGGCGAACCTGCGCAGTATCGTTGCACCCGGCCCGAGCGGCTCCTCTCGCGGTTGGATCTCAAGTAAGCCCATGTTCAGTCGTTCACGGTTTGTGAGCCGGCAATTCACCGGATTAGGATGGCGCAGACCCTGCGGGTCTCGGAGCCTTCCTTATTTCGCGTCATGGAAAATGATGCCGGCGGTATAGCGGCGACCCGAGCGAATGCGGCTGACGCCATGGCGAAGATTCACGCGATACGCTCCGCGCTTCCCCTGTATGGGGCGATAACGAACGGCGAAAACCACGCCATCCCCCTGACGAAGGGGCACAACGGCTGCCCGGGATTGCATGCGTGGCCGCTGTTCCGTCATCACGAATTCCCCACCGGTAAAATCTTTCTGGGGTTCAGAAAGCAAAATGGCAAGCTGGAGCGGAAAAATGTGCTCACCATAGACGTCCTGGTGCAGGCAGTTGTAATCGCCAGCTTCGTACTGGAGCAAGAGCGGCGTCGGCTTGGCCTGCCCGTCCTGATGACACTGCTCTATGAAATCTGCGTGCTGCCCCGGATACTGAACGTCAATGCCCATCGCTTGGTTCCAACGGTTACCGATAGGGACAAGGTGGGGATAGACAGACGTTCGTAAGCCCGACACAAGCGGGGGCAGGGGATAATTGAAATATTTGTATTCCCCGCGCCCAAAGCCCTGCCGTTCCATCACAACCCGGCTGCGAAAGAGATCCCCGGCTTTGTAAAGTGCGACCATTGCCTCGCACTCGTTTACAGAAAGGAGATGCTCGATCACGGCGTTGCCTTGCTCGTCCAGATCTCGATCGACCCGCTCCCACGCAATGTGTTCAATCCGTTCCAAAGCACTTTCCGGTCGGCTTCGAACAGTGAAGGTGCTTGCGTTCATTTCCGCGCCTCCCGCTCGAGAAGAGCACGTTTGCGTTCCACGCCCCAGCGATAGCCGGAGAGTGAGCGATCACTCCGCACCACACGATGGCAAGGGATGGCCACCGCTACGGGGTTGGCGCCGCAAGCTTGAGCAACGGCCCGCACCGACTTCGGTGAACCGATTCGTCTCGCGATCTCAGTGTAGGTTGCCGTCGAGCCTGCGGGTATCTTTCGTAATGCCTGCCAGACGCGCTGCTGAAAAGCCGTTCCACGGAGGTCAAGAGGCAGATCGAGCCCCAGGGACGGAGCTTCGACAAAACCGATGACCTCTGAAACAAGCCTCTCGAACTGTTTGTCACCGCCGATCAGTCGAGAAAGCGGGAACCGGTCCTGTAGTTCGCGCGCCAACTTATCGGGGTCCTCACCCAGAAAAATAGCGCAAATCCCGCGCTCGCTCCGGGCTACCAGAATTGACCCGAGAGAACACTCGCCCACAGCAAACAGAATCTCGGTGTTTGCCCCACCGGCACGATAGCTTGCCGGTGTCATGCCCAATACCTCGCCTGCGGTCTCATAAAAGCGCCCACTCGAATTGTACCCCGCGGCGTAGATGGCTTCCATCACCGTCCGGCCACGGTCTAGTTCATGGCGAACGCGCTTCAAGCGTTCTGCTGCCGCGTACTTTTGCGGCGTCACTCCTGTGGTGGCCTTAAACACGCGATGGAAATAGTAGCTGCTCAGTCCTACCCGCCTCGCGAGCTCTTCGAGTCTGGGAGGCTCGTCCGAGCTCTCGATAAACCGGCACGCTGAGGCGATCTTGGTCGCGCGACACTCGGCGAGCGAGAGTTGGTCTGGTTTGCATCGTTTACAGGGCCGAAACCCGGCCTTCTCAGCTTCCTCGCGCGTTCGATGGAACTGCACATTTTCCGGTTTCGGACGGCGCGCCGCGCAGGTGGGACGGCAGTATACGCCGGTCGATCTGACCGAATAGTAAAACTCGCCGTCGGCCTTCGGGTCGCGGGCAACAACGGATGCCCAGCGGGCGTCTTGCTCGGTCGGGATACTCAGCCGACGGTTACTGGCTGATTTGGTCATCGATGCTCCTCTTTTTTACATTCGCTATGAGTAGCTTAGTCGTTGCTGTCGGCCCTCGGCACTCCGATTCTTGGTTTCAAATTTAAAATGTGGAATTGGGGTGGTGGGTTTTTTCCGCGGGGTTCGAAAAGCCCACGATCGGCGAAAGACGCTGACCGTGGCTACGTCTGCGTCGCTCACATTCGAAGCGATGCCGTCTGTTCGTGGGCGTGATAGGAACTGCGAACCAGGGGACCGGATTCTACATGCCGGATTCCTAGCCGCTCCCCTTCCTGCTTGAGCGCGGCGAATTCTTCAGGCGAATAGAAGCGGGTTACGGGCAATTGTTCTCCTGAAGGCCGGAGATATTGTCCGATCGTCACAATCTCCACACCCGCGTCGCTCAAGTCAGCGAGCACACCGGCGAGTTCTTCGAGGGTCTCACCGAGCCCCACCATCACTCCTGATTTTGTGGGAATCGTCGGTGCCAGTTCGCGCGAGCGGACCAACAACCGCAAGGTGCGGTCGTAGCGGGCGCCGCGCCGCGCCACTCGATAGAGGCGAGGAACGGTTTCCGTGTTGTGGTTCAACACGTCCGGCTCGGCGAGCAAAACAGTCTCCAATGCTTCATCCGATCCACGGAAATCCGGAATCAAAACCTCAACCTTTACTTGAGGTATTGCGCGTCGCAAAGCGCCAATCGTCAGCACAAAGAGCTTTGCGCCACCATCTTTCAGGTCGTCCCTATCCACCGAAGTGACCACTACGTAGAGAAGGCCCATCGAGTGCGCGGCTTCAGCCACCCGCTCCGGCTCTTCCCAATCCACTTCGCCCTTGGGCGCACCTTTAGGAACAGCGCAAAAACCGCACCGCCGCGTGCAATGATCGCCGAGGATCATAAAGGTGGCTGTGCGGTGACCCCAGCACTCGCCGATGTTCGGGCAGCGGGCGCTCTCACACACCGTATGCAGGCTGAGACTCCGCATCGTGCCCTTCAGTTCGTAATAGTTTTTCCCGCTGGGCAAGCGGACTTTCAGCCACTCCGGGCGCCGCAGTCGTGGTGCCGAGGGAGCAATTTGAATGAGTTCTGTTCCCATCTCCTTTCATTCTATCCGGACTCGGCGCGAATCACCATCATGAATGCCGGGCCGTGGTAATGCCCCAGTTTTCGGGCGCGGACGTAGCGGCGGGTTTACCCCGCCAGCCCGAAATGGCGGCATAAAGCCGCCTCTACGCGCCCGAGACTGACGCACTACGGGCGGTGAATCCAAAACGGCGGCGTGAAGGCGCCGCGAAACTGAGGCAGTATGATTCATGCTATATTATGCCAGTCGCGAGGCTACGTAGGGCCGCGAGAAAGGCTGAAAA
>JBOGJS010000277.1:0-4201 GCA_050745365.1 Terriglobia bacterium
CAATAAATCACTGTAAGCCTATGATCCATATTGGGATTTTCTATTTTTCCACATATCCACAGTTCCTACTACTATCGTACTTCACATAGGTATTATCCATATGGAATTCACAGTCGAAAAAAGCAGGTTCCTAAAAGAGCTGGACTTAGCTCAGGGGGTTTCGGAAAAAAAGACCACGATCCCGATTCTCTCGAACGTTCTGGTTGAAGCAACCGGATCAGAAGTGTGCCTGAGCGCGACAGACCTGGACCTCGGGCTCCGTTGCGGGTGTGCTGCACGCGTCAAACAGGCAGGCGCCTCAACCATTCCTGGGAAACGTCTTTTGGAAATTATCCGCTCTTTGCCGGAGGCCGAGGTCCGTGTGAAGGCCCTTGAGAATCACTCGATCCAGCTAGTTTGTGAGCGCTCGTCCTTCCGGTTGGCAGGTATGGCCAAGGACAGTTTTCCTGCTCTGCCGGAAATTCCTCCGCCTCTAGCCACCATTCCAGCCGGAGTGCTCGCCACAATGATTCAGAGGACGAGTTTCGCGATCGCGACGGGAGAATCGAGGTACACGCTGAACGGGGCTCTGTTACTGCTGAAGCCTGATCAGATTTTAATGGTTGCCACAGATGGTCATCGTCTTGCCCAGGTCGAGCGGGAAGCCCAGGTAGAAGGCCTCAACAACGAGTTGCGGATCTTGATTTCTCGTAAAGCAATGGGCGAGGTTTATCGGCTGTTGGTGCAGGGGGGTGACCAGTCGCCGATCCAGTTTTCAGAGGACGAAAGCCACCTGTTCTTTTCAGCGGGCCATCGAGTGTTAATTGCCCGCATACTGACCGGCCAATTCCCGAATTATGAGGCGGTGCTGCCACGGGACAACCATCGAGTTGTGGAATTGAGCAAAGAGAAAGCGGTCGGAGCACTGCGGAGAGTTGCCCTACTTGCGGACGAGCGTACCCGCGCGGTCCGCTTTCAACTAGCCAAAGACCGGCTTGAAATCTTTTCCTCGAGCGGCGAGTACGGCGAGGCCAATGAAGCGGTGGATGTGAGATACGACGGCGAGGATATGCAAATTGGGTTCAACTATCAGTATCTTCTTGAATTTCTCGATGCGCTTGGGGAGACTGAAAAAATTCGCATTGAGCTCAAGGACGAGCAGAGCGCCGGGCAACTGCGCCCCGCTGAGGACGACTCTTGCCGTTACCGCTATGTCATCATGCCCATGCGCGTATGAGCCATTCCGAGCAGGGGCAGGCAGAATCTGTCGGGGGCGCTGAAAAAGCGAGGCATAAAAGGTGAATGAATCAACCATCAAAATAGAGGCGAGAGCGGCTGAAGAGCAACACTACGATGCCCGAAGCATCAAGGTGCTGGGTGGCCTTGAAGCCGTGCGCAAGCGGCCGGCAATGTATATCGGGTCGACCGGTGAACTGGGCCTCCACCATTTGGTGTGGGAAGTTGTGGATAATTCCGTGGATGAGGCTCTGGCAGGCTTTTGCGACCGGGTGGATGTCACTGTGCATTCAGACAATTCCGTTACGGTGACGGACAACGGACGTGGCATTCCAGTAGACCAGCACAAAGAAGAAGGCCGCTCGGCCGCGGAAGTCGTCATGACGGTGCTTCACGCGGGCGGAAAATTCGACAGCAAGAGCTACAAAGTCTCCGGCGGACTGCACGGCGTTGGAGTCTCAGTAGTGAACGCGCTCTCGGAGTCGCTGGACCTCGAAATCTGGCGCGACGGCTATACGTGGGAACAAGCGTACGAGCGCGGCAAGCCGCAGGCGCCGTTAAAAAAAGCGGGCAAGACCGAGCGGCGTGGCACAAAAATTACCTTCCTGCCCGACGCGAAAATTTTCTCGTCAATTGAATTTAATTACGACACGCTTGCACAGCGCCTGCGTGAACTCTCGTTCCTCAATAAAGGTCTGACGATCCGGCTGAAGGACGAGCGGACGGGGAAACAGGCGGAATTCCACTACACCGGCGGCATCGTCGAATTTGTGAAGCATCTCAACAAGAACAGGGACGTGCTCCACCCAATGCCGGTGTATGCTGAGGCCGAGCGTGACAGCGTCTCCATGGAGTTTGCCATCCAGTATAACGACGGCTACGCCGAGACAATGTTTTCCTTTGCCAATAACATCAACACTGTGGACGGAGGCACACACCTTTCCGGCTTTCGCTCCGCGCTAACCCGCGCCATTAACCAGTTCGGCCAGAATCAGGGTCTTTTCAAGGACGTTAAAGAGAATCTTCAGGGCGAGGACGTCCGCGAAGGGTTGGTAGCGGTGATTAGCGTCAAACTGCCCCAACCACAATTTGAAGGGCAGACCAAAGGAAAACTCAACAGCGACATTCAGAGTCTCGTGGCCAGTTTTGTCTACGAGAAGATTATGGAGCATTTTGAGAAGAACCCCGCCGTGGGCCGCAAAATCTGCGCGAAATCGATTGAGGCGGCCCGCGCGCGCGAGGCCGCGCGGAAAGCCCGCGAGCTTACCCGGCGAAAAGGCGCGCTCGATTCCGGGGGCCTCCCCGGGAAGCTGGCGGACTGCCAGGAGAAGGACCCCGAGCGGTGCGAGTTGTTTCTGGTGGAGGGCGATTCTGCTGGCGGCTCAGCCAAGCAGGGACGCGACCGCCGCTATCAGGCCATTTTGCCGCTGCGGGGCAAAATTTTAAACGTCGAAAAAGCGCGCTTCGATAAGATGCTTGGCCACGAGGAAATCCGTGCGCTGATTACGGCCATTGGGACGGGCATCGGCAAAGATGATTTCAATCTCTCAAAACTCCGCTACGGCAAGATTATCATTATGACGGACGCTGACGTAGACGGCTCCCACATCCGTACGCTTCTACTCACCTTCTTTTACCGTCAGATGCCGGAACTCGTCGAGCATGGCCACGTCTATATCGCCCAGCCCCCACTTTACCTCATCAAGAAAGGCAAGAGCGCGCGCTACATTCGCGATGAGAAAGAGTTTCGCCGTGAGGTGATGCGGCGCGCCACGGAGGACCACACCGTTGAGATCGGCGAGGGGGACAAGAAGGCGAAGCTCCAGGGCGGAGATCTCACAAATTTCCTCATGGCGCTTGCTGAGTATGTCGACCTGTTTGATAAGCTGGAAAGGCGACTGGGGGATGCCCGGCCGCTCGATGCGCTGCTACGTTGCGAGCTCGGGAAAAAAGCTGAGCTTGAGGAACAGACAAAGCTGGAGGAAGTGGCGAAGCAACTCAAAGACGCTGGCTTCAAGTGCACGCTCAAATTGGATGAGGAACACAATCTTTATGTGCTGACGTTTTCGAACGATATGCCGGGCGAATACACAATTGACTGGGAGTTTATTTCGAGCGCCGACTACAAACGCCTGCTTGACCTTCACCGGCGTGTCCGGACTTATGATGTTCCCCCTTACGTCATTCTCTCAAACGGAGACCGCATCGCGATTCAGCACCGCAGAGAACTGTTGGATCACGTGATGGCCGTCGGCAAGAAAGCCTTCACCGTCCAGCGCTTCAAAGGCTTGGGCGAGATGAATCCGAACCAACTCTGGGAGACCACAATGGATGCGGATCAGCGCAAGTTGCTTCAGGTTCGGGTTGAAGATCAGGTTGAGGCCGATTCCATCTTTACCGTCCTTATGGGTGATGCCGTCGAGCCCCGCCGCCAGTTTATTGAGGAGAACGCCTTAGACGTAAAAAATCTGGACGTTTAAAGAATTTAGCGGGAGAACGTCTAACCTGAAACTGATCCGCTGCTTGATCCCTTCCAATTTCCACTTAAAATTCCGCACACGATAATACGGTAATCGGGCAGCACAACTGGAGACAGGGATGCTGAGGCGCCGGTCATCTTCAGGATTCCGTCAAAATCGGGTTTTTCGCAAACTTTTGGACCTTGTCATTCCGAGTGCCCACAGCCTTCGGCTGCCAATCTGGGGCATGACAAAGCGTAGCGCGGAGACGTGGTAAATTTCGATCGGGACCCCTCATCCGGGTCGCGGAGTTTACCGTGAGCCCCTTCGCTCCGCTCAGGGCGATTCGAAGAGGAGCGAATCGGCTTCCCACCTTCTCCCCTGGGGAGAAGGTGCCCGACCCTTCGGCTTTGCTCAGGGTAAACTCCGGAGGGCGGATGAGGGGTCGTTTTTCTCACGCTGAGCAGGCGGCCTGTCATGCAGAGGAGCCATAAGCCGCGGAGTTAAAATACAACTCCGCGTTAGGA
>JBOGJS010000278.1:0-2805 GCA_050745365.1 Terriglobia bacterium
GTGTCGATGAGTGCGTTGAGGCGGCGGTCGGTTTCCTGTCCATGCACTTGCATTTCTCGCGCGCCTTCGGCCAGTGCGTCGAGACGGCGGTCGGTTTCCTGTCCATGCACTTCCATTTCTTGCACGGAGTTAATGAGCGCATCAAGGCGGCCGTCGGTATGAGCCTGGGACTCGGTGAGCCTCGCCATCCGTTCGGCTAGTTCTATTCCGGCCCGCGCAAGCCGGCCGACCAGGTCTGCTACGGTGGCAATCTGACGTGAATTTTCGGCGATCTTCTCATCATTTCGCCGAGCGGCTTCCTCGTGCTTCTGAAGCCACGCTTCGTGCTTCGCCTGCGAGTCCAGGATAAACTGCATGGCCTTTTCCGGATCCACGACAGGAGTATAGCACGCGTTTTTCAGGCCGCTTGGGCGTTTCGTTGCGTCCATCTTCTCGCTCCGATAGAATGGGTGAGAACGGATCGGAACTTACCATCTATGTACTTGCCGCGGTGGAGTCAATTTCTGCCCAGCCTGCGCTTCAGGACGCGGCTGGCGCTGGTGCTATTTCTCACCTTGGCCATCACCAGCGCTATCCTTTTTGCCACCTACATGGGCCAGAATGACCGGACCAAGGCTTATGTAGCTGGTGTCACCTCGGACCTCCTGGCCATCAGCCAGTTGACTCAGGCGGAGATTCCCCCGAAAGTGAGCCGCACAGAGGCGCTCGAAGCATATATGCAGGCTTTGAAGAGCGCCGGGCTTGCTTCAATTACCGTCGCCTCGCCGAGCGGCGAGGTGGTTGCCAGCACGAACCCCCATCAAGTTGGAAAGAAGATTAAGCTCAAACGGCGCCGCCGGGTGATCCGCCCCAACCCCATTCACATTTCCGCCGATTTCCCGGAAGTGGATGTGGATGCGGCTATTCGCGAGAAGACCTACTTTGTGGAATTCCCAATTATTCAGGGGGAAAAGGCGAGCGGCGGCAAGGTGATTGGCTATGTGCGCATCCGCGGGCTGGGCGACCAAGTGGATGCACTTCTGCGGCGCACCTACCTGGTGCGTTCGGTCTGGATTCTCGTCACGGTGCTGGCCGGTATTTTCGCCGTGGTCTACCTGGCATTTCTTTTCACGAAGCCCATCGATATGCTCGTGGAAGGCGCGAAGCAGGTGGCGCAGGGGAATCTCTACGTCTCCCTTCCCATTGAGAGGAGGGATGAAATTGGTCGGCTGGCGCAAACATTTAACCAGATGGTAGGCCGGCTCCGTGAAGCCCGCCTCTTGCAGGAGCGGTTGAGCGAGGCGGAAAAGCTATCTCTCCTGGGGCGTTTTGCCGGGAGCGTGGCTCACGAAGTCCGGAACTCGCTCAATTTCATCAATCTCAGCATTGACCAGATTCGCGCTAAACACGTCTCGCTCGTTGCGGGGGGCGCGGCAGCGGGCGACGGGCGCGCGGCACGTGAATTCCAACGCAATCTCAGCAACGTGAAAGAAGAAATCAGTCGCCTGAATCGCCTGGTGAACGAGTTCTTATCCGCTGGCCGTCAAGCTCCGCCCAGCTTCTCTCGTTGCGATCTGACAGAGAGTTTGACGGAATCTGTCGCCCTGGTGGAGAAACAGGCTCACGCCCACGATGTTATCATCGGCACAGAGATTCCTGCGGGCTTCCCCGCTATCCGGGCTGACCAGCAGCAGATGAAAACCTGCTTCGTGAACCTCCTCACCAATGCCATTCAGGCCATGCCACGCGGCGGAAAAATCCACGTCTCCGCGCGGCACATCCCGGCGAATGGCCAGCCGGGCAAGCTTCAACTCCGGTTTGCGGATACCGGCCCCGGCATCCCGCCTGCAGACCGGGAGAGAGTGTTTGCGCCGTTCTTCTCGACAAAGGCCACCGGCTTCGGGCTGGGGTTGGCGATTACCCGCAAAATTGTGGAAGACCATGGCGGAGCCATCTACGTTCGAGATGACCGGATGCCGGGAACCATCATGGTGATTGAGCTTCCTCTCGGCGCTGATCGTACTGCTGCGGCTGAATCCCCGGTGTCCCAAGCAACAACAACCTGATCCATGCCTGAAGGAACTATTCTGATTGTTGATGATGAGGAGCGCCAGCGGGAGATTTATCGCGACATCCTCGCTGATGAAGGTTACTGCGCTGAAGCCGCGGCCAGCGGGGAATCGGCATTGCGCCTGCTGGGCCAGAAGCGCTTTGACATCGTTCTCACCGATTTGAACCTGCCCGGCATCACAGGAATTCAACTTCTAGGCTCCATTCAGCAGGCCGATCCTACCGTCGCGGTCGTCATCATCACCGGCTATCCCTCCATTCCTTCCGCCATCGAGGCCACGAAAAAGGGGGGTTACACTTACCTTGAAAAACCGGTGGACCGCGACCGCCTGTTGGAAGTGGTGGGAGAAGTCTTCGCGCGAATGGCCCTGCTGCGGAAGACGATCTTGGGTGATTCACCCGCCACCAAGGCCATGCTGCGGATGATCCTGAAAGTGGCCGGAACTTCCCACACTGTACTCATCCTCGGCGAGAGCGGCACCGGGAAAGAGCTGGTGGCGCGAGAAATCCACAGCCTCAGCTCCCGCAGCAACCAGCCTTTCCTCGCCGTAAACTGCGCGGCGCTGACGGAAACCCTGCTCGAAAGCGAGCTTTTTGGTCATGAAAAGGGCGCTTTCACGGACGCCTATCAGCGGAAGAAGGGCGTCTTCGAGCGTGCCAGCCGCTCGACCCTCTTTCTGGATGAAATCGGCGATACAAGCCTCGCCATGCAAGCCAAGATTCTGCGCGCGCTCCAGGAGCGTGAGGTTCTACGGG
>JBOGJS010000279.1:0-11485 GCA_050745365.1 Terriglobia bacterium
AGACTGACGCACTACGGGCGGTGAATCCAAAACGGCGGCGTGAAGGCGCCGCGAAACTGAGGCAGTATGATTCATGCTATATTATGCCAGTCGCGAGGCTACGTAGGGCCGCGAGAAAGGCTGAAAAAACCTGGCTCGTGAATGGTTGGAAATATGGCCGCCAGCGTGAAAAACTCTGGAAAATCGAAGAAGCGAGCCGCCCGGAAGGTAGCAGACTACACTTCTCCCGCGCGCTTGAAAATCATCTTTGTGGCTCTTGAACGCTTGTTCCCGAACGCTGAATGTGCCCTGAAGCATGACAACGCCTTCCAGCTTCTTGTCTCGACCATCCTTTCTGCCCAATGTACGGACGAACGCGTCAACAAAGTGACTCCTGAGCTTTTCCGGAAACATCCGACGCCGGCGGATTTTGCTGCCCTCCGGCCCGAAGAGCTGGCCGAAGAGATCCGCTCCACCGGTTTTTTCCGCAACAAGGCAAAAAATATTACGGCAGCCGCAGCCAAAATTGTGGGCGAGTTCGGTGGCAAAGTTCCCCAAACGATGGATGAGCTGCTCGAGCTCCCCGGCGTGGCGCGCAAAACGGCGAACGTGGTGCTCGGCACGGCCTATGGACTTCCGACAGGCATTGTGGTGGATACCCACGTGTTTCGGATCGCGCACCGCCTGAAGCTATCCCTCGAAAAGACGCCGGAAAAGGTGGAGCAAGACTTGATAAAAATCGTGCCGCAGGAACATTGGATCATCTTCGGACATCAAATGATCTGGTTTGGTCGCAAGATTTGCCAAGCCCGCAGACCGCTCTGCGCTGCGTGCCCGATCGAGGGGATTTGTGACTCTTCCGATAAAACCGTGTGACGCCTGGCGATGAGGATTGGGATCACCTGTTATCCAACTTACGGTGGAAGTGGCGTGGTGGCGACGGAACTGGGCCTTGAGCTTGCAGCCCGAGGGCATGACGTCCACTTCATTAGCTCGGCAATGCCGGTCCGGATGACGGCGGCTTCGGAGCGGATTCATTTTCATGAAGTGGAAATCATGGATTATCCGCTGTTTGATCACCCGCCTTATACGCTCGCTCTGGCTTCCAAGATGCACAATGTGGCGGTGAACGAAGGGCTGGACCTCCTCCACGTTCATTATGCCATCCCGCATTCCGTCAGCGCCTATCTTGCTCGCGCCATGCTTCACCCCCGACGGCTTCCTTTCGTCACCACTCTGCACGGCACCGATGTCACGCTGGTCGGCGCGGATCGCTCCTATCTCCCCATCACTCGCTTTTCAATTGAAGAGAGCGACGCCGTCACCGCCATCTCCCACTATTTACAAAAGGTTACCCGCGACGAATTTGAAGTGCGCAAGCAAGTTGAAGTCATCCCCAATTTCGTCAACTGCGACGTCTTCCAGCCCGCGGATGGCGAGTGCCGCCGGGGGACCTTTGCGCGCGATGACGAGAAGATCCTCGTTCACCTTTCCAATTTTCGGCCCGTGAAGCGGGTGCCGGACGTGGTGGAGATCTTCCAGCTTGTGCGGCGCGAGATTCCGGCCAAGCTGCTGATGATTGGCGACGGTCCGGAGCGCACGATTGCCGAGTGGATGGTGCGCGAGAAAGGGATGAGCTCGGACGTAATTTTCCTGGGTAAGCAGAACCAGGTGCAGGACCTGCTGAACTGCGCCGATGTCCTGCTGCTGCCGAGCGACCTTGAATCTTTCGGGCTGGTAGCCCTCGAAGCAATGGCCTGCGGGGTGCCGGTCGTTTGTTCGAAGGTGGGGGGCGTGCCGGAAGTTGTCCGCGACGGGGTAGATGGATACCTCGTGCCGCCGCGTGACGTGAAGAGCATGGCGGCCAAGGCGCTTGAGATTCTTGCCGATCCAGCGAAACGCGAAACAATGGGCCGCGCTGGACGCGAACACGCAAACCGCAGTTTCTGCAGCGACAAAATCATCCCACTCTACGAGGACCTTTATCGCCGGCTCATCGGAGACTAATGCTCGAAAGTGAGACTGCGCAGAGTTTCGGTTTTTAGAAACTCTGCCTAGAGTTTCTACATTTTAGGCCGCAAGGGCCGCCAGAGAGTAGCCCACGGCGTCAGCCGTGGGAAAAGGGGGAACCGCGAAATCCCGAAGCCCCGGCGGGGCGGCAGAACGCCCGGATGTATCGCTCATCACACACAGTTCCGTTTCGTTTCAGGAAGACGATGGATGAGCAGGTTAGAAAATGTATACGCAATCGTCTGCCGCCCCGTCCTCCGCTTGGGACGTTCTAAACCGTTTCCGGTCCCACGGCTCACACCGTGGGCTACTCTCTTGCGCCCGCTGGTTGGCGGGCTGCTGCCGACTGTCGGCTGCGCTCACCGGCTTTACTTTTGAGCGCGATTGAACCAATATGGCAAAGACAGTAGACCTCCGGAGGTCCAAATGGCCAATCAATTTTCTAGACGGGAATTTCTGGGAAAATCTGCTCTGGCAGGCGCGGTAGCTGCTGCCTTGGGTGGCGCGAATGCTGTGGCGTCCCAGGCGATGCCCACACGTGTTCTGGGCAAGACGGGCGTGCGGGTCACCATGCTTGCGTTTGGCTGTGGAAGCCGTCTTTCGATGTATGGCAATGAAGAAGCGGCGGTCGCGGCGCTCACCCTGGCTTTTGACTCGGGCATTCGCTACTTCGATACAGCCTATGGCTACGGCGAAGGGCGCAGCGAAACCTGGGTGGGGCAGGTGGCAAAGACGCACCGCAAGGACATGTTTATAGCCACCAAAATCGAGCCTCGGGACGGCGACACTGCCATGCGCATTTTGGAAGGAAGTTTGAAGCGGCTGCAGACGGACCAGATTGACTTGATCCATGTGCACGCGCTGCATGACATGGAGGATCTCCGGCGCGTAGAGGCTAAGAACGGTGTGCTGAATGCCCTTTACAAGCTGCGTGAGCAGAAGGTAACGCGCTTCGTGGGCATGACAAGCCATTATGATCCGACCGTGTTGAAGACGGCCATCGACCGGAACGAGCTCGACTGTGTGCAGATGGCGCTCAATGCCGCGCTGCAGGGGATGACCACTGGTTCGCATAGCATGATTTTGGACCCGGCCATGCGCGGGAGCTTCCAGCAGATCGCCTTGCCTGCGGCCCGCAAGAAGAAGCTTGGAATCCTGGCGATGAAGGTGACGGGGCAGCAAGCGCTGATGGGAAGTGGACCTGGCAAGAGCAGCGCGGCCGAATTACTGCAATATTCCCTGAGTCTGCCGGTTGCCTCGGCCGTGGTGGGGATGCCAAACCATGAGATCATCCGGAAGAACGCCGCCTGGGCAATGAATTTCCAGCCGATGAGCCGTGAGGAGATGAACCGGTTTTCCGACCGCATGGCCCGCGCGAACAAGCTGGCGCTCGATCGTAAATTCTCCGATCACGTGGATAGCTGAAAAGAGTGGCAGGCGTGGAGGGACTCGAACCCCCGACCCTCGGATTAGCACACGCTGCGGTCGATAATCCTACAAAGAGAGCCACTGAAAACGTTACGCCGCAGTTTGCGTTTTGTTTCGTCAGATTTTTGGGCTACTACGTCGAGGACGGCCGGTTGGATCTCGACAACAACGCGGCCGAGAGGGCGCTGCGTGCCGTCGCTTCGGGCAGGAAGAATTATCTCTTCGCTGGTTCCGATGCGGGCGGTGATCGCCTCGCGATTATCTACAGCCTGATCGGAACGGCGAAGCTGAACGGCCTCGTTCCGGAGAAATATCTCGGCGACAAAGATTTCGGCGACGGCTTGACGCGCATCGCCGATCAAGCGCATCACGGAACTCCTGCCGTGGAACCTACGATCCTTCGTTCGGAACCCTTTATTTCCGACAGGCTCTGAAGTCGTGCCCTGATACCAACCAAAGGCACGCGGATTGAAGCAGCCGTACTAATCTCCCATTTCCCGCCTCGTTTTCACGCCTCACACCGCGCTATCCCGGCCTCCACTATCATTGGAACTTCATGGTAGATATTGGGTGGCCGGTGTGGTATACCCGTAGAACCCTCGGGGATTTGGCGCGACCTGAACAGAACTCAAGACGAGAGGGTAAAGAAAATGACGCAACACACACGATCGTTAACGGGCCTGTGGCGGCAGCCGCGCTGCGCTGGGCGGCACTCGATCGGCATTCTCATGGCTTTAATGGCTCTCATCCTGGCATGGCCATTGAAATCGCAAGCCCAAATACTTTACGCGTCGCTCACCGGCAATGTCACGGACCCGTCAGGCGCGCCTATCCCTGGAGCGAAAGTTGAAGCTAGAAACGTCGGCACTGGCATTGCCACCGAAGCGGTCACCAACAGCCATGGGATCTACCTGATCACACATCTTCAACCCGGCACCTATAAAGTTGCGTTCTCGGCCACATCTTTTGGCACCGTCACTGAGCAGAACGTCCGTTTGGTTACCAACAACACGCGCCGGGTCGATATCCAACTGCAACTGGCCGGGGTGAGCCAGAGAGTTACAGTGAAGGGGGCGGTGTCACCTCTTCAGACGGATCGGGCTGACATCATTACGAACATCGGCTCGACGGACATTGAGAATCTGCCTCTGGGGATAAACCGTAACTATGAGTCCCTTTATGCGTTAGTGCCAGGGGTGAGCCCGCCTCAGCCTTCCAGTTCGATTGGGATCGACGCAGGCAATCCCACGGGATCGATGATTCTTTATACCAATGGCACGTCAGCATTGGACTATAACTCGACCATTGATGGCGCGGCTGTGCCGAATTTTTGGGAAGAATTCCAAGTGGCTTACGTCCCACCTGCTGCTGCTATTCAGGCAGTGAATATGGTGACGGGCAGCTTTGATGCGGAGTTAGGTAAGGCCGGTGGCTCGGTCAGCAATGTAGTGACCAAATCCGGCACGGACGCTTTTCATGGCGCGGCATGGGAATATAACACAAGCAGCGCGCTCGAGGCCCGGAACTTTTTCTATTACGCTGGCACGCCACCCAAATTCGTTGCGAATCAGTTCGGCCTGGACCTCGGTGGCCCGATCAAAAAAGATAAGCTCTTCTTTTTTGGAGATTGGCAGCGCTACGTGATCCGTGAGAGTGGCTCCGGCCTTTATTCCTTGCCCACCGAGGCAATACGCAACGGTGATTTTTCCGGCTCGGGCACACCCATCTTCAATCCCTCAACCGGAAACCCAGACGGCACCGGACGTTTGCTCTTTCCCGGTGACATTATCCCTTCTTCGCAGCTTAGTTCGGCGGCCCAGAAAATGGCGGCGCTCATTCCGGCGCCAAACTTTGGGAGCGGCATTTCGAATAACTACTTCAGTGCAACTGACTACGCAATGACGCAGGACACGGTGGATCTAAAACTCAACTACAACCCGACATCGAAGAGTTCGATTTTTGGCCGATATAGCGCGCAGCCCACTCTCATCGTCGATCCGCCGAGCCTTGGTCCAGCAGGGGGGGTGCCGAACGTCGGCATCCAGCCCGGCCGGGCGCCCAGTCTCATGCAGAACGTGGCGTTGGGTGGGACGTACACGATAAGGCCGAATATGCTGCTCGATGCGAACGCCGGGTTCCTTCGACAGGGCATGCAAAACAAAGATGTGGAGATCGGAACAAACTTCGGGCTCGACGTGCTCCACATCCCTGGCACAAACGGTCCAAACCCACTGCAAGGCGGGATTCCAGGGTTCAACATATCGGGCTTCGCTGGGCTTGGTGATTTATTGCCGTACAACCCATTCGTTTATCACGATAACGAATACACCTCCTCTGCGAACTTGAGCTGGATAAAAGGTTCCCATTCTCTCCGTTTCGGCTTTTTTTTTGGCCGTTTCGAGCTCAACCATTTCCAGCCACAGCTTGATTACGGGCCACGCGGCGGATTTACTTTCACCGGCGGTCTGACAGCCTTAAACGGAGGACCAGCACCAAACGAATACAACGGCTGGGCTGATTTCCTGCTCGGGCTTCCGCAGGCCATGGGAAAGGACTACCAATACATCGATCCCGCCACGTCGCGCGAAAACGAGTATTCATTTTACGCACGCGATCAGTGGCAAGTGACCCGGAAATTGAGTTTAGACGTTGGAGCACGGTATGAACGCTATCCGTTTCCCTCGCTGGCCCACTTCGGTGGCTTGAATTACAACCCCGCCACGAACCTCTCCTATTTGGGAGGCGTCAACGGTGTTCCTTCCGACGCCTATGTCAACGTGGGCCACGGTCAACTCAGTCCCCGGTTGGGCCTTGCCTACCGTCTAAACAAGAAAACGGTTGTCCGAGCCGGTTTCGGAATGAGTACGGACGCTTCTCCTTTCGCTTGCATGCTCAACAGCTATCCGATGGTCATTTCGCAACAGATCGCCGGCATCACGTCCTATATGGCAGCGGGTAGTCTTGCCACCGGCTTGCCCCCTTTCACCGGCCCCGACCTGAGCCTGGGGAAATTCGAGCTGCCAACCTATCTTGGAACGGAAGCTTTCCCGGTGAATTTCCGCCGCGGCTACGTCGAATCCTACAGTTTTACAGTGCAACGAGAGCTCGGGTCTGGCTTTAATGCGCAGGCTGCATACGTTGGAACGCGCAGCATCCGAGCTCAGTCTGTTGTCGACGTCAACGCCGCTGGTCCTGGCGCCGGTACCCAAGGGGCTCCCCTCTTCAAACTATGGGGGAACCCAAACGATATCTCTGAGATCACTCCTTTTGGCACTGCCGCTTACAATTCACTGCAAGCCCAGGCGACGTGGCGGGCGAACGGAAAATTGGTGGGGGCTGTTTACACATTGTCCAAGGCGCTTGATTACACCGACATCGCCTACTCGGGTCTGCTTTGGTCGTGGGAGCCGATGCTGAGCCGCAACTATGCACCTGCCGGCTACGACCAGGCGCAAAATTTTCGCCTTTACGCAGTGTATGCTTTACCGTTTGGCCCTGGCCATAGTTGGGCCACTCACGGGATTGGATCGGCAGTTCTTGGTGGTTGGAAAATAAGCCCCATCCTTAGCCGGTTAACCGGGTTACCATTTACGATCACTTCCTCAGGCGCTTCTGCTAATGCCCCTGGCAGCACCCAAACGGCTGACCAAGTCCTCGCCCACGTTTCGATCCCTGGCGGCCATGGGCCAGGGGAGCCCTACTTTAATCCCAATGCGTTTGCGCCGGTCACAGCGGTCCGGTTTGGTACGAGTGGAAGAGATATCCTATTTGGCCCTGGCTTCTTCAACCTCGACGCGAGCATCTCGCGCGACTTCAAAATAAAAGAGCGCTTCACGCTCGAGTTCCGCGCCGAGGCCTACGGGTTAACCAACACGCCTCAATTCGCAATTCCAAGCGACACAGCCGTATCCGACGCCTCGTTCACCAACGGAACGGTTACAAGTCTCAACGGATATGACACGATCAGCTCGGCCACCGGCCAGCGGCAAATCCGGTTCGCGCTGAAGCTTTCATTCTGAGCGCCCACAGTCTTCGGCTGCCAAACTGGGAAATGGCAGGTGTAGCGCGGACCTGGGTTGTTCAGGTCCGCGGCTTTTCGCGATTTTCGGGCAAAAACCGCAGACCTCAAAACCGGAGGTCTGCGCTACCCGGCTTGGCGCCGAACGTGATGCAGAGAGCTGTTCCTCGCATGTCCTCTGCGTGTTTCTCCAGCCACCCGCTCTCAAGGGAAGGAGAATTAAGGAGAACGATGGAAAGGAGAACATTCCTAAAAGGTTCCGCGGCAGCAGTCGGGGCGCTCGCTGCGGGCCGGGAGCTTGATGCTGTAACCGCGGGTCCAGCGGAGGCAAGCGAAAGTGCGCCGGCAGCATTAGCGCCGGCCAACATGGTGGAAGTGCCCGCCACAAGCTACCAAGCAACAGACCCTGTGACAGGGGTTCCGACCACCGTGACGATTGGAAATTTCCTGATCGCTCCATTCGAAGTCACGCAGCGGGAGTTCGAGGCCATCACCGGCTCCAATCCATCGTTCCACAAAGGTCCCGATTTGCCGGTGGAGACGGTAAGCTGGTGGGAAGCGATTCGGTACTGCAATTTCCGAAGCGTAAAAGAGGGCCTGGAAGCCTGCTACGAACTTGAAACGGGCGCTTGCGACATACGCAAAAACGGCTATCGCCTGCCCACAGAAGCCGAATGGGTACATGCTGCAGGGCCGTTTCCTGTATTACCCCACGTACACACGAATGAATGTGGAAGCATCGTTCCTGGTGCTCCGGGCCCCTCACCCGCCCTGCTTTCCCGGGCCGCCGACCACATCGCCAATCTAGGCGGGTTGAACACAAAGAGCGTGGATCTCCTTCTCCACGATCTCAAAGTGTACGGCACAACGCCCGTTGGCAGTTACCCTCCGAACCAATATGAACTATGCGACATGTACGGGAATGTTTGGGAGTGGTGTAATGACTTTGCAGATCCGGTGCCTGCACCTGAACGCTCGTATAATCCCACTGGGCCAGAGCGAGGCCTGGAACGTGTCGTCCGTGGTGGGTCATTTGTCAGTAATAGCTCCCTCTGGAGTAGTCGCGAATCCCACACCGAGGAAGGCCACAAAGGCGTTAGCAGTTTTAAGGCGGCCCTCGGGCGCCCGGGCCAAGGTAACGCCTGGTGCTGCATGGATGCAGGCTACAAAAGCCGCTTCACGGGTTTTCGCGTCTGCCGCAGCATCACCCCGATCGCACCGCCCCCGCTGCCGGCTCGCGGTATCGAGTGGCTGAAGGAATACAACCAAGCGCCCCAGGGCTATGAAACCTCGACCGGTAATCTGCTGTCCCTGATCTCCGGGGTGACGAGTATTCCGGAGTGGGAACACCGTCGCGAACATCTTAGGGCAAAGTGGCTGAAGCTGCTCGGCGACATGGAAATAAGCCCGCCGCTTCCCAAGGTCCGCCTCATCGAGCGAGTGAAAGACGAAAACTATGCGGGCAGGATCATGCAGCTCCAGACGGAGCCCGACATGTGGCTCAAGATTATGGTGACGATGCCCGCCGAGCCCCTCGCTCGCCCTTGCCCGGTGATTATTGTGCCGTTCTATGACGTTGATGATCCTGCGGGACGCGACTTGTCGGGCTGCGCCTTCTTTGGCGGCGGGGTTGCGGCATTTGCGCGCATGGCGGTTCAACGAGGATACATCGCCGCGGCTGTTCGGTGGTGGGAAGCGGAATACGGCGAGGCCGATACCGAAGCCGTGGCGAACCTGAAACTGCGGCATCCGCACTGCACAGGGCTCGGCAAGTGGGTGTGGGACACTCATCGGGTCGTCGATTACCTGTACACTTTGCCTGAAGTCGATCGACGGCACATCGGCATCATCGGCCACTCGATGGGAGGGAAGATGGCGCTTTATGCAGGAGCATTCGATGAGCGCATTACGGCGGTGGTGGCGAGCGAGCCCGGGATCGGGCTCACCTTTTCAAACTATGATGATTATTGGTACTTCGGCAAGTTTATTCTGAAAATGATCGAGGAGGGCACCGACCAGCAGGAGCTTCTAGGGCTGATCGCGCCGAGGCCGTTCCTGTTGATTGGCGGGCATACGTGCGACACAGAGAAGAGTTGGTATTACATCAATGCTGCTCGGGAGGTATACCAGCTTTATGGCAAACCTCTCGACATTGGCTACATCACGCACCGCAAACAGCACAATCCGACCCCCGAAGCAGACTGGCGCGCGATGGAATGGCTCACCCATTTTCTGGGGCCCGAAATCTCCGAGGTGAACGCATGAGGCGTGAAATAGCGTTGCCTGTTCTTATCACTCTGCTTATCCCAGCATTTTTTCTATGCTGTCAGCGGGCGGGTAAATCGGCAGCTCCCTCCGCAGCCTACAGCTCCTGGCAAAGTTATGGGGGCGGTCCGGACGATTTGCACTATTCGACGCTCAAGCAAATCAACCGGCATAACGTCAGCCGGCTCCGGGTTGCGTGGAAGTTCGATACAGGTGACGCATTCCCGTCATCGCTGATGGAATCGAATCCGATCATCATCCACAACACGCTGTACGCGACAACGCCCAAGCTGAACGTGATTGCTCTGGATGCTTCCACCGGAAAGCTGCTGTGGCGCTTTGCTCCGAACGAAGGCCAAGGGGTTTATTCCAAAGGCGCGAACCGGGGCGTCACCTACTGGAGTGATGGCAGCGATCAGCGGATCTTCTCTGTGGCCGGACCCTACCTCTACGCGCTGAACGCAAAATCGGGCAAGCTGATTCCTTCCTTCGGCGACTCAGGGCGGGTGGACCTGCGCAAGGGGCTCGGCCGCGGCTCTCAAAACCTGTATGTGACGGCCTCAAGCCCTGGCGTCATCTACCGCAACCTTCTAATCATGGGCAGTGAGGTAGCGGAAGATCTGCCTGCAGCGCCGGGCGACATCCGGGCCTTCGACGTGCGTACTGGTAAAATACGCTGGACCTTCCATACCATTCCTCATCCGGGTGAACTTGGCTACAACACCTGGCCAAAGGATGCGTGGAAATACTCAGGCGGCGCGAACGACTGGGGCGGCATGGCCATCGACCGAAAACGCGGGCTGGTTTTTGCGCCGACAGGCTCGGCGGCATTTGATTTTTACGGCGCAGATCGCCTCGGCAACGATCTGTTTGCCAACTGCCTGATCGCTCTCAATGCAGCAACCGGGAAGCTCGTGTGGTACTTCCAGGGGGTGCGTCATGATCTTTGGGATCGCGATTTCCCGACTGCACCCACTCTGATCCGCATAAAGCACAATGGGCATTCGGTGAATGCCGTCGCACAGATTACCAAATCAGGTTACGTTTTTGTGTTTGATGAGGAAACCGGCAAGCCGATTTTTCCTATTGAGTATCGAAAAGTGCCAGCTTCGGATGTGGATGGCGAGCGAGCCGCGAAAACACAGCCTTTTCCGCTTTTGCCCCCACCCTTTGCCGCCCAGGACTTCACAGCGGAAACCGTCACGAACCGGACGCCGGAAGCACACAAAGCCGTTCTTGAGCGCCTGAAGAAGCTTCGGCATGGAGGGCAATTCATTCCCCCAAGCTTTCAAGGAACTGTTTATTTCCCTGGGACTATGGGCGGCGGCGAGTGGGGCGGGCCGGCATTTGACCCTGCGACTGGAGTGCTCTACGTCAACTCCAACCAGCTTGCAAAAATTTTCAGGCTGGTGCCGAGGCCCAGAGCCAGGGGGAGGGTCAGCGGACGCACACTCTACCTGAGCAACTGCTCCAGTTGCCATAAAGCTGATCTGAGCGGCAGTCCTCCGGAATTTCCGTCGCTCAAGAACATTGGAAACAAGTACAACACTGAGCAGGTGGCAGAAATCGCCAGCCAGGGCCGGGGAAGGATGCCCTCCTTCGCGCAGCTCGGGAGTCCCGCTGTTCGCGCGATCGCCCTCTACTTAACCACCGGGAAGCAGGCCATGGCTCGCGCTCATTGGAACAAAGCTGAGTGGGGCCCCTGGCTGAAGTACAGGATTGACGGGTACAACAAGTTTCTGGATCCCGAGGGCTACCCGGCGAACAAGCCGCCCTGGGGTACAC
>JBOGJS010000280.1:0-2748 GCA_050745365.1 Terriglobia bacterium
GGGGTCGGCTGGTGCGTCACCGAATCGAGCACCCGGCCATGAACCCATTGCTTGTCGCGCACGAGCAGCTCGATCTGGCTGCCGTGGGGCTCCCCGGCAAGCTCTTCGCCCGCTTTAACCAGACCTAGATCGAACTCAAGCCTCTTCCCGGTATCAGTGTCTTGAAGTGTCAGTGTTGCGCCGAGGCTCGCTGCGACATCAACATACAGGTGGCGAGGGGCGATGGCAGGCTTCACCTCTTCGCCAAGGCCAGCGGCGGGCGAGCGAAGCCAATCCTCAGCGGGAAAATCTGGCAGAGCATATGTGCGAACGACGACCCCCAGATCGACGTCAACCTTCCAGCGACTCACCGCCTCTCGATCGGTTTCCGGCAAAGTAATGCGGTAAACCGCGAGCCTCTCATAGCGGAAAGGATATTCCGGAAGGTGATAAAGCGTTACGCCAGCGAGCAAGAAAAGGTCCGGGCCCGAAGCTTCAAATCGCAGGCTGCGGATGCTCCGCTCGGGGTTCGGGTTCTCGAGCGCGCACACCCAGACATCCCCGACTCCCTGCCCGTGCGGAGTGCCGTGCGCCGTGCATTCCTGCAGGTCTCCCCAGTCGAGACCGGAGGCCAGCGGGTCTCGAATGTTTCTCGCTCTCCATTTTGCCGGCGGCCATGCAGTGGCACAATCGTGTCCCCATTGTTCTCGAGGAGAGTTGGTTTCGAACCGTCGTCGAATGGACAAGGCATTGTGGCTCGCATCTTCATAGATCAAGAAGCAGCGCCCCAATTCTTCACCGACCTGCTCGAATGCGTCGTTGTCCACGGGGGGCGTTTCGTTCGGGTCCCAATCGCAGAACGACGCAAGGCAAATGAAATGGGCCTTCTGCCCGATGTTGATCTCGAGGCTTCGAGCGGTGTGCGGGCGCGATTCTGTGCTCAGCGCAATCCACGACCCATTGTCAACGCCTTCCGGCCCAAGCCAAAAGGGGGCGCCCTGCAGGCGGCATTTCCCGAACGGAACACGGACAAGGCCGTCTTTCGCGGATTCTCCGCCTAGAGAAGCTCTGGCACGGTCCCTCGGGCCAAATTCTCGCGCCGACATATTGAACTGTGTGCTCAGATCAACGGGAGTGAACTTCCTCGACAGGTCTGCAGTGCCCGGCTCGCCGGGAGACACGACATGGCCCAAGGTTCGGCTGGCAAGGCTAAGCGTCGGGACGCTCGCACTCAGGCCGGTGAGAAACTCCCGGCGGGAGAAGCCACCAGGCTTGCTCCGGGCATCTTCACGATGCATCAGCCACCTCCGCAATACCCCCTCCGCACATCACAAATGTGTGATCGCGTCGCTCATGATTGAAGCCGTCCCTGTTGGGTTGGGATCAAGAACAGGCTGGTCCACCCGCGTGAGCCGAAACCGAACTTCCAGTGGGCAGGTCCCTCGGCGGGCACCAGGAAACTGAGAATGCTGCCGGGAAGTTGCCGAACCCGCATCAAGGTGACCGCTGAGGCGGGATCTCTCCAACCCAACACGCCGTAAATTGCCACATGGCCCCGCGTCTCGCAGCGCCGGTGTTAGCCCTTCGCCGCGGAATAGCGCGGCGAGATACCGGGGAAACGTCGCGCTGATCCTCTCTTCCGGATCGGAGCGTGATTTTGCGGCAGAACGGCCATCACCAGAAAAACTTCAGGGCAACCTGGATGATGCGGCCGGGACTCGCGCTCAGGAGTTGGCCAAACGAGGAAGACCCCACAGTGTTGCTGGGCCTGCCGAAGTTGACCTGGTTGAACAGATTGAAAAACTCGACCCTGAATTCGGCCTTGTAGCGCTCCTTGAAAGGAAAATCCCGGATGATGTCGAAATCTGTGTTACTGAACCCAGGCCCGCTCAGAATATTCCGGCCCGATTGCCCATACGTACCGAGCAGCGAATATTTGATGCCGTCTGGGGTGCAGTTTTCCTGCTGAATAATCTGTGGATTGAAGGGCTGGGGCACGAATGAGCAAAGCGGACTCGCAAAAGCATTGGTATTGAAGAACTCGTTGACCGTCGGGTTACTGAGAGAAATCCGTTGGCCAGTGAGGAAAGAATGCTCGGCCCCCCCCGTGCCGTTCACCCCCACATCGATAGGGGCGTAGACGGTAAAGGGCGCTCCACTTTGGACGGTGGTAATACCGGTGAGCGTCCAGCCTCCGATCACCTCGTTTTTCCAGTGATCACTGAAGTGAACGGAGGGAGACCAAAGGTAAGAGGCTACAAAGGCGTTTCGGCGATCCCACGCCGCTCGACCCTTCATGCTGCCGCGAATGTTGAACGGATTGGCGGCATTTCCGCACCCCTCGCAAATATCAGAGCACATGTCGAGCGCCTTCGAAAGTGTGTAGGAGGCCATTAACGACACACCGTGGTTCATGCGATGGATGATCTGTGCCTGAAGACTGTCGTACCAGCTTCGCCAGTCGTTGCCGATCTGCCAACTGTTAGGCGTCACGATCCCTGGCTCGAATATCGCCCGGCTGTTAACGTTCTCGAGCGACGAGTTCGTTGTCTCAACCCCGGTGGCCGAGTTATAGGAGGTCCCCGGAATGAATCGCGCCGGGTTAAAGTTTACCAGGTTGTTAAGCTCGATTCCCCGATTGCCGATGTATCCGGCCTCAATCATTGTACTGGGCGTGATTTGGTGCTGGATATCGAGATTCCACTCCTCGGTATAAGGTGTATTCAGCTTTAGCGGGACGAAAGCGCCGAATATGGGGAGTGGGAAGAG
>JBOGJS010000281.1:0-12913 GCA_050745365.1 Terriglobia bacterium
CGACGTAGGAGGGCGGATGAGGGGTCGTTTTTCTCACGCTGAGCCGGCGGCATGTCATGCAGCGCGTGGCGCAATACGGCGCAAAACTTATCGGCTTAACGGGCTGCGGAAAAACGCCTTGGAATCGTGTCATTCCGAGCGCAGCGAGGGATCCCGCCCTGAAAACAAAAGCCGTGCGGGATTCCTCGTCGCCTGGGCTGCTCCGAAAATTTCGCTGCGAGACCACTCACCCGACTCGCGTCGCTCGCCATCCTCTCCCCACGGGAGAGGGCATAAAACCGCGAGGAATAACCCTCTCCCAGGGGAGAGGGTGCCCGACGTAGGAGGGCGGGTGAGGGGTAATTTTCATGCTTCGGGGTGTTGCCTGAGGCGACATGAGCGGCTCCTCCTCGGAATGACAGGCTGGATGATCGTTTTCAGGGCAGGGTGCCAGCGGCGCCGATTTTCTCCTGACCCATTCACGGCGCTTCGAAACAACTGCGACCTGGCCGGCACTCCTCGAAGTAAGCCACCTCACCGTCAGGACCGAGGCAATTCTGCGTGTGCGAACACCAGTAGATGCCACTGCCCGAGTCCTTCAGGTCGAAAGGCTCGCCCACATCAATAAACATTTCCTTGCACCGAAGCCGCTGGCAGTATTCCTGGTTGACGCCGGAAGGATTTGAAGTATTCGCCATTACGCACCTCCTTGAGCGGCCTGCAGAATGGCTCGCTTAACCGCCACGCGGGTGAGATGGGCCTTGTAACCATTCATGCTGAGCGGAGTCGCTTTGGCCACCGCAGCCTGGCCCGCCGCGTCTGCCGTGTCTTCGCTCACGCTCTTGCCCTCGAGCGCCTGTTCCGCTTCCGGCGAAGGCCAGGGTACCGGAGCAACGTGGCCGAGCACCACGCGAGCATGACTAACCCTCCCGCCATTCATGCGCAGCACAACGGCCGCCGCGGTAAGGGGCCAATCCATCGCTTCCTTCTGCCGTACTTCGTAAACCGCGCTGCGCGCGCTGCCCTGAGAGGGAACGATAATTTCCGTGAGGATTTCGTTCGGGCGCACCGTATGTTCTCTTTCTCCGGACTGAGTGGGCGTTTGGTAAAGCTTTTCCACAGGGATCTCCCGCCGCCCACTCGGGCCCTCCAGCGCTACCCGCGCGTTCATCGCGATCAGTATCGGAGCCATCATCGACGGGCTCACAAAGTACGCCGGGCCGGAATTGCCGAGAATGGCATGGTAGCGATTGTCACCGTCGGGCACGAGCGACTTACCATCGTATTCGGCGAGCAGACCGTAACCTAGCCGAAAATACCAGCAGCGCGGCCGCTGCAACAATTCTCCGCCCACGGTGCCCATATTGCGTAATTGCTCGCTGCGGATGTAGTCCGCAGACTGAATGAGCGCCGGATAATGCTGCCTGACGGCGCTCTCGGCCATCAGCTCGCGGACCGTGGTCATCGCGCCGATCCGTAGCTCTTTCCCCGAAGGCCTGATCTCGCGCAGGCCGGAGACGTGCTTCAGGCTGATCAGGCGCTTCGGCGTGACCACCCTATCCTTCATGCAACTGATCAGGTCCGTGCCGCCCGCAAGCACCTCTGTCTGCCCCCAATCTCCGTCGAGCAGATTTACCGCCTCTTTTGTGTTTCCCGGGCTGGTATATTCAAAGCGTTCCATTTCAGGCCACACCTCCTTTGGCAAGTGCCGCCAGCACCTTGTCCGGCGTAATGGGCAGCGTGGGCACCCGAACTCCAATGGCGTTTGCCACGGCGTTAGAAACCGCGGCTCCGGGCGAAATCACCGGCGGCTCACCCAGGCCGATGACGCCCCGCTCATCATATCCGGGGCCGGTCATCATGTGCACTCTCAGGTCTCCGACATCCCCGATACCGGCCAGCTTGTAAAACTCCATGTTCGGATTCAACATGCGGCCCAGCGTGTTATCCATGATCTTGTCTTCGAACAGGCTGTAACCTACACCCATGATCATCGCGCCGTAGCACTGGCTTTCGGCCGTCTTCATGTCAATGATCAGGCCGCAATCCTGCGCGATGCACATGCGGTTGATCTTGACCAGGCCGGTTTCCGTATCCACCGAAACATCGGCCACCAGCGCGCCGCCCACGCCGCTCGAACCCAGCATACACTGCCCTGGGTTCTTGCCATGCGCCTGAATCGTCTTTACACCGAGCTTGCGACAGGCTTGCTTCCAGGTGATGCTTTTAGAAGAATCTCCCAGGGCCTGGATCTTGCCGTTCACCGCCGTGAGCTGGTCCGCCGGTACACCCAGGCCGGGCCCGACCACCGCAAACAGTTGGTCACGCGCATCGATCGAGGCGCGCCGTGTGGAAGCGGAAACGCCGCCTACCGTTGTGCTGCCGCCGGAAGGGCCATCATAAGGATAATGGCTGTCGCCGATTTTCACCGTCACCGCTTCGACAGGCAGGCCGAAAGTTTCGGCGGCAACGATGGCGATCACCGTCCGGGTTCCGGTGCCCAAGTCCTGGCTTCCCAGTTCCGCGGTTACTGTGCCATCCGGCTGGACGGTGAGCAAGCAGTTGCTGGTGTGGCCACGCCCGCCCCACGTGTGGATGCTCACGCCGAGGCCGCGCTTGATGTGCTCGGAGGTCTTGTCTCCGCGCGGATGCCAGTATTTTGACCATTCCGACATCTCCGCGACCTTCTGTAACTCTTCTTTGTACACCCGGCCGCGGTTCTCAGAAGCCAAGTCCGCATTCTTGATTAAAAGCTCAAGCGGATCCATGTTGAGCTTTGCGGCAAGATCATCGAGGGGGGCCATGGTGAGCAGGGCAGCCTGAGGATGGTTGGGGGCGCGCCAAGCACGCGCCGGCCCGATGTTGGTAAGGACAAAGGTGTGCCGCCGGATGCGATTGGGAATGTCCAGCACGTAAGGAATGGGCAGAACACCGCTCGGCCCTGGCCCGCCGGTTCCCCAGCAATCCGATTCCCAGGCCACAAGCGTACCATCGCTCTTGGCACCCACTTTCACATGGGCAAAGCCCGAAGGGCGGCATCCCGCCACTTCAAGCTCCTCACTGCGTTCGAGCAGATACTTTACGGGCTTCCCGGCTTGCTTCGCCACTTGCGCGGTTGCCTCGCCCCAGCGGTCCATCTGAAATTTGCTCCCAAACCCACCGCCAATGTAGCGACAGATCGTCTCCACGTTGTTCGACGGAATGTTGAGAGCTTCAGCAAATTGACCGGGTATCGACGAAACGCCCTGAGTCGAGGAAAACGTGCGGATGCTCTGCGGCCCAACCCATTCAACCACGTGGCCGTGAGGCTCAAGGCAGCAGTGAACAATCACTGGAATGCCGTAATCCCCTTCGTGGGCTATGGTATCCGATTGCGCAAAAGCCTTGTCCGGATCCCCGATCTTCAGTTCTGCCGCCGGCTTGGTGCGCCCTGCCGTTTTGGCCTTATTGAAGTCAGCTTCATTCACGAGAAACGGAAGCTGCTGGTACTCGACCTTGACGGCGCGGACGCCATCCTCCGCGGCCTGCTCGGAAACCGCCGCCACTAACACAATCTCGTCGCCCGCCCACTTCACTTCTGAGCCCGGTCCTTGAATCACTTTCACAGCTTTCACGCCCGGCAGTTTTTCTGCCGCCGATGTATCGACGGCTGTAACTTTGGCATGCGCATATGGAGACCGCACGCATTTACCGAATAGCATTCCTGGCAAATTGATGTCGAGCGAGTACTTCGCCCGGCCGCTCGACTTGGCCGGCCCGTCAATACGGGAGATCGACTTGCCGATCAGATGCCGGTCATCCGCTGGAGGCCAATCATATTTGCAGCTAGCCATGGAAGAATTCTCCTTCCTTTTCCGCAGTCATCGTTTTGGCAGTGTCGAGCACCGCCTGCCGGATTCCGATGTAGGTTCCGCACCGGCAGAGATTGCCGCCCAAGCCCTTTTCCACCTCTTCTTGCGTGGGGTTGGGATGGTCCTTAAGGTAGGCAATACAGGCCATCACAAAGCCGGGCGTGCAGAAACCGCACTGCTGCCCGTCACTTTCCACAAACGCGGTCATCATCGGGTGCAGCTTGCCGCCGGGCGAGAAATGCTCAATCGTCGTCACATTATGCCCCTGAGCTTCGATCGCCAGCACCGTGCAACCGTAAACCGGCCGGTCGTCCACGAGCATCGTGCAGGCACCGCAAGTTGCACGGTCACACACCTTTTTGGCGCCCGTAATATTCAAGTGGTCGCGCAGCGCGTCCAGAAGCGTCACCCGCGGCTCGAGGTTCAGATGTTTTGTCTCGCCGTTCACGTGCAGAGTAATCGGCACTTCCCCAGGACCCTGCACGTGCGAAGATCCCCCGGGAGATGCTGCCAGAGCGTCCGCTCCTCCTGCCAGCACGCCCCCGGATACCGCAACGCCCGTGCCCTTTAAAAAATCCCGCCGCGAGAAGCCGTCTATTTTCTCCGGGTCCTGCTTTTTATCTTTCCGTCTCATGGGAGCTCCTTCGTACCCGCTTGTGAAGTATGCATGGGAGGTGGAACAAATTACCGGTTGCGACAGAGTACAAAATACCACTAAAAGGCTATCCGATAAAGAGGACCCTCAATATAATTTAATGATCCGGAATTCGAATGCATCCTGTTTGTGCTCAGAGACATATCATCACGCATTATCAACTCATCCATTATTAACAAACATTAAGTTGCCTGAGGAATGATCTGCTGATTAAATTACGATATGCACATTGGTAAACGGCTCCGGATGCTTCGTGAAGCCAAAGGCCTTTCACAGGGCGATATCGAAAGGCGCTCGGGCTTGCTGCGTTCCTACATCTCTCGCGTCGAAGGCGAGTATACCGTTCCTTCGCTCGTGACCCTTCGAAAATTCGCCAAAGCCTTGGATCTAGAGTCTTACCAACTCTTGCTTGAGAGCCATGGCCGGCCGCAGACACCGTCGATGCCGAAACCCATCGTGAAGTCGAAATCGATGAAGAAGCTGGCGAAGATGTACGAAGGGATGTCGAGCAGCCAGCGGCGGCTCCTTTTAACTCTCGCCTCCAAGCTTTCAAAAAATTAGCTTGTATGAAACTCGCGGCTTGCCCCGCAAACAATTCAAGAACCCAGTGAGACTCGGCGGCACGCTCTGTAGGGCGCTGGTCCTCGAGCTCGACGGCTTGCGAACTTTTGCCCGCGCCCACGTAGTACTGCGGATTCGACCCCAGGTGCTTGAGGTAGCGAGCGCCGGCGAGTATGCTTTGCCAAGCGTTGCCGTTGAACGTGCCACCCAGATTACCAGGCGTCAGGTCCGTCCCGTACGCCGCCACTGGATGATAGATGTCTTTCCCCTCGTAGTTGCTGTTCAGCTGCATGGGGCCGATGTCCACGGACATGTTCCCGTTCGGTTTGCTGTTTGGGGGTGTCAACTGGAGGCCACTCTCCGCCGCCCAGGTCGCGGCAATGGTCGTGGCACTCTCACCGGCCTCCTCCTCCGCCCGCCTCCACGTAGCTTGCCTCCTGGAACCCCATGTAGTAACTCTTTCCTTCAATCGAAAAGCCTCCGTACGAATTACCGAAGCACTCCTCAGAGCACTTGTTGTAGGTCGTGCCCGTAAACGTACGCCCGATGAGGGCGACGGGGAAGGCGGTGGCTGGTTGTACTCGAAATAGTAAGCTACCAGGTCCAGCGAGTCGTCATCGCAGTTGTAGCCCTTGCCCGTGGAATCTGTCGTGCATCCTGCTGGAACCTCGCCAATAAGGCCAGTCGGGTCGATGAGGCCGGTAGCATTATTCAGTGCGTAGGCGTAACGATTCAGGGATTGCGGATTGAAGACGCTTCCCGGCATTCGGTCGCGGCTTTGCCATCTGCCGACGCTGGAGGAAAACATCCGGAAATGCGCGCGGATCAAGCTCGGTTTCGGTGTCGCGATGCTCGAGCCGGGCGAAGCGTTCTTCATCGAGGGTGCCGGACCATCGTCCACTCCTGGCCCCCGAAGAGCAGTGAACGGTGATGAGTGTTCAGTGACGAGCTATCCGTTCTTTCCGATGATCGCCTCCCTCCCGTCACTTGCCACCTGTCACTTATCACTTTGCTTCTGATGAAGTGCGCAATGTGCACCCCCTGGAAGCTGAACCAGGCGTCTACCCAGCTTGTCCGGTTGTTTTCTCCCACCGGGTTACCGTCGCTTCCAAACAGATATTCCGTATACGTCCCGCTTACATCCTTTTCCACCCGCTCACCCAGGGCGTTATAAACATACGTCGCCGTTGTGCCACTATCCACGCTGATTAATCTGCCCTCGGCATCGTATTGGAACGCGTGCGTGCCGTCCGCCGTCATGTCCCCCGAGGGAGAGGTAGCGCGGACCTGCGTTTTTCAGGTCCGCGGTTTGTCCCGCGAGGTTAAAAGCCGCAGACCTCAGGCGCGGAGGTCTGCGCTACCCGCTGATCTGGTTGGTGGATGTGTTGAACGAATAGTTCGGACACGGCCCTTGCGTCTGTGCGTTCGTCTGGCAGGTCATGTTGCCATAACGGTCGTAACCGAAGGCCAGGTTGTAGGTTGAGCTGCCTGTCGCGGCGGCGCTGGTGAGCCGGTGCGTCGGATCATAGGCGAGAGCCGTGGCGTTCGTCATCGACGGATTCACCGTGTCATCGTAATACTGCCCGATCGCGTCGCCATCGTCCCCCTGTTCCCTGCGAAGGAACCGCGCAGGTTGTGGGGTTTGTCACATTCCCGTAGTAATTGTACACCCAGCAGGCGAGGTCGTTCGGCGGGCTCGCGGGCGCTAATTACAGCCGCACTAACTGCACCCGATTGTTGTAATTGTAGGTTTCCGTGTACTGATGCGTTGCCCCATTCTCAAACGTTTCGAGCGCCCCTTGCGGCGCGTAAGTAAACACTCCAATCGTCGTCGGCCAGAATGTGTTGTTGTAGATCCCGCTGATTCGCCCGTCGCGCCCGTAATCCTCCGTCAGGGTATAGCCGGCAGGATGCTTGAGGCCGCTCTCCTCGCCGCCCGGATAATAATAGTAGTGCATGTCCCAGAGCGTCCCGGTGGAGCAGTTGTAGGGCGTGCACTGGTAGAGGTCGAGCAGGTTCCCGGCAGCGGTGTAGTTATGGATGGTAATCGCGTTGCCGCCATCCGCCGTGGTGTGCGTCAGCCGGCCCTTGCCGTCGTTTACGGCGTAATTTGTGCCTGCCACGCTCACGCTCGATTCGTCGTAGTAGTAATAAGCCGCCGGGGTGGAGTCGGAATAGGTTTTCGAAGTGAGTCGGTTTTCGGCGTCGTAAGAATACGTCGTGGTGATGCCGCGAGCGTCCGTGCGTTGGCACACTTGTTTTGGGTCACCCGCGCAGAGGCCGCCGCCCAAAGCGGTAAAGGCGTAGTTCACCGTGCCCGTTGTGGCCCGGGGACGGGCGTCTGGGCGCCAACCGGCTTCTCGAAAGTTCCCAAGCCGTGGCTCACGGCCCAGGAACGAGTGCCTCCTAGTAAGACAGCGTCGAGCCGGAACTGATCGAGGCCGCGCCCGCGCAGCGTGACCGTTCCCTGGGCGGCCTTGCCGGCCCACGAATAAGCGATCGTGCCTGAAGCGGTAAAGTCCTGAAGCGTGGCAAGAAGCTCGGAGCCTCCTGCAGCATTCAATGCCTGAGCCAACGCAGCTTCAGCCTGCGCGTCAGATGCCGAGACAACGGCTGGCAACTGCGGCGGGCTCGCAAGCTCTAACGGTGAGTTAAGCGGTGCCTGGCCGAATGCCAGCGCTCCGGCAGATGCAGCCATAAGAGGAACAGAAATCAGCGTGTGAACGCGCATAAGCCACCTCCGGGGAAAATACAGATTCTTGTGTTTGCGGGATATTGATCGGCAGGAAGAGTGCAAGCCGCAGACCCGGAAGACGCGGGTCTGCGCTACATGCTGCCTAAAGCCACAGCGAGAACGGAATTCTCATTGCCCCCTCCGGGCACTAAGCTTTTCAGGTAAAAAAGATGGCAGCTACTTTAACCCAGGGGGCGGGGGCGATAGTCAAGCGGAATTTTTTTAACATCACAAGCTCGTGAATTGCAGCCCCCGCCCAGCCGCAACTCAGCCGCAACATCATTGACACGCGCTGACATGCGAGATATTAGTGGATGTAAACGAAAGGAGCAAAGGTTATGAAAACCACGATTGATGAAAAGCAGGAATTTCTGCTTTGGATTGGTGGCAAGGCGGTGAAGACGGAGACAGTTCGCGCCATCACCCTGCCCTATGACGGTAGCCCGGTGGCGGACGTTTGCGAAGCGGATGAATCGGTCTTTGAGCAGGCGGTCAAAGCTGCCCGCGAGGGCGCGCGGGCGATGGCAGCCCTTACGCTCTACGAACGCGCGGAGCTGCTGGATCGGATCAGGGCGCTCCTGGCCAGGGATGCTGCGGAGTTCGCCCGCCTGATTTCGAGCGAAACCGGAAAGCCTATACGAGAGGCCCGTGTGGAAGCGGAGCGCAGCCAGCAGACGCTGCTGGCTTCGGCTGACGCGGCGCGCGGATTGCACGGGGAAGTTGTCCCGATGGAAGCTGCGCCAACAGGGAAGGGGCGCTGGGCTATTACCGTCCGCGAGCCGCTCGGTGTGGTCGGAGCGATTACTCCATTCAATTTTCCGCTCAATCTTGCTTTACACAAGCTCGGCCCGGCGCTGGCCGCCGGAAACAGCGTGATTCACAAACCTTCCGAAAACACGCCCCTAAGCGCGCTGCGGCTTGCGCCGCTGGTTGAGGAAGCGGGTGCTCCGGCGGGCGCTTATAACGTGGTGACGGGCGCGGGCGAAGTTGTAGGCGATTGGCTGGTCTCGGACGACCGCGTTCAGATGATCACTTTTACCGGCAGCATCCCGGTGGGACAGCGAATACGGGCCAAAGCCGGCCTGCGTCGCGTCGCGCTCGAGCTCGGAAACAACTCCTCGCTGATTGTGGAACCCGACGCCGATCTTGACCCTCTGATTCCACGCTGCGTCACCGGCAGTTTCTCCCATTCCGGCCAGGTGTGCATTTCCGTCCAGAACATCTATCTTCATGAGCGGATCGCGAACGAGTTCACGGAACGATTCACGGAGGCCGCCAAGGCGCTAAAGATTGGTCATCCTCTTGAGGAGGATACAGCCATCTCATCACTGATTAACGTAGAAGCGGCGGAGCGCGTGGAATCCTGGATTAATGAGGCTCGCAATGCCGGCAGCCGGGTGCTTACCGGCGGCGTCCGCCACGACGCAACCATCGACCCGACGATCCTTGACCGGGTCGATCCTCAGCTCGACGTTTGCTCGAAAGAAGTGTTCGGGCCGGTTGTTTCGCTTCATACCTACCGGAATATTGAGGAGGCCATCGCTCAGGTCAACTCCGGCGAATACGGTTTGCAGGTTGGAGTTTGTACGCGGGATATCAGCCGCGCCTTCCGGGCGGCAAAGTCTCTCCAGTTTGGTGGCGTCATCCTGAACGACGTGCCGGCTTACCGCGTCGATCATATGCCCTACGGCGGAGTCAAAAGCAGTGGTGCCGGGCGGGAAGGGCCGCGCTATGCCATCGAAGAAATGACGGAAATGAAGCTGATCTGCTGGAAAGTTTAGCCAATATGAAGCTGAGGATCCCTGAAAACCTCACCCAACGTGCATACAAGGCCATTCGCGATGAAATCCTGAAGGGCAAGCTGAACGGCCAGCAGCGGGTCACCGAAGGTTTTTTCGCTGAAAGGCTGGGCGTCAGCAAGTCACCGATCCGCGAAGCTCTTAACCGCCTGGAGGCGGAAGGCCTCATTACGATCGAGCCGCGCCGGGGCGCCTCGGTGATTCAGCTTGCCCTGGGGGACGTAGAGGAAATCTACGAGCTGCGGGAAATTCTGGAAGCGGCCGCCGTTCGCCACGTGTCTGCGGATCAAAAGATCTGTGCCCGCCTCCGGGCGTCGCTCGAAGCCGCAAAAGAGGGGCTGCGCCAGCAGGATAAGGTCGCCTATATTCTTGCCGACGCGGACTTCCACCGCACCATTGCGCAAGCGAACACGAACTCCCGCCTGCACCGAATTCTGGAGAACATGCACGGCCAAATGCTTGTGTTGCGGCATCAGACATTTGAGCTCTCCAGCAACCGCTCAGTGCTCGAGCATGAGGAAATTCTGAATGCCCTCGAGAAAGGCGATAAGGAACTTGCATCGCGGCTTATGACCCAGCATATCCAATCCGTGAGGCAAAAACTCCTCCTTCACCTCGAATCCCTCCAGAATACAGGTGATTGAGCCTAAGGTCGTGGTTTCATTTGGGATCCCCAGGGACCGGGGCCGTCTTGACCGCGTTCCTGGCGGGCTCGAAGCCCGCGCTCCCAGGAATAGAACTCGAAACTGAAGCATTACACAGTTTTTGTAAAAGCATTGCATAAAACCACGATGCGTTCCCGGAGCCGGGCCGCAGGGCACCACGGTATCAACCACTGTGGCGGGAACACCAGCCTCCGCCTCCCTCCGTTAGCACGTAACAGCATGATCTAGCAATTTGCTAAAGGCGCCGCTTGCGGAAGGAGATCGCATTTGAGAGAGATGCGGGCAGGTGATTCCGCGAGCGCACCGCATCCGCCGATCGATCCTCCGCATTTACCACAGGTATCCGTGCAGCAGAATCACGCCTTTCAAGGGATTCGTTGTGCGCTGCGGGCAGTCCAATCCGTAGGCTTGGCGTGTTTCGTGCGTCAGCAGGTGGTTGAAGGGCAACTGAAAGTTGACTACGCGGCGGAAGGAAATTCCAAACCGCCCCGTTTCAATCTCCGTCTCCTCCAAGAGCCCGATTCGGGGCAGTTCGCGCGTGTACGTCGGACGGTCGGGGCTGGCGGCCTCTCTCGTTCCCAGTGGCCACGCCCGCGTCACGGAGAAAAACGTCGCTGCGAGGGCAACTACGAGCGCCTCTTGCCATTTCCGTATTCTGGCCATCTCTTACCTCCGTATCGCCTTGCTGCCGGGCCTGCGGCATCTCATTGGGTCCGCAGAACCGGAACAAGAGTCTTTTGGCCGAACGAGTTGTACTCGGCCCGCTCCGCCGGGCCGAGCCCGAAGTCATAGGTTGAGGTCGGCGTCGGATCGTAGACGAGCGACCACCCGACAGCCACATCCCCGAGGTCCGCTATCTGCATCAGGATGTCCCGGGCGGGGACGTTGGAGCCGCCCACGGTGATCTTCGCCGCCCCCACCGCGGCACAGGTGGGGCAAAAGAAGGCTAGCCTCTTCACGCCCACGGCTGAAAAAATCGCGCCCACAACTCCGGAGATGTCCCGAGGCTCGGACGGAATTGAGATGATCGTGCTGAGGAGAGGCTTCACAGAGACCAAGCCCCCGCTGTTGTCCCGCGTTGAAATGCCCACAACATCGTAGTTTCCATCCGGCAGGGACATCACCGTGAAATCGCCAGGATTGCCGCTTGCGTTGTAGTCCGAGACGATCTTCTCCAGCGCGGTCAACTCTGCGGCGCGCGAACTCCCCATGCTTGGCGCCTCCGGGTACGTGCTCTGAAATGCCCCGCCCGCAACGATGGTGTAGGGCTGCAGGCCCGGCCCGACGCTCGGATGAATCGTGAGGTCGGTCCCGGAATAGGGCGGGTCTTCATAGTCCACGACCCAGCCGTATTCCTCGCTTACGGCGGTTATCGCATCCGCCAGGGGGTCGGCGGCGTCCGCCTTCACAGTTGCCGTCCCGGCGTGATGGCTGATCGTAGCGTGCAGCATGTAATGGTGCGGCACCCAGGGCCTTTGTGCGTACGAAGCGGCACAAAGGGCGAGAACAACCATCGCGACCATGAAGCTTTTGCTCATCGCTTTCCTCCCTCTCGGTCTCCACCCTCTGCCCTTATACGCGGTCGTGCCTCGCGCGCGCTTCGCAGGTCAATGGTAGATAGTCGCGCAAACCGAATTTTTGCAATCGACGACATACGTCGAGTAGATGTCAGCCGTGAGATCATTGAACCCGCCATTAAGGTAGGGCCTCCAATAGTGCGTGGCGATGCAGTAGTTGGCCATCCCCTGGTAAATGTCAAAGCCGCAGGGAAGGGGCCTTCCGGAGATCCCCCGGTAAAAGATGACGGGATAGGTGATGACCACTCCACTTACGGTCGCCTGGCCTGTCCAGTAGCCGACGCCGTCGTACCCGAATCCGTTGTATGCCGAGGTCGGATTGACGGTGTTAAGAGCGCCAGCGTTGCACGTCAAGCCGTTACTGCTCGCGCATTTGCCATCTTGGCCGACCTCCCACCAATAGGTCGCCTCGGGCGTCGTCACTCTGATCATGGGTCCCCACTGCTTCGGCTTGTGTCCGTGGCTTGCCGCCCAGTCGTAGCAGCCGTCGTCTGCGGCTCCAGGGTCGTAGTTGTACTCCCCGACTCTGCCGGAGGCGGAGCTGCCGTTGTTCGCGAAGTCAGTGCCCGGCCCGGTCCGAGAGCACCATCTTGAATGCGGCTACGGTTGCCTGGTTTCCAGTCCCTGGCCCGTACGCGGTTTCTTGCTCCTGCGTCGGAAATACGCAGCAGCTCGCTCCGGTCACTTTTGGCGGGGTGATGAAAAGATAGCCGACCAGGGCAGCCGCGACGCACAGAATTATCAGCGGGGCAAACCGCTTCCAGTTCATGTTCCCTCCGTACCCGCTCCTTGGGTCCGGCCGGTCACTGGCCAGCCTGCCGACGGAGCGCCATTGGCGTCGCGGCGGCCCGTGCGAGCGACCACCGCTCTAGCTCTTGCTGCCCAACTGCGTTCAGCATATTCCGCAGTCTGCTCGCCGCATGCCCGCGCGCTGCGGTGTAGAGGCTCGAATCGTCGGTTCCTGTAGCGTCGCGGCCCTTGAAAATCTGCGCGCCCAGCGCATCCGCGATTTGCTGATTCGTCAGCCCGCTCTTGATCTCGCCCGCGATCCAGCTTGCCTCGTCAACCCAGGCCCTCTGCACTGCCTGGAAT
>JBOGJS010000282.1:0-3310 GCA_050745365.1 Terriglobia bacterium
GGGTAAGGTCCTGCCGATCGGTGGCGTCAAAGAGAAGTTGATGGCTGCTCATCGCGCGGGCTGCCGCACGGCGGTCCTGCCGAAGGACAACGAGAAGGATTTGGCCGACGTCCCGGAATCCATCCAGAAGGAAATTGCCATCCGATTTGTTGAGAATATGGATGAAGTACTTGATCTGGCTCTGGAGCGGGTGCCGGAGGGCCGGCCCTCTCTCGGTGCTGAGGCATCCTCGCCCCCCCCGACCATCGAACCAGGCTCTCACGAAGCTGAGCGGGAACCCTTGGCGAATTAGTGCCCCTAATTCTTGATGATCCATTCGCCGCCTTCCGGGGGAGAAAGTGGCGAGCGGAGCGAGCCGGTTGAGGGGGCACCAACAGGAGCCATCATCAGGAATTCAATGGGACGCCACGTTTGTGCATTTCAAGCAGCGCAGAATACAGAAAAACCATTCGGGCACAAAGCGCATCGAATAGGCAGCGCCCAAGGTTGAGTCTATCTTTCGACGCCGTTTCAACCCCTATTTATCCCTCGCTGAATGACGACACCGCAAAGACTCAACTTGTAAGAGATCTGAGCTAAACCCAGGGCGCTGGATGGCTGGCGCTTACGAATGCCCCTCAAGAGAAAAATTTATGCCCTCAAGAAAACAAGAAGAAATTCAGGAAGAAAGAATACCGGACATCAGAGAAGGTGAAGTCCTCGACATCGCGAAGCTGAAGGAGATGAACATCGGGGCGCTTGTCTCGGTGGCCAAGGACCTCACCGTGGTGGGCGCGAGCACGATGCGCAAGCAGGAGCTGATCTTCAAGATCCTGCAGGCGCAGACGGAAAAGAGTGGGCTCATTTTTTCCGAGGGGGTGCTCGAGTGTTTGCCGGATGGCTTCGGCTTCCTGCGGGCGCCGGATTACAACTATCTTCCCGGCCCGGACGACATCTACGTCTCGCCCTCCCAGATCAGGAAGTTCGACCTGCGCACGGGCGACACGATTTCCGGCCAGATCCGGCCTCCGAAAGAAGGGGAACGCTATTTCGCGCTCATCAAGGTAGAAGCCATCAACTTCGAGCCGCCGGATGAATCCCGCAACAAGATCTTTTTTGATAATCTGACGCCGCTCTATCCACAAGACCGCATCCGTCTGGAAACGACGAAGGAGAACACCTCTGCCCGCGTGCTGGACCTGCTGACGCCGATTGGCAAGGGCCAGCGCGGGCTGATTGTGGCTCCGCCGCGCACGGGCAAGACGATGCTGCTTCAGACGATTGCGAACTCGGTGAGCGCAAACCATCCAGAAATCACCCTCATTGTTCTGCTCATTGACGAGCGGCCCGAAGAAGTGACGGACATGCAGCGAACCGTGAAGGGAGAAGTGATCAGCTCGACCTTCGATGAGCCTGCCGCGCGCCACGTCCAGGTGGCGGAAATGGTCATTGAAAAGGCCAAGCGCCTCGTAGAACACCGCCGCGACGTCGTGATCCTGCTCGACTCGATTACGCGGCTGGCGCGCGCTTACAATACCGTGGTACCGCCCTCCGGCAAGGTTCTTTCCGGGGGCGTCGATTCGAATGCGCTACAGCGTCCCAAGCGCTTTTTCGGAGCCGCCCGCAACGTGGAAGAAGGCGGCAGCCTCACCATCATTGCCACCGCCCTCATTGATACCGGCAGCCGCATGGATGATGTGATTTTCGAAGAATTCAAAGGGACCGGCAACATGGAAATTCTCCTCGATCGCAAGCTCGTGGACCGGCGTGTCTTTCCTGCTATCGATATCAACCGCTCGGGCACGCGGAAGGAAGAGTTGCTGGTTCCGAAGGACGAGTTGAACCGCATCTGGGTGCTGCGCAAGGTCTTGAATCCTCTCTCGCCTGTCGAGACCATGGAACTGATTACCGACAAACTGAACAAGACTCAGAACAACTCGCAGTTCCTGGCCTCCATGAGCAATGGCAGCCGGTAATTCCTGCCACCTTCCCGTAGCGATCCTTTTGACACCCTCCCAAGTCACAGCTATGATCATAACGAGGATTGAGTCGTCCGAGGGTCAGCGTCTTTTCGGGATGTGATCATGGCATCCGACGATCGAACCGCGATGGAGTTGACGTGCCCGTGCTGTGGTGCCAGCCTCACTGTTGACCGTGCGAGTGGGGAAGTGCTCTTCAGCAGGCACCCGCAGAAGCGATTGCACCATCGCGACCTGGATCACGTGGCGGGACTCTTTCAGCGCGACCGCGCGCACCGAGATGCGCTTTTCCAGAAGAGCATCGCTGAACAGAAAGCAAAATCCAACCTGCTGGAGCGCAAGTTTGAGGAAGGGTTGAAGAAAACCCGGAATGAGCCTCTCGCTCCCCCTCTGCGAGACTTCGACCTCGATTGACCTTGATCAAGGTCCTGACTTCCCTGAGCGTCCACAGCCTCTTGGCTGCCAATCCTGAACATGACATGCGGCGCCGGGGCGCGGTTGACGACCTCGCCCTCCTCCGGGTCGCGGAGTTTACCGTGAGCCCCTTCGCTCCGCTCAGGGCGATTCGAAGAGGAGCGAATCGGCTCCCCACCTTCTCCGCAGGGGAGAAGGTGCCCGACGTAGGAGGGCGGATGAGGGGTCGTTTTTCTCGGCTGAGCGGGCCGCATGCCATGCAGAGGAGCCAGAGGCGCTCCTGAGCGAAGCGAAGGAAGGATTCGCTGTATTTGTGTTCTATTGTGTCTGAGCAGGAGTCCTGCAGCCCTGTCAGCCCTGCACGGTGAAGGGCTTTTCTAGCGTGGAACCGGTCATCACTTCTCGGACTATCAGCTTCCATCTTCCGGCGGGATCATTACGAGCAAGAGGAACAAGCTCGGTCTGCGGAGTGGACTTCAAAAGCAAGTTTCGCGCGTAGAGCGGGTACGGTTCACCTTGCGGCGTTGCAAACTCCAGCCGGACCACGCGAAACGTTCCGTCGGGCAAGAACGCCGCGTTTTTCACTCTGATGCGGAGTGGAGCGCCCGCGCGAATCTCGGCCGGCAACTCCACTTGGAGTGGAGGAAGCGGGTTTGCGGCGCGAGTAAAAACCAGCGGCGTCCACGGCTCAAGAACAATCTGGGTTTTCGGCGTGCTCCCAAGGTCCTTACGGCCGCGGACGTCATAGGTCTGAGCGGTGTGGCCCCAGTCAATGGTCACGTTGGCCTGCATCTCGAAAAGGGAGTTATCGATGCGGCCAGCCCAACCGGGTGCCGAGCTGGTAGGAAAGTTGCCCCATCCGCCATCGTCAAACTGCGGATTTCTGAAAATGGCGACGTGCTCGCAGGCGCCATTCGCGAAACGGACTATCTCGGTTC
>JBOGJS010000283.1:0-7851 GCA_050745365.1 Terriglobia bacterium
GCAGGAGACCTGTTTGAGACGAGGAGGAAGATTTTTTTGATGAGATGTCACAGCTTGACGGGGGGAGCTTGCGCTTTTTCTTCCCATTTGGAGAGGCGCCTGGGCTAGCGGCCGCATTCATTCCGGAGTTCGGAAGCCCCTGACTACCGAACCCATTCACTTCTCCGCTCTGGCTACTCTGATTCTCAAGCCCACTTGTCCCTGTACCCTGGACGTTCGGAACGGTTACCGATTGATCCCAGGAATCGAGAAGAATGCCCGCCGCGTTCGTGTGGACAAAGCGCCATCTTCCGTTTGGGCTGAGAGGGTCACGATAGGCTTTGCGGAGGTAGTGTACTCCGTTGGTATTCAGAAGCTCCTTCACTGAGGTCGGATAGCGGCCCAGCGCGCGGTGGAACAGGTAAATAGCCCTCGCATATTGCTCCCCGCGGAAGATGGTTTCTTCCTCACGTTCCCGCTGGCCCTGCTGATAAACGCTAGGCAGCGCGGCCGTCAGCGAAATCAACATCACCGCTACCATGATCATCAACACCAGCAGAGCGTAGCCATCCGCCGGCGGCTCCTTCGGATGGTGATTAGGGCTATGGTGTGGGGAACGGGAGTTCGATGGTGCGGTTGAGCAATTCATCCCTAATTTCGATCATTCCGGGCGTGATTCTGAGAACGCTGTAGTTCTTGTCAAACGTCTGCCCTTGATGAACAACATAAATCCGCTGGTTGTCCGCAAGATAAGCCTGAAGATTACCCTCGACTCCCTCGCTAAAGCCCATGGCCTGGAAAGGCAGAGGAGGAGGTGGTGGTGGGGTGTTATGCTGAGCGACGGCAGCCGCTTTCGCCCGGAGGGAACGCTCAACCTGCTGAGGGGTTGGCTCAAATGCAAATGGATCGCGCCCGGGAAAGTTCAATGGCCGGGACACCCCGCGATTGTAGAGTGCGACGTCCAGCATCGGCCCATCCGGAAAAGCCTCAGGCGCTCCCGCGTGGTTGACTGTTGCTGCCCGACGCGATACACGCAGACGCGATGGAACCAGAACCGGCTGCTCCGCCCTTGCGTTGACGCCGCGGACGCGAACCGCCAAGCGCAGAAAGAGTACCGCGCAAACAACACCTAAGCCAACCGTCGCGGGTGTTTCAAAGCGGCGTTTTCGCTTCATGGCATCAAGTAAAGATCAGCGTTCAACTGCAAGCCTAGCACGCCTCCGCCTGCGGCTTCAAACTTAAAGCTGCGCACAACAATAAAATCGCTGGCGCTTTCAAGGGCATGCCCAAAGCTCAGCAACGCGCCAAAAGGCCCCTGGACTTCCACTTTGAGGCCCAGATGCTCGAACGGATCGCCCTTCGTTTGAGCCAGGCCGTAGGAGATGCCGGCTAGTCCGACTCCAGATTGCTCGGTCAGGTGGTCAATCAAAAGCGCGGCCCGCGAATATCCCTCCCGTCGCGGCGGCACGTGCCGCCGGAGAAACGCCGCGAGCTGGCGGTCCTCCGCCGGAAGCTGCTCATCCCGCTTCTGGAGATCGACGAGCTGCTGCTTCTCGCGCTGCCACTCGAGACGCGTCACTGTAAACCGCTGCTCTTCCCCCGAGAGCAGCCGAGCGAGCGGACGTTGAAGCGCCACGTAGGCCAGCGCGTCGAGCACAATCAAAGGCACGATAATTTTAATGGCTGTTCGGGTCCAGTTTTTACGTCTGTCGGGACTCATAAACGCGAGCCTTCTTGCTTGTCCATCAATTCTTCACATCCCGCCGGGCCTGCTGCTCTCCCACATAATGCGCGCTGCAGGTGAGGATGACGAGACCCTTATCCTGCGGCTGGGAAGCAAACGTTTGGTCCGTAACCGTCACGGCGTCAAAATCGGGTGAGCTTTCGAGCCGGCTTAGAAAAACGTTCACCACTTTGTCGCCGTTACCTTCCACGCTGAGCTCGACGACAGGCCCCTTCTCGGTTTCGGCCAGAGAAAGCGTGGCTAGCCGCGTCTGTTTCGGCAACAGATGCGTCACCTCTAACGTCAGTTCAGAAAGTGACACTCTCTTTTGCTTAATCAGGGTGTTCAAAAACCCAATCTGCCGGTAGAGTTTCAATGTCGGCGCCTGCCCTAACAGGCGCCGGGCCTGGGCAGCCTTGCGCTCCATTTCTCCAGTCTCCGCCTGGTATCTGAGGACTGATGCATGAGTCCTTCGGTATACCGCAAACTCATGTTGCGCCACCATGAGAACGCGAATGAGCAGCACGAGCGTCAGAACAATGAGCGCGGGCGCCCACAGAAACAGCCACCGTCCCAGACGGCTTTCGGGTTGTGCCAGGTTAAGATCGATCTTCATGAGGCTTTCCCTGAATTGACGATGAGGCCGGCAAGAGGAGCGCCGAAAGGAGCGAAAAGTATCTTCTCTTCTGATCCAAGGGCAGCACCAAAATCCGGTCGCAGGCTGAGATTTTCAACGGGTAGGCCCAACGTGCGCGCTAATTCTTGCACAAGCTCGTCGTCGATGTTTGGTCGGACGCAGCACCACCCTCTCGTAATTTCCAGCCCCAACCTGTCCCGCGTGCTGTTTACGGCGCGCGCGGCTTCAGAGATGATTTCGGAAGTCCCGGCGCCGCCCACTGGCCCAGAGAGGGGGCGGTTCCGCCATAGGCGCAGGCGATTCCCTTCCACCACGACGTGCGTCACCCAGCCGGAGTAGGCATGGGTCAGGAGTTGCACTCCCGGTTCATCGCCGGGAAGCAATGCCAGGAGCGCCAGAGTGACGGGGAGGATGAGGACCGGGGCAGCATGGAGAGCTTTCAAAGACGCTTCGTACTGCCGCAGCACATTGCGCTTAATCGCAACCAATAGAAACTCCACCATGCCCGCCTCGGTATGGCTGGTCTGCCAGGAAATCTGAGCGTCTTCCGGCGCAAAGCCAAGAGTTTCCTTGATCCTCCAGTTAAGGAGCGCTTTGAGTTCCGCGCTTTTGGCAGGCAACGTTCCGAAGCTGACGACGCTCACTCTCGCGACGGCATCGGGCAAAAGCAGGCCCAAACGGCCGCCCCCGTTGCGTACCGTCTGGGTAACAGCCTGAAGCGCTCTGGCCAAAAGGTCGGGCTTGGTAATGTTCGGCTGAATGGGCGAAGGATCGAGCACCCCCGAACTCAGGCTTTCGACGGCAACTCGCCGCACACCGGCTGGCGATGTGTGACTCAGGCGAGCCGCCAACACAAAGTCCGGCTCAATCTCAAAGACGACCCGAGGCAGAATAAATCCCGCCCTGCCCGCCGCAGATGTCTCCTTCCTATTCAACAAACGTCACCTTGTTAATTTCCCGCAGTGTTGTTATCCCTTCCCGTACTTTTTCCAGGGCGGATTCCCGCAACGTGGCCATGCCTTCGTGCCGCGCGACCCGGCGAAGCTCCGCGGCAGGCCGTCGCTCGAGAATCAATTCGCGGATGGGATCGGTGAGCGCCATGAGCTCGCCGATGGCGCTCCGGCCCCGGAAGCCCGTCTGGTTGCACAGGGAGCAACCCGCGCCTTCGTACATCGGGGTGTCGCGCCACGCGCTGTCATTCAGCCCGGACTCTTCGTACAATTCCGGCAGAACCGTCGCGCGTCGTTTGCAGTTCTCGCAGATCATCCGCACGAGCCGCTGCGCCAAAATGCAGTTGAGCGCTGAAACGAAGTGGTAGGGATCAACCCCCATATTCAAGAACCGGCTCAGGACGTCAATCACATTATTCGCGTGTACCGTAGTAAACACGAGATGCCCGGTGAGGGCAGATTGGATGGCGATTTGAGCCGTTTCGTTATCGCGGATCTCTCCCACCATGATTTTGTCCGGGTCGTGACGAAGGATGGACCTCAACCCCCGGGCAAACGTTAGTCCCTTCTTCTCATTAACCGGCACCTGGGTGATGCCGCGAATCTGGTATTCCACGGGGTCTTCAATTGTAACAATCTTGTCCTCGTCGCTTTTAATCTCCGAGATGGCTGCATAAAGCGTAGTGGTTTTGCCGCTTCCGGTCGGACCGGTGACCAGCACCATCCCGTAAGGCTCCCGGATAAAACGCCTCAGCCTCTTGAGCTCGCGCTCGGGGAAGCCGAGAACGTCGAGACGAAGTTGCCGGAATTTTTCGCTCAGCGACTCCTTGTCGAGGATGCGAAGCACGGCATCCTCTCCGTTAATCGAGGGCATAATGGAGACGCGGAAATCAATGGGACGCCCCTTATAAAACACTCGAAACCGGCCATCCTGCGGCACGCGCCGCTCCGCAATGTCAAGCTCCGCCATCACCTTGATGCGCGTGATCAGATTGGACTGGTATTCCTGTGAAAGCGGAGGCATGGCCTCCTGCAGCACACCGTCAATCCGGTTCTTCACGACGACGGCATTATCGTGAGATTCAATGTGGATGTCGCTCGCGCGGTGTTCGAGGCCGGAAAAAATGATGGAATCCACCAGCCGGATCATGGGATTGCGTGCGCTTCCCTCAACCAGGCTCTCGAGCGACAGGATCTCGCCTTCGCCCTGCTCCTCCGCTCGGACGCCGACGCGGAAATCCTCCGTGGCCTCATCCAAGACGCGCTTCGAAGGCTCCGCCGTCCTGAGCAAGTCCCGTAGCTGGCCCTCCGCCGCAACTTTGACCTCAAGATGGCGTCCCAGTTTCACTTCGAGTTCATCCAGGCGGTCGAGAGCCGAGGGGTCTGAAATGGCGACAGCCAGGGAGTGGTCGCGTGCTTCGAGCGGAAAGAATTCGTATTTCACCATCAGGTCCAGCGGAATGGACTGCAGGAGTTCACGATTGATGGCAAAATTGCGCAAATCGACGAAAGCAAAGTGGTAGCGCTCCGCAAGCTCACGGGCGCGATCAACTTCAGTTTGGGAAAACGTTCCAGCCATAACTCCTCATGGTACCTGGGCATAAAGCGAAAACAGAGGCAGATAAAAGGCAACCAGAACAAAGGCCACCACGATGGCCACGGCGGAGATCATGACCGGGTCCACCATAGCCACCAGGGCCGACAAGTCAATGTTCACGTCCTCTTCATAGAATTCCGCCACGCTTTCCAGCATCGCCGGGAGCGCCCCGGTGGCTTCGCCCACTTCCACCATATCGAGGGCGGTAGCGGGGAAAACGCCGGTCGCCCGCAGGCTCGAACCCAGGGAATGACCCGCCGTAACTTCCCGCTTTGCATCTTCTACGGCTCTGGCAATTAACGGGCTCGTGATTGAAGCCTGGGCCGTCTCCAGCGCTTCGATGACGGGCAGGCCGCCTTGGAGCAGCGTGCCCAGAGAGCGCGCAAATTCCGCCACCGAAAACTTCAGCAACAAGGCTCCCACCAGAGGCAATCTGAATTTGATACGGTCCCATGCCATCCGCACCGCAAGCGACTTCCACGATGCCCGCAATCCGAAGAAACCCAGGACCAAAACCAGGAGAATCTCCAGCGCCCAATGCCGCGCTCCGAGCGAAGCGGCAATCGTCACCTGCGTGAGATGCGGTAACTTGATCTGGAGATCACCGTAAAGTTCCGCAAAGCGGGGCACGATGAAGCTGACCACGAAGCTGATGAGAACGATGAGGAAAAAGACCAGGAAAGCCGGATAGATCAGCGCAGCCAGAATCTTCTTGCGGAAGTTGCGGCTGATTTTTTGATAGGAAAGGTATTGCGCCAGCACCTTGTCCAGGCTGCCGCTGCGCTCTCCGGCGCGCACGATGGCCGAATAGATTTTGGGAAAGCGCCCTGTCGCTTCAAAGGCGTCCGAAAGCAAGTTTCCGGAGCGAACCCCGAGGCGCACGCTTTCCAGGGCCGCTCCAAGCTCCCGGCTGCGCGCCTGGCGGGCAAGCAGCTCAAGGGATTTTTGCAGCGGCAACCCGGATTTTGAGAGGGTGAGGAACTGCTGGTTGAAGATAACAAAATCATCCATCTTCACTTTGGGGCGTTGCCCAAGCTTCAGCCGGACTTTGAGCCAGTCCTTTGAGCGGACGGAAAAGACGTAGTAGCCTTGCTCGCCCAGCCGCTGGCGGACGTCGGCTTCAGAGTCCGCTTGCTCGGTTTGGGTGAGAACCTGACCCTGTGCAGTACCTACTTTACAGATAAATTCCATAACAAATAAATTATGAATGGTGAATTATGAATGGCGAATTAAGTTCTGGGTACCTGGCGCACGAGTGCAGCGACCACAACACCGCCTGGAAATTGAAATTCAGCATTCATAATTTACAATTCATCATTTCTCCCAGTTCACCATTCCTCATTTTTACCAACTGCTATAGGGTGTGCCTTCGAGCGAAATGGCGTCCGAACCGCTATGAACGTCTACTACTCCCTCCTGGGAAAGATCCGATGACGCCGCCACATCCTCGATATCAACCTGCCAGGTCTGGTTAGAGCCCGTGATGGGGTCTACTGGAATCCCGCCGTGAAGGTAACCGCCATCCACCAAGTCCTGGAGCGATGAGGGTGGCTGCTGCTTATCTACCGTATATTCGTCAATCAGATGGCGCATCGTATAGAGATCGTTGCGGAGAACAGCCTCCCGCGCGCGCTTGATGACCGTGGTATACGTGGGCACCGCAAATGACGCAAGAATCAGGATGATGGTCATCACAAACATCAACTCAAGCAGCGTAAAGCCGCCTGGGCCAGTTTTCTCCGGTCCGTTGTTTCTGGGCCATGCACCACGAAGCACGGACCACCCGCCGCGGAGATCCCGAGGCCCCTGTCGAAGTTTCAATTCGCCTTTCATCGATCTACCAGCTCGAATAGCTCGTGCCATTTAACGCGGTCCCATAACTTTTCGAATATACGTCAAACACGTTCTGCCCGCCCCAGGATTCGGAATCCCGATCATCTTGCATGGAGCGAAGCCCCCAATCTGTATTGCCGGTCATCGGGTCAACTGGAATTCTGCGCAGGAACTTGTACCGTACATCTTTCGAACCCTTCACCGGCACTCCCCGCACCAGCGTTTCAATATCCGGCGGGTAGCCAAACGTATCCGGCTGGACCGCGATCAGGCCGCGGTCGGAAAAATCTTTATAGCGATCAATGGCCGTGCGCAGCTCGCGCAGGTCTTCCCGTAACTGCTCCTCCTTGAGATGCTGAGCATGAACGCGAGCCAGCGGCAGGGCAACGGCGCTGAGAATCATCATGATTGCCATGGCGGCCACCAGCTCCACAAGCGTGAAGCCCCGCCCGGCGATTTTACTTCTCACTTCGGAACTCCATGAGGTTGCGGAGGATGGGAAGGTGTCGCTGCGGCCGAACCGGCTTGGGAACCTGCAGGTGGCGGCGACGTTCTGGTATCTGAGGCTACAAGCGGCTCGGGGAGGCGGATGAGGCGCGGCGTCATCATAATCATCACTTCATTATCGATGGTCTCGTAGCTCTGAGTTGAGAACAGGTACTTGAGGACAGGAATATCCGCCAAGCCGGGAAGCCCAGAAACGTTCTTGACGGTTTGGGTTTGGATCAGCCCGCCGAGCAAGCTCACTTCGCCCTCTTTCAGGCGAACCGTGTGCTCAACCTCGCGTTGGGTAAAAGTCGGCTCTTCAATGCCGCCAATATTCACCGGCGCCCCTTCAGCCGAAATCGTAATCTTAGATTTCAGGATGATGTCACCGTTCGCGGCGACATTGGGTGTAATATCCATAATTACGCCCACGTCCTGATACTGGAACTGCGTGTTCGCCAGCAGGCCAAAACCCCCGGCGGACGAAATGCTCGTCGCCGTTGGAATGCCGAAACTGCCCGTCGCAATCGGAACCCGCTCGCCAATGTCCAGGTGGGCTTCCTCGCCTGCCGTCGCGCGGACTTCCGGATTCTCCAGAATATGGGTATTGGAATCCGTCAATAAGGCATTGGCGATGACGCCGGGC
>JBOGJS010000284.1:0-3503 GCA_050745365.1 Terriglobia bacterium
CATCCGGGTCGCGGAGTTTACCGTGAGCCCCTTCGCTCCGCTCAGGGCGATTCGAAGAGGAGCGAATCGGCTCCCCACCTTCTCCCCAGGGGAGAAGGTGCCCGACGTAGGAGGGCGGATGAGGGGTTGTTTTTCTCACGCTGAGCAGGCGTCATGCCATGCAGAGCGGCACCGAAGGATCTCCGTAGTTGTAAGCTCAAGCAAATACAGGATTCCTCGTCGCCTGCGGTTCCTCGGAATGACAGGCTGGATGAGTTTTACTCAGCCCGTAAAGCCAATTTAGAGATGGAGCATTTATGGCTATAGAGATGGCAGACACGATTTATTACAACGGGCGGGTGATCACCATGTCGGATGCCCGCCCGGTTGTCGAAGCGATCGCCGTTGGAGGCAATCGGTTTCTGAAGGTCGGATCGAATGAAGAGGTCCAATCAACCGCGGGCCAGGCAACACGCAAAATCGATCTTCGCGGGCACTGTGTTGTGCCTGGGCTGATTGATAGCCACGCTCATCCGATTCTCGCCGCGATGGCGGCGAAGAATGGCTTTCCAGAAGTCCGTTCGGTTGCCGACATCCAGAATTACATCCGGCAGCAGGCAGCCGCTTCGCCGCCCGAGCGCATTATCGTTGTCCCTAGGATATATTCAACACGCCTGAAGGAGCACCGATACCCGCAACGCAGTGAGCTCGACGAAGCGGCGGGCGGGAGACTCTGCATGACGGACAACGGCTATGCCGCCGTCCTGTGCACCCGGCTGTTGGCACGGCTGGCATTAAGCCGCGAGACTCCGGAACCCGCCAACGGCAAAATCGTCCGGGACGGCGCGGGTGAACCCACAGGTCTCATCCTGGGAGCCCGAAAACTGATCGCACCGCTTCTCAAGTCCGCTGCTCACAATTTCGAGGACGTTGTCGACGCCCTGAAGGGTGTTCAAGGGCGTTATCACCGGGCAGGACTGACGGGGGTAATCGATCGCAGTGAGGACGCGGCAGGATTTCGCGCCTATCAGACGCTCGAGCGCCGCGGCGAGTTAACCCTTCGCGCCTACCTGACGTGGGTTGTCAGCGCCGAAGGCACTCCCCAGGAAGTAGAAGAACGGATTGCCGCCATTCCATTCACCACCGGTTGGGGAAACGAGCGGCTGCGAGTGGGCTCTCTGAAGGCATTCCTGGACGGCGGCATACTCATTGGGACAGCGTATCTTCGGGAGCCTTACGGAGAAAACACCGAAATCTACGGATATAAAGATCCAAGCTTCCGCGGAGTGCTCACGGTGCGGCCTGAGAACCTTCTGGCGATGGCACGCGCCGCGAACAAGCTTGGCTGGCAGATGACGGCACACGCCACCGGCGGCGGCGCAGTGGATGCATTGCTCGACGCATACGAAGGCGCGGATCAGGATAAATCAATCCGCGATCGCCGCTTCACGGTTTCGCACGGCAACTTTCCTGATCGGGAAGCCATCGCGCGCGCCAAAAGGCTCGGCGTGGTTTTCGACTGCCAGCCGGCCTGGCATTACTTTGACGCTCCGGTCATTAAGGAAGCTTTCGGGCCGGAGCGCATGAAGTATTTTCAGCCCTACCGCTCGATGTTTGATGCGGGCGTCGTAGTGGCCGGCGGGTCCGATCACATGGCAGGACTCGATGCCTATCACGCGATCAATCCTTACCACCCTTTCTTCGGCATGTGGATGGCCATCACCCGCCAGACCATCGACGGGGCGGTGATGGAACCAGAACAGCGCGTCAGCCGCGAGGAGGCGCTACGCATGTGGACGCTGAATGCTGCCTATCTCTCATTTGAGGAAAAGATCAAGGGATCGATCGAGCCCGGCAAGCTTGCCGATTTTGTGGTCGTCTCGAAGGATTACCTCTCCTGCCCCGTGGATGAAATCAAGGAGATTAAGTCAATCTGCACAGTGGTGGACGGAAAAGTTGTTTATGGCAGCCCGCCGCAATGAAGGCTGGTTGACGCTCGCTGGCGGCGTTTGATAAGATCGACCGCTTCCAATGGCAGGAATATGTTCTGTTAAATGGAAGAGCGAGATTCATCGTCACGGGGAGGGTTCCATGTTAAGGAAAGCTCTGTGGGCTCTGTTGATGGTTTTTGTGATGGGTGCGTTCAAGCCGGCTTCGGCTCAAGATACGCGAGGGACAATTCTCGGAAGAGTCCTGGATGTTTCCGGGGCGATTGTGCCCGGCGTCAAGGTGCTCGTCACCAACACCGCGACCGGCGTGACGGCAGCCAGCGTGACAAACAATTCGGGAGAATTTAACATCCCATTTCTGATTGCCGGCACCTATCAGATCACGGCCCAGAAGCCTGGGTTTGAGACGTACACGCGGGGAAACATCCAATTGCGCATCAGCGGATCCGTGAGTTTGACCGTGCACCTGGTTGTGGGCAGCATCACTCAGCAGGTGACGGTCAATGCCGGCACGCCTCTGCTCGACACGCAATCGGCGACGACGGGGCAGGTTATCAGCCAACAGCGGCTTCAAGAGCTTCCACTCGAGGGTGGAGATGCATTTGAGCTTGTGCGATTGACGCCAGGGGTTTCCAATATGACGAATTTTCGAGAGCTGGGCACCGGCTCCCCGTGCGGCACGTCAGAGCTTTCCGCCGACGGGACGCCGAAGTATTCGGAGCAGTGGCAGCTTGACGGGATAGACGACAGCGTCAACGACGTTGGCAAGGGATACACTCGTGTTGCCTATATTCCCCCGTCGGGCGCGATTGGCGAATTCAAATTGCAAGCCACTCCTTACGATGCAAGTGTAGGGCATGTGCTCGGCCCGGTAATGAGCGCGAGTACAAAGAGCGGAACAAACCAGTTCCATGGAACCGCATACTACTGGCTGATCAACAGCGCCCTCGATGCAAACGACTTTTTCGCCAATGCGTCAGGGCAGAGTAAGCCCGTTTCACGGGAAAGCCGCTATGGTCTCACCTTTGGCGGTCCACTCACCATCCCTCACGTATACAACGGACGCGACAAAACGTTCTTCTTTTTCGCCTGGGAAGGAGACCGTGATGCCAACCCAGCTACCACATCGGGCCAGATCAGTACTGTACCCACTGCTGCGGAGCGCTCCGGTGATTTCTCCGCATTGCTCAATCTCGGCTCCGAGTATCAGATCTACAACCCTTTCACCACTGTTCCCGTCGGTAACGGTCGGTACGAGCGCCAGCCCATTTCGAACAACGTGATTCCGACTGCCTTGCTGAACCCGGTCGGATTGAAATTAACCTCGCTCTACCCGCTACCGAACCAGCCGGGGACGAGTGATGGCGAGGACAACTTTTTCTATCCGGACGTCCGGCATGTCCCGGATGATTCCTTTATGGGCCGGCTCGATCACGTCTTCAGCCAGAACAACCGGTTCTTTCTGCGAGTCAATCACTACCACTTCCATATTGCCAAGAACCAACTGGGGATCCCTGCCACAACCTTTACCCAGGACCAAATCAACCAGGGAGCAGTCATTGACGACGTTTGGAT
>JBOGJS010000285.1:0-4543 GCA_050745365.1 Terriglobia bacterium
TTGTTCACGCCGAGCACCTGCTGGTTGCGGGCCACAACTTTGCGGGTCCCCCCGGCCCGGCTGTCATCGAAGACGATAAAGTTCTGGACCAAGTCGAGCAGCCGTTCCTTGGCGAGCATCCCGTCCAGCAGCGCCTCGGCGTCGACGCGGCCCTTATCGGTCTCGGCGTTACGTTTCCATTCGACAAAGTGATCCCAGTCGGTCGTGATCGAGCCGTAGCGCGCCCGGTCGCCGTTGCTGACGATCAGGAAAGCATTGTGATTAAAAGCATGGGCGATGCTGTGCTCGCCCATATAGTCCGTGAGGTTGTCGTCGAAACCGGCGCGAAGGTTCCGGTATACTGCCTTCAGCTCGATAAAGACCAGTGGCAAACCATTGACGAAGCACACCAGGTCCGCCCGCCGGTTATAGTGCGGAACGCGAATACCCTGGATCTTCAATTCGCGGACAGCCAGAAAACGGTTGTTATTGAAGTTGCGGAAATCGATAACTCGTGCCCGCGCGTGCCGCGTCCGGCCCGCGGCATCCCGCCACTCCACTGGAACGCCGTCCCGGATGAAGCCATAAAATTCGCGGTTGTGCTGAAGCAGCGACCGGGCGAAGTCGATTCGGGTGAGCTTCTCGATGGCCTGCTCAAGTGCTGATTCGGGGAGGTCGAGGTTTAGGCGCTTGACCGCCGCTCGCAGGTCCCGCACCAGAACCACATCGCGCTCAGACGCTCGTCCAAGCGTTCCCTGCGGACCAAACGTCTCGGTGTCGTATGCGTAGACGCTATCCCAGCCGAGTACCTTTTCAAGGTGCTCAGCAAAGGTCTTTTGGCCTAGCCGGTCTTCGCTGTTAAGGTCAGTAATCACATTTACATGTTACGCTACTGGGTAGAGCAAAGGAGGAATGCCATGGGAGAAACGATACGCGCTCGCGTGAAAGGAGGTCTTTTGGAACCACTGGAAAAAACGGACCTGCCCGAAGGGGAAGAAGTGCTCGTGACAGTTACCGCAGTCCCAGCGCGTCGAAGTGGTGAGGGATTGCGGCGCTCCTTCGGAAGCTGGAAGGGCACGATTGATGCTGAGAAGCTGATCCATGACATTTATGAAGATCGCCTCATCTCAAACCGCCCGGAGCCGAAGCTATGAAGGCAACCTACCTGGTTGATACAGATTGGGCCATAAACCATCTGAACGGAGAGGACCGAACCCGACGACGTCTCGAGGAACTGGTGGCCAGCGGCCTCGGGCTTTCCGCTATCTCGCTGGCCGAAGTCTACGAAGGAATCTACTACTCAAATAACGCTTCAGGGAACGAGAAGGCACTCCTTCAATTCCTGAAGGACGTGACTTTGAGCGGCGTTGATGAAGACACCGCCCGCCTGTTCGGCAAAGAGCGCGGCCGATTACGCGCCGAAGGAAAGCGTGTCGCCGATTTCGATCTCATGATCGGCGTGACGGCCCGCCAACATCGACTCACCCTTCTGACCAATAACCGCCGCCACTTCGAGAATATCGACGCGCTGGAGATCGAAAGCCTTACCTGATCATCTTTTTAGTCTCAATTCCTAAGCTCGCTCGGAAGTTGCGATCAGACAGCAATCTCGCCCCTCATCAGCCGCGGCAGCAGCAGGTCGCGAGCCGCACGGAGCCGCAGGTTCTGCAACCGAAGGTTGTGGGACTGCCAGAGAAGTGGTTCTGCCTGTTGATTGAATGCCTGTAGCAGCACGTTTCGTGGAACGATAATCTCGGCTCGCCCGAAATCAGCCGCTAAGACCGCCGGGTATGCGGCACCCCGTGCATGATTTTCCAAGTATCCAACAAAGACCACTGTTGTCGTTGCCTGAACAAGAAATGCCGTAGGCACGGTCACAGGTGTTATGACTGCGAACCCGGTTGAGGCTACAAGATTCGTTGGTGGCTGCCAGATGACAGCATACGACTTGCGGTTGGGACGAACACACGACCAGATTATGTCTCCGTATTGCACGATCCGGCGGGCGCGGCTCGGCGCATCCCCGAAGTCAGAGCGGATCGTTTCGTTAATGGACCCTGGGGTGACCGATGAAATGTCGATGTACTCTATCTCCCCGTCATGAATACCTGGGAGGGAATCTCGGTTCAGTTCTGCCACATCTGACTAGCGTTTCCGCGCCCACCCCTCCGGTACGCCGTTGATGATGCGGGCATGCTCGTGGCCGGGGAAGCGAAGGCGGATGAACCACTCACGGTAGAGTTGCCGCGCCGCCTCCTCCAAGAGCACTATCCGTCTTCGGTTGTTCTCGATCAGTTCGTCGTAGGCTGACAGAACGATAGCGATGCGACCCTGGACGTCCAGCGGCGGGATAACGGAAGGAAGGCCGTGGATGTGATTTCGATTGAGTGTAGGATTTGAGTTACCAACATCGAAGGGTTTGAAATCAATCGTATGGAGATAGTAATAAATGAATCGTGGGTTGTTACCTCGAAGGTCTTTACTCCAAAGCGTCGTATCGTGCGGCCAGTAGTCCCCCTCGGAATAGTGTACAGAACTCACCGTGCCCTTCCGTCCGATAATGACTCCCGGCCCCCGGGCCTTCCACTCATTGTGATAGCTTGTAACGCCGGATGAGGAAAACACGGGGTATGGGCCTGGTGTCTGCTGAGCTTGTGTAATGTCGAAGCCTCGTTGAAGAAAGACAAGATCTTGAAGCTGCGCCTTTCTCCAATGACCGCTGACACGCTCCGCCATTACGCACCCATCTCCCCGGAGTTCTCCTGAATTTTCGCCGCCAGTTCCACCGCTTCTTTGTTAAGGTCGGCCAGCTCCGTGTGAATATCGCGCAGCGCCTGCTCAAAATCGAAGTCTTCGTCCTCCTCGGGTGGCGGGACGCCAACGTACCGGCCGGGTGTCAGGCTCCAGTCCGCGGCCTCAATGTCCGTCCCGTCCACCAGCTTCACGACGCCCGGTACAGCCTGAAGCTCAGCCTCCGGGAAACGCTCCTGCAGCCAAACGACCTGGCGGTAGAAGTAAACGGCCTGGTGCAGTTGCTCCACGGCGGCCTTGCGCTCTTCGTCGAGCCGCTTCGCCATCCGGCCCGCTGCGCGCCGGTCGTAAATGGACGAGATTGCCTCTTCCGCCGCAAGTTCAGTGCCCTGATCCGCCAGGCGCGCCGCGAGCTTGTAGAGCAAGTCCACTTGTTTGACGAGACCACGAATCGCCTCCGCAATGGGGTCAAACTCTTTCCGCGCCTTGTGCTGCGCCTCGTTCTCCTCCGGCAGAGAGTTGCAGTATTTTTGATCGAAGCAATTAAGGCTGGCGAGAACCTTCTTGGCGTCGGCCTCGTAGAGCGCTGCCGCCTCGCGCAGTTCGGCTACGGCGTCGGCGAGCCCGTGCTTCTTCTCGGGATCGAGCCTGATATGTTCTGCCACCGCGTCGGCGAGCCCATCAAACCGCCCTCGAAGGCCGGCAAGCGTCATTTCGAAGCTGCCGAGCGCGGACGGGATTTTTTGAAGCTCTGTACAGATCTGACCCAAGTAGTGCTTCAGCAGCCCCAGAAAACGTTGCCGCTGCCCTCGGTAGAGCCACACAATCGCCGCCAGGTTCTGCATCTGCTCGGGTGAGAAGTCGTAAACGACCTTCTTCGCCGTGTCGCCGCCTTCGCGCTCGATGAAGTGACTGGATTGGACAAACATACCGCCGGAGCCGCAGGCCGGGTCAAACACCGTGCCGTGGTCAGGCTCAATCACGTTCACAATCATCTGCACCAGTGAAGACGGCGTAAAGAATTCGCCATTATCGTGCGCCTTCTGAATGGAGAACTTGGCCAGGAAATATTCGTAAATGCATCCAAACACGTCCCCTGTAGCCTGCCTGATCTGCTCGCTATTGAAGAGACTCATCAGGTCTTCGAGAACCTTGCGTTCGAAAATGCCGTAGTCTTTGGGAAGCACCCCATTCAATGGCTCAAACTCAGCCTCGATCGTGCTCATCGCATCGCTCACGACGCTGGGCAAGTCCGAAACGCCCAGCGCCGCCTGTTGCATGATCCAGTCATAGCGCGATTCTTCCGGCAGGTAGAGTGATCGCCGCGCGACGTAGTCCTCGGGACGCACCCTCCGCTTTGGCATCTTGCCGCTCGCCTGGTCGGCCTCGATTTGCCGCTCGGCGGCTTCGAATCGGTTCGCCGCGTGCCGCAGGAAGATAATGCCCAAGACCGGCATGAAGTAGTCGTTCGAGGTCAGCTTCGAGTTGGCGCGGAGGCTGTCCGCAGCTTCCCAGAGGTCGGATTCGAGTTTTTCGATATCTTTGAAGGTCTCGTTAGTCATGCCGCATTAAGCTTTACCTCGTCCTTCTCGTCCTTCCCAAGCTGACGCGCGACACTACATCGTGCGTAAGCTTCGCTGCCCTCATGCCGTCGCCTCGTTGCGCGGCTCGTTCGATGGGCCGCACGCGGATTTTCACCTCGACTCGTGATCCCAACCGATTGATGATCGACATCAGACGATCGACCGTGAACCGCCCCAAGTCTGCGTTGCGGATGCGCGAGAAATCCGCCGCAGCGACACCTGTTCGATCA
>JBOGJS010000286.1:0-27439 GCA_050745365.1 Terriglobia bacterium
CCCTGGGGGAGAAGGTGCCCGCCGGAGGAGGGCGGATGATGGGTCGTCTTAAACAGTTTCCGAGCGTCCCAAAGCGAAATGACGAACTGATGCACGACTGAATAATGGCGCGACCTTCCCCAACTAAGCACCAGCCCCAAAAGAGACGAGATATAATCCGCGCGAAAAATTTACATGCGCATGGAGAGGATTGCACCCTCTCACCGGTCCAGGCTGACAAAAGCTCCCCATGAACCCCGACGCTCAGCGGCCTGAGGCGCAAGGAGTTGCTTTATGCGTCGCCGGCGCTCCAACGGACCTGGAACGCCACTTGCAAAACAGAGGAGAGCAGGAGACATGTTTACTAAACTGAAACAGCCTCCGCCCGAGGGGGGTAATCCACTTTCGGGAGGTATCACGATGCGGAAATTTCGAATTCTGGTTCTAGGTCTCGCGTTCGGTATGGTGGCGTGGATTGTCCCGATGAGCGTTGCGCCCGCCTTCGCTGCGAGCGGCCCCACTCCGCTAGCGTCCCAGGCGCAACAACAGCCCGGTACACCGGGCATGGTCCCTCAGCAGCAGGCTCCGGAGCAACAGCCGCAGCGAGAGCAGCGGCAGCAGCAGCAAATGGAGCAGCAGGAGCAGGCCCAGCAACAGCAAAGCCAGCAGCGGCTTCTCCTCACGGGAAAGGTCTTACAGCGCGGGCATCACTACCTGTTCCACGACGCTGACAGCAACACTTTCTTCAGGATCTCGAATCCGAGCAAAGTGAAGCGCTACAAGGGAAAGACGATAAAGGTTGTCTGCACGGTGGACCAGTCTGGCCGAACCATCCACATCTCAAGAGTTGAGCGAGCTTCGTAGCAAGGCACGCAAACCGTGAAGGCCGGACTTTCTACGTCCGGCCTTCTCCCTCCTTCGCAGGCGAGGCTCAGTCTCACTTGTCGCATTCGCCTTCATAAAAAGTTGAGAACTTGGGAAGTGAATATGGCCCCACAAGGGGCCGGGGTGCGTAGCCGTAGGTGCAGCCTATGGATAGCGCTTGATGATATTATTGGATGACTTAGGCTGAGGCTGTCATGGCGTGCTCCCGCCTCTCCAGCACTTGCCAGCCTCGCCATCACTTTAACGATTTTTGAAACCACCGGCCGTGTTTCCGCGTCCTCGATTAAATGAAGGTGTATTTGGGGAGTCGGGGTGAACCTCAAGGATTAGGGCTGCGACTATGGCAGAACAGCATGAATATCGGCCGCCTGTAAAAGATCAGGAGGTGGGCACCGGTAGGGTACGTGGCAGAAGGCGACGCTGGCGGTGGGCGTGGCTACCTGGTCTTGTCCTCTTGGCTGTGATCCTCTATTACGTCTGGCCCAGAAAGAGAGTTCAACCCACAACGGCCACTGCGCCGCCAGCCGCGAGTGCCAGGATGAGGGGCGCAGGGGCGGTCCCGGTGGTCGCAGCAAAATCTTGGAAGGGCAACATAGGCGTCTACGTCACAGGGCTGGGCTCGGTCACTCCGCTTTATACGGTTAACGTCGCCTCGCAGATTGCCGGCTACTTGACGGAGGTTCTCTACAAGCAGGGGCAGCTCGTCCACAAGGGTGATTTACTGGCGCTGATTGACCCGCGCCCTTATCAAGTGGCGCTCGAGAATGCCCAGGCTATGCTGGCTAGGGACACTGCGACATACAACAATGCGATTGTCGATCTCAAACGTTATCAAACCTTGGTCCCTCTTAACGCGGAGCCCGAGCAGACTCTCGCCACCCAGCAGGCCACGGTGAAGTCCGATGCTGCGATCCTGAAAACAGACCAGGGGGCCATCGATGCGGCCAGGCTGAATCTCACCTACTGCCACATCACGGCTCCCATCACCGGCCGCGTTGGTTTGCGCCTTGTAGATCCCGGCAACTATGTTCAGGCGGGCTCAACTGCTCTTGTAGTGATCACGCAGATTCAGCCGATCACCGTGATCTTCCCTATTTCCGAGGACCAGCTCCCAGAGGTATTTAAAAGATGGCACGCCGGGGAGCGGCTCCCGGTGTATGCGTACGACCGTACCAATACGACGAAGATTGCTACCGGATACCTCGAAACCATCGATAACGAAATTGATCCGACCACCGGCACCATCAAGCTGCGAGCCCGTTTCAGCAACCCGGAGGGCGACTTGTTCCCGAATGAATTCGTGAATGCGCGTCTGCTCGTAGAGGAGAAGCGCGGCACCACGCTGATACCAGCGGCCGCCGTGCAGCGAGGTGCTCAGGGCACTTACGTTTTCCTGGTTCAGCCCAATTCGACGGCGGCCATGCAGACGGTGAAAGTAGGGACGACTGAAGGGAGCACTACTCAGGTCCTCTCCGGAGTGACGCCGGGCCAGGAAGTGATCATAACGGGTGTTGACGAACTTCAACAAGGCAGCAAGGTTCACGTTCACCTCGCAACCGTTCCTCCAGGGTCAACCGCCCAATGAATCCATCCCGCATCTTCATTCTCCGGCCTATCGCTACATCCCTCGTGATGGCAGGCATCCTGCTGGCGGGCGCGATGGCCTACAAATTGTTGCCTGTCTCGGCGTTGCCCGAGGTCGATTTTCCGACCATGCAGGTAACTACGTTCTATCCCGGAGCCAGCCCTGACGTGATGGCCACCTACGTCACAGCCCCCCTCGAGCGGCAGCTTGGCGAAGTGCCCGGGCTGCAGCAGATGACTTCTACCAGCTCCGACGGCCTCTCGCTCATCACTTTGCAATTCGACCTTGGCGTGAATATCAACGTTGGCGAACAGGACGTGCAGGAGGCGCTCACAGCTTCCAACACATTCCTTCCGCCGGACCTGCCCACACCCCCGCTCTACGCCAAGATCAATCCGGCCGATACGCCCATCTTGACGCTGGCGCTTACTTCGAACGCGCTTCCGCTTTCCCAAGTCGAAGATCTCGCCGACAACCGCTTACTGCCCAAAATCTCGCAGTTGCCTGGCGTCGGCTTGGTGAGCATAAGCGGCGGCGAAAAGCCCGCCGTCGTCATCGACGTGAACCCTACGCAGCTCGAAGCCTACAGTTTGAATCTCGAAGACGTTCGGAGCGCGATCCTGGATGCTAACGTCAATGAAGCCAAAGGCAATTTTGACGGTACCTACCAGGATTACCAGATCGGCTCAAACGACCAATTGCTTTCGGCGGACCAGTACAAACCCTTGATCATCGCGTATCGAAACGATGCCCCGGTCACCTTGTCCAATGTGGCGACAGTCGCCGAAGGGGTTGAGAACAGGAATGAGGCCGCCTGGATGAACACCACGCCGGCGGTCATCATGAACATTCAGCGGCAGCCCGGCGCGAACATCATTTCTGTCGTTAACCGCATTAAGAGCGTTCTGCCTCAGCTTACTCAGACCCTCCCTCGCGCCATTAACGTCGATATTCTGACGGACCGCACGGCCACGATCCGCGCTTCCGTCAAGGACGTCCAGTTCGAATTGATGTTGACGGTGGCGCTCGTAGTGATGGTGATGTTCCTGTTTCTGCGCAGCCTCGCCGCCACCGTGATCCCCGCCATCACGGTTCCGTTGACCATCATCGGCACGTTTGGCGCCATGTACCTGCTGGGTTTCAGCCTCGATAATTTGTCTTTAATGGCGCTTACGATCTCGACGGGCTTCGTGGTGGATGACGCGGTAGTAATGATTGAAAACATCGTCCGTTACCTCGAAGAGGGGAGCTCTCCGCTCGAAGCTGCACTCGCGGGCTCCAGGCAGATCGCTTTCACGATTATTTCGCTCACCTTCTCGCTCATTGCGGTGCTCATTCCTCTCCTATTCATGGGCAGTATAGTCGGCCGCCTTTTCCGTGAGTTTGCCATTACGCTGGCGGCAACCATCCTGATCTCGGCGGTGGTTACACTTGCGCTCACTCCGATGTTGTGCTCCAAGCTGCTGAAGCACCGGTCTCTCGAGGAGCAGAGTGGCTTCTATCGCGCTTCGGAGCGCGCCTGGAATTCGATCCTTGCTTTTTATGACCGGACGCTGCAGGTGGTGCTGCGACATGAGGTGGAAACACTTCTTGTAGCTCTTGCAACTTTTGTGCTCACGGTGTTGCTTTATATTTACATTCCGAAAGGGTTTTTCCCCATTCAGGATACCGGCGTGATTCAAGGCATATCCCAAGCGGCCCAAACCGTCTCCTTCGACAAGATGGCTAGTCAAACGCAAGCATTGGACAAAGTCATCATGAAGGACCCGTCGGTCGAGAGCTTGTCGTCGTTTATTGGAGTCGACGGAACCAATACCACCCTGAACAGTGGGCGTATTCAGATTAACTTGAAGCCGCTCAACAAACGCAACCTCAGCGCGAGCGCCGTGATTCGGCGATTGCAACCGGCTTTGGCGAAAGTGCCCGGGATTAAGCTCTACATGCAGCCTGTCCAGGACATTACTTTGGCTGACCGCGTAAGCCGGACGCAGTACCAATATACGCTCGAAGACCCAAACCAGGACCAGCTCAACAACTTTGCGCCCAGAATGCTTGCCGCCCTCGAAAAGGTTCCCGAGCTTCGCGACGTCGCAAGCGATCAGGAGAATGGTGGGCTGGAGGCAAAACTGGTCTACAACCGCAGCACCGCCTACCGCCTGGGCATTTCACCATCGACCATTGACGAAACGCTGTACGACGCTTACGGTCAGCGCGAAGTTTCTACCATGTACACGCAGTTGAATCAATACCACGTCATTCTAGAAGTCAAGCCATCATTTTTCAAAAGCCCGCAGGATTTGAGCGACCTTTTTATCCGAACGGGCATGGGCTCTTCGAGCACGGCGACGGGCCTCGTGGCCGGCGGGTCAGCCGGACAGCCTTTGTACGGGCCCACCAGTTCGGCCACCGCGAATGCGGCGACTCTGGCATCGACATCAGCTTCCCTCTCCCTGAGTACTATTGCCTCCAATGTTCCCTTCGGCGGGCAAGCTATCCCATCCAGTACGCCTTACCGGAGCAACGAAGTCCCGCTCTCCGCATTTACCCATGTGGTTGAGACGACGGCGCCTCTCACCATCAACCAGCAGGGCCAGTTTCCAGTGGTGACGCTTTCCTTCAATTTGGCCAAGAATGCTTCTTTGGGAGATGCGATGGACGCAATCGATCGCGTCAAGCAGCAGCTTCACATGCCGGCAGCGATTCAGGGAGCGTTCCAGGGTACTGCGGCGACTTTCGAAAGCTCGTTAAAGAACGAGCCACTGCTGGTGCTCGCGGCGATCATCGCGGTCTACATCGTTCTTGGCGTCCTGTATGAAAGCTACATTCATCCTCTGACGATCCTGTCCACGCTGCCTTCGGCAGGGGTGGGCGCGTTGCTGGCTCTTATGCTCCTCCATACGGATTTCAGCATCATCGCGCTCATTGGCCTTGTTCTGCTCATCGGCATTGTAGAGAAAAACGCTATCTTGATGATCGACTTTGCCCTCGAGGCCGAGCGGAAAGAAGGTATGACGCCAGTCAATGCCATCTATCAGGCTTGTCTTCTGCGTTTTCGGCCAATTATGATGACGACCTTAGCGGCGATCCTGGGCGGCGTGCCCTTGGCCGTCGGAAGCGGCATGGGATCGGAATTGCGCCGCCCGCTGGGAATCACGATCGTGGGCGGGCTGCTCCTGAGCCAGTTGCTCACCCTTTACACCACCCCGGTCATCTATATCTGGCTCGACCGACTGGGGCGGCGGGTCAGGCCGGGTCATGACCTTCCTCCAGGCGCCGAGCCGGCTGGGGCGGAATAAGGCATGAACATTTCTGAGCCTTTTATTCGCAAGCCGGTCGCGACCACGCTCTTAACCATCGCCATCGCGCTGGCGGGCGCGGTGTGCTACTTCCTTCTGCCCGTAGCCCCGCTGCCCAACGTGGATTTCCCCACCATCTCTGTTTCCGCTTCTCTGCCCGGAGCGAGCCCCGAAACGATGGCATCTTCAGTGGCGACGCCGCTCGAGCGCCAGTTCGCTCACATTGCCGACGTCACGGAAATGACTTCGACCAGCAGCCTCGGGAATAGCAACGTCACGCTGCAATTCGGGCTCACCCGCAATATCAACGACGCGGCGCGGGACGTGCAAGCAGCCATCGAAGCGGCTCGCAGCTATATGCCGGCCAATCTCCCCATGGAACCTTTTTACCGGAAGGTGAATCCGGCGGACTCGCCGATTCTCATTCTTGCGATGACTTCTAAGGTGCTGACGAAAGGGCAAGTTTATAACGCCGCCGACTCCATCGTGATGCAAAAGCTTTCTCAGATCAATGGCGTGGGCCAGGTAGTCGTGGGAGGCGGGGCCCTGCGCGCCGTGCGTATCGAGCTGAATCCGACGCAGCTCAACAAATATGGCATTGGCCTGGAGCAGGTACGAAAGACGCTGATGAGCGCCACGATCGACACGCCCAAAGGATATTTTTCGAACGGCGCGCGCCAGTGGCAGATCGGCGCCAACGACCAGATCTTCAATGCAATCGATTATAAGCCTTTGATTGTGGCTTATCGTAACGGATCCGCAGTTCGTATTTCTGATGTGGGTGAGGCACTTGACTCGGTTGAGGACGTCCGCAACGCCGGCTATTTCAACGGCATGCCGTCCGTCATCGTGATGATCTGGCGGCAGCCGGGCGCGAACATTATTGCCACGGTGGACCGCGTCCGCGCCGCCCTTCCGTATCTCAGTGCCGCCATCCCGCGGGCCATTAACACGGAAGTGATGATGGACCAAAGCAGCACGATTCGCGTCTCGGTCGACGTCACCGAAGTCACCGTGATTATTGCCGTCATTCTGGTTGTGCTCGTCGTCTTTTTGTTCCTCAAAAGTGCCCGAACCACCTTCATCCCTGGGATTGCGGTGCCGGTGTCGATCATTTCGACGTTTGGCGTCATGTATTTATTCGGCTACAGCCTCGACAACATATCGTTGATGGCGCTCACGATCTGCACCGGCTTCGTCGTTGATGATGCTATCGTCGTCATCGAGAACATCTCGCGCTACCTCGAGCAAGGCTTGGATCCGTTTCATGCCGCTCTCAAAGGCGCCAGCGAGATTGGCTCGACGGTTTTTACCATTAGCATCTCGTTAGTTGCCGTCTTTATTCCCTTGTTGCTGATGGGCGGGATCGTGGGCCGCCTCTTCCATGAATTTGCCGTCACACTTTCGGCCGCCATTCTGATTTCCATGGTGGTGTCTCTCACCGCGACGCCCATGATGTGCGCCCACATGCTGAGACAGCACGAAGCCCATGGGCGGCTCTACCAAGCCAGCGAACGTGCCTTCAACGGCATCGTAAATGCGTATGGGAAAGCTCTCTCCGCCATCCTCAAGATGCCGGCGATTATGCTAGCCGTCTGGTTGATCGTGGTCGCGCTCACCATCTTCCTCTACATCCATATCCCGAAGGGTTTTTTCCCGGAGCAGGATAACGGGCGCGTGATGGGCCTGATTGAGGCTGACCAGGATACGTCCTTTCAGTCGATGAACAGAATTCTCCAACAGATGCAAAAAATTGTGCTCGCCGATCCGAACGTGGTCAACGCCATAGGCTTCACCGGCAGCGGCGGCCACGGCGCTACGCTCAACACGGCGAAGATGTTCATACAGTTGAAACCGATTCCCCCGAGAAAATTGACCTCCATGCAGGTCGTCATGAAGCTTCGTCCTAAGCTCGCCCGCGTGCCGGGAGCTAGGCTTTATCTGCAGCCCGAACAGAATGTGCGTATCGGCGGCCATTCGACCGCCGCGCAATATCAGTACAACCTGGTGAGCGAAAATCTGAAACAGCTCGATCATTATGCGCCCATCATGCTCCAAGAATTGAAGAACATCCACTTGATCGTGGACGCGAACAGCGACGAGCAGAACCGCGGCCTCGAGAGCTACGTTGATGTTGACCGCCCGACGGCGGCCCGCTTTGGCATCAGCTCGCAGCTCGTTGACAATACCCTCTATGATGCCTTCGGTCAGCGCGAGGTGGCCACACTGTACTCACCGATCAACCAGTACCACGTGGTCATGGAAGTCGCGCCGCAGTATTGGCAGAATCCGCAGACATTGCGCGATATCTACCTAAACTCGCCGTCCGGGCAGGAAGTGCCATTAAGCGCCATCGCGCACGTTGCGCCGGAGAATGCTCCCCTGGACGTCAACCATGCTGGCCTGTTTCCGTCTGTAACTATCTCGTTTAATTTACGGCCGGGGGTGGCGCTCGGTGATGCTGTGAACGCCATCAACGCGGCGGCGGAGAAGGTCCAGCTTCCAACCTCTATCCTCACGGGGTTTGCCGGAAACGCGCAAGCTTACCAGCAGTCGCTCAGCACGGAGCCGCTTCTGATCCTGGCAGCGCTGGTGACGGTTTATCTGGTGCTCGGGATTCTTTACGAAAGTTACGTTCACCCGGCGACCATCCTCTCCACTCTGCCTGCGGCGGGCGCGGGCGCGATCCTCGCGATGATGGCTACTCATACAGACCTGACCGTCATTGCCGTCATCGGAATCATTTTGCTGATCGGCCTGGTGAAGAAGAATGGCATCCTGATGGTTGATTTCGCAATTGCTGCTGAGCGCAATGAGGGCAAAAATTCCCGTGACGCCATATACGAGGCGTGCTTATTGCGCTTTCGTCCCATCGTTATGACCACGATGGCTGCCATTCTGGGAGCGGTGCCTCTTGCCGTAGGCACTGGCATGGGCTCGGAATTGCGCCGCCCGCTGGGTATCGCCATCATTGGCGGCCTTATCGTGAGCCAGTGCCTCACTCTCTTCAGCACTCCGGTGATCTATCTTTACTTTGACCGCCTGCAGCATTGGTGGGATCGGGCGCACGCGAGAAGACATGGAGAAGCGGAGCGGCTTGATTATTGATTTATGGACCAGCCAGAAACCCCAATCCGAAATCTAAGATCCCGAACCGTCCGGGCGTGCTTTCTTATCCCTCTCGCCGGCCTCACACTCTACTTCAGCTCGTGCATGGTCGGTCCCAAGTACCAGCGGCCGCCCGCGCCCGTTCCACCGGCTTACAAGGAGGCGCCGCCCGAAAGCTGGCAAGGCACAACCTGGAAACCGGCCCAGCCCAATGAAGGCGCAACCCGCGGCCAATGGTGGCAAATCTATAAAGATCCGGAGTTGACCCAGCTTGAGGATCAGGTGAGTATCTCGAACCAGAACGTCTTGCTGGCAGAAGCGCAATTTCAGGAAGCCCGGGACGCGGTGCGCATCGCGCGCTCAGCCTTGTTCCCGACCGTCACGACCAGTCCCTTGTTCACGAAATCTCGGAGCTCAGGGACCCTCTTCAACTTCTCAGCCGGCAACCTGACCTCAGGTACCCGAGCCGTCTATGAGTTGCCCGTTGACGTCTCTTACCAGGCAGATCTCTGGGGCAGCATACGGCGCACCGTCAGAGGAACGGAAGAGATAGCGCAGGCGAGCTTTGCCCAGTTGGAAAACGCGCGGCTCATCTATCAGGGAGATCTCGCGGAAGATTATTACGAACTGCGAGGCACGGACGGTGACGTCGATTTACTCAACAGCACCGTGAACCTGTACCAGGACTATCTCCGATTGACCCAGGAACGATACCACGCCGGCGTCGCCTCGGGCGCAGACATTGCCCTGGCGCAAACCCAACTGGATACCGCCCGGGCTCAGTTGGTCGACTATGGTGTTGCGCGCGCGCAATATGAACACGCGATCGCCGTTCTCACCGGCAAGCCGCCGGCGGAGCTTTCAATCCCGCACGGGGCGATCACCACGACGCCCCCGCCCGTTCCCATTGGGCTACCCTCGGAACTCCTCGAGCGCCGCCCGGACATCGCCGCCGCCGAACGCCAGATGGCAGCAAGCAACGAACAAATTGGCATCGCTCAGGCAGCTTATTACCCGTCCCTGACGCTCAGCGCCGCAGGAGGCTTCGAGACCGGTAGCTTCACGAAGCTGTTCAGCCTCCCCAGCGGCATCTGGTCTGCGGGTCCCCAACTTGCGGAGACCCTGGTGGATTTCGGTAAGCGCCACTGGGCGGAGCGGGAAGAGCAGGCTGCCTATAACGCCTCCGTGGCCAACTACCGCCAGACAGTGTTAACGGCTTTTCAGCAGGTGGAAGACAATCTGGCGGCCCTGCGCGTTCTCGAAAACGAAGCGGCGGCCGAGGACCGGGCCATCAAGTCAGCCCAAAATTCGCTGAACATCGAGACTTTCCAATATAAGTCAGGAATTGTGGATTTCCTGAATGTGGTCACTGCCCAGGTAACCCTCTTTCAAGATCAGGTGCAAGCTGTTAACATTCAGACCCGCCGCATAACCGCGAGCGTGCTGCTCGTCGAGTATTTGGGGGGCGGCTGGAACGTTTCCACGATGCCCAGCGCGAATACATTGGCCCATGGGAAATAAGAGCCGTGCGGCGCCTTCCGACCCACGCCGGCATTTCGCCGGCTAAGGGCTGGCGCTCGCTCACCACAACGCTCCTCAAGCAATGCCGCCGCTTGAACTCAACCCTGCCGCGCTCAGCCGAGCGCCCGGTCGAGATTAAACGCGGCGCTGATCAGTCCCAGGTGAGTGAACGCCTGCGGGAAATTTCCAAGCGCTTCGCCGGCGAGTCCGGATTCTTCTGAAAAAAGTCCCAAGTGGTTTGCCCGGTGGATCGCTCGTTCAAAGAGAAATCGTGCCTGCTCGAGTCGCTGCGGGTCTGTCCTCCCGGCGCGCGTCAGCGCCTCCACATACCAAAAGCTGCACATGTTGAATGTTCCCTCTTGACCTTTGAGGCCGTCTTTCGATTCGGCGATGTTATAGCGCATAATGGCCCCGTCGGAGAGCAAGCCGCCCCGCTCCGGCCAGCGCCCAATAGCATCCAAAGTTTTCGAAATGCGCGGATCGCTGGGCGACGCGAAAAACACCATCGGCATCATGAGCACGGCAGCGTCCAAGGCGTCGCTCCCATAGGCCTGTGTAAACACCTGGCGTTTCTCGCTCCATGCTTTGCTCCATATCTCTTCATAGAGGGCGTCACGGGTAGCGAGCCAGCGGCTACGATCCGCGGGAAACGAGCGCTTAAAGGCCAGCCGGATGCCCCGGTCCAGCGCGACCCAGCACATCAGCTTGGAGTAGGTAAAGTGCTGTGCCCCGCCGCGAACTTCCCAGATGCCCCTATCCGGCTCTTGATAGTGGCTGGCAACCCAATCGACCATGCGGGTAAGATCCTGCCACATGTCGTAGGAAATCGGATGTACATACTTGTTATAAATATAAGCGGAGTCCATAAGCTCGCCGTAAATGTCCATCTGGAGCTGTTCGGCGGCAGCATTGCCGATCCGCACGGGCCGCGACGCCTTGTAGCCTTCAAGGTGGTCCAGCACCTCTTCCTTGAGTTCACGTCGGCCATCGATGCCGTAAACGGTCTGAAGCGTTCCTTCAGGCCCCAGCTCGCGCGAGCGCGCCGCAATCCAGTTCATAAACCGTGTGGCTTCGTCCGTCAGGCCCACGCGCAGCAGGGCATACACGGTAAAGGCGGAGTCACGGATCCAGCTACAGCGGTAATCCCAGTTCCGTTCGCCTCCGATGCTCTCCGGCAAGCTTGTGGTCGGCGCTGCGACGATAGCTCCGGTAGGTTCGTAGGCCAGAAGCTCCAGAACCAGAGCGGAACGATGAACCAGCTCCCGCCAGCGCCCTCGATAATCGCATTTTTGAATCCACTGCCTCCAGTAGTCGATCGTTTCCTCCATCAGGGATAGCGCACGATGTGGAGTGGGCGCCTTCGGCAGGGGTGTATCCGCAGCGATACCACGAAGCAGGAATGCGGCGGACTCGCCCGGACGAAGCACAAATTCAGCAGTGATGGCGGTGCCTTCCGCTTTGAGCGGGACCCTCGTCAGCAGCGCAAGGGTCAGTCCCGGCCCGCGAAAGGCGGCCCCCCCGGGCACCATCTCCAATTCATGCTTGTTGCGGGCGTAATTGAATGCGGGCTCGCAATGAGCACGAAATCGCATACTTCCGCGCGTCGAGCGGACAATGCGAATTAAAGGGCGGGCTTCCTCGAGCGGCTGCTTCGCAAGCGAGGTCATGGGCATAAAGTCGACCACTTCCCCAGCCTCATGGGTAGCAAGAAAGCGCGTCACAAGTACGTTGGTGGCCGGGTAGTAATGCTGTCGACAGGCAAACGAGTCGGAAGCCGGCGCGATTTGGAACCGGCCCCCTTTTTTGTCATCCAGAATCGCCGCAAACACGCTCGGCGAATCAAACCGTGGGAAGCAGAACCAGTCTATCGATCCTTCCATGCTCACCAGGGCCGCCGTATGCATGTTGCCGATCATTCCGTAATTTTCGATGGGTTGGTACATAGCTGTTCCTTTCATCCGGCCGGCAGTGGTCGCACCTGCGCCGAGAGATGGGCTCCCCACAGCATCACGACCGAGCCCACATAAGCCCAGAACAACAGCGTAACAGGAACGGCAAAAGGGCCGTAATTCTCACGAAAGTGAAACAACGGCAGGGTGAGAAAGTAAATCAATTTCACCACCTCGGTGACGATCCCGGCCATGATTGAGGCCGGAAGGACGCGGCGCGAGGGAACTTTACCGTTCGGCAAGTAATAATAAATGATGTAATAAATGGCGATCATCAGCGGAATGCAAACGACTTCCATAATGATGCGGATAAACACCGTGACAACCTCGTGCCACGGTAGCCAGCCGAGCAGGAATGTGGCCGCCCCAACGAGCGCGCTCACGAGGGCGACAGAAAGGAGAGCGAGCACGCCTGAAACGATAGCGAGCAGAAAAGAAGTCAACAGGTTGAGGGCAATGTTCCGGTCCTTCTTGATCTCCCAAATGCGGTTCAGAGCGACTTCGAGCGGGAGAAATACTCCCGAGCTGGCGTAAAACATCAGAATAATGGTGACCACTTCGACGCGGCGCTCGGATCCCGCGAGGCCCGTGAGGCCCTTGATGACGAAGTCCGCGCCTGAAGGGAGATTGGCGCTAACCAATCCAAGAATGGCATGGTAAGCGCCCTGCCAGTGTAACCAGTTCCGGCATAGATCCAGCAGAATGAGGACAAAAGGGAAAAAGGAGAGTAGGGCATTGGCGGCAATCGCAAAAGCGTAAACGTGGGATTCCGTGGTTAGAAGATAGCGGGCGCTCGGCATAAACGGCGTTTCTTTCAACCACAAGCGAGCGGCGCGTCGAACGTCCGATTTTGCTTTTGTGAATCTCCTGGCGGCGTTCTGGTGGAGGTGGGGCAGGGGATTCCCCGATTTGCGGCTGCCTAACGGATTTGAGTCTTGGTATTTCATGCCCACGCAGCCGTCTTTGGAAGGGCACCAGCGCCGCCCGCGGGACACGAGCCGTCGATTACTGCGGCTTCTGAAAGACGAGGAAGTAGAACTTCCTGCCATCGCTGGTGCGGGTGAAGCCCTGTTCCTGGCGTAGCAGGCGAAAGCCGGCGCGAGTGACCTCCGCGCGCTCCATCTGTTCTGGCATCCGGTGATGTTCGTAGTAATAGGACCGGGGATGCCCCATCTGAGCAGAAGCGTCAATGAGTCCGAACAATCCTCCCGGCTTCAGCGACGCATAAACGTGCTGCAACATCGCCGGGTAGCTGTGCCATTCATGGTAAGTGTTGACGGCGAGGACGGCGTCAAGGCTACTGGACGGAAGGCGAGGGTTATCGGGAGTTCCGTGGATGGTCTCGATTTGGCTGAGTCCCTCCCTCTCTGCTTCGTGCTGCACCTGGTCCAGTCGGAACTTCAAAATATCCTCGCCGTAAACCCGGCCTCGTGGCCCTACGCGATCCGCCAGATGGAAAACAAAATATCCTGCCCCACAGCCGACGTCCGCGACCGTGCTGCCCAAGCGAACGTTCAGCGCATCCATCACATCTTCGGGACGCTGCCAGGCATCGCGCGCAGGCCCGCTGTTTTGCGCGACCACGATTCCTGCCAGGGCAAAAATCATCCCCACCAGTAGGAAGCAGGTCGCCCGGAGTTGTTTTCTATATGTTTGCCTTTTGCCTTTTGCCTTGTGCTTGGCTTTCTTCATGTTGTGACGAGCTGATTGTGACCTAAAATCCTAACCCTTCATACGCTTTTTGGTTCTGGGTGCCTCAGCCTTCTCTGTAAGCTCGGCAGCAGTTTCGGTTGCCTCAGGAACTTTGACTCCAGCCAGGTCCCGCAGCCTCTTCATGACCTGCGGCTGAGTCCGTATTTTGCCGTCGAGCATCTCGAGGAAAACCTCCTTGATGCTCTTTTCGAAGCGTGGGCCAGGCTCGACGCCCAGAGAACGAAGCTCCGCGCGAGGCAGCCGGGCACGGACTTCAGGAAACTTGGATAGAAAGTTCTTTACTCGCGTCTGAATTTTGATCTGGGGAAAATTCACAAGCAGAAAAAGAAGAAGGGGTTGGGGTTTACTTTCGAGAAGTTGATAGACAAAGCTGGGGGTTTTGGCCTTCGCGCCGCCCAGCACCTTCGCTACTTTGCGTGCTTCGCCTTCCATGCGGAGCGCCACGCTGCGTGATTGACTGTCGGGCATCACCTTCGCCGCCAGCCGTTTCCGGTAGGCCGGAGAAAGCTTTTCCGTCAAACCATAAAAATAGAGCAGGAAGGTATCCGCGTCAGGAATGGACCGCACCGTGGAACGGATTTTCTCCAGGCGCTCGTAAGGAATTTTCCCGGAAGCGAAGCCCGGATCAAGGTCCCGCAGGAGACTGCGATCGGAGAACACCCGAAGCACCCGCGCGGGGTTGGCCTCCTGTAGTGTCGCCCGCAGTTCACGCCCTTGTTGATCCGGCCGCATCCGGTCTCCCGCCTGTGCCTCGAGTGCGCTCTCCAGCCAAACCTGGGTGCGTGCCTCAACCTTGAAGTCCAGCCGGAGCGACAAGCGCAACAGACGGTAGATGCGTGAGGGATCTTCCAGGAAGCTGCGGCTATGGAGGGCGCGGAATTCTTTGCTCTCAATGTCGGCGGCACCGTTCGTCGGGTCGAGCAGCAGGCCGCGCGAATTGGGATGGAGTGAAACCGCCATCGCATTGGCGGAAAAATCGCGTCGGCGGAGGTCTTCAAAAATTCCGGCCGCAGCAATTTCGGGTGCCTTTCCCGGCGACGGATAAATTTCCCGACGCGTGCCGGCGATCTCTGCTTGAATACCCCCGGCAAAAACAAGCGATGCCACGTTACGACGTGCGTCGAATTGGCAGCGTTCAAGCGGCAGGGGAGCGTGGGGAGGCGATGGGGGAGAGGGTCGCTTTCCCGCCTTGCCGGACGTCTCGGCTTCGAGCACCTTGACGATTTTCTGTACGTTGCCCTCCGCGGCAAAGTTGAGATTACGGATGTTTCCGCGACCGCTGGTGAGATCGCGGACGGCTCCGCCAACCAGGTAAAGATTTAAACCCGCTCCCGCCGAGGCGCGGCTGATGTAATTGAGCGCCTGGAGTTGCTGCGGCGAAAGCCGGATTTCCATCAGGAAATTGTAGTCGCTCATGATTTTGGAAGTTCCGAAGCTCGATATTTCGGCAGGGATGGAGCGCCGGCGTTCTCGATGGGCGGAGTCCCAGGCACTCCATCCGATTTCAGAAATCGGCCCCCGCCGGCGAATCCTCGTTTCAAAACGGAGCCAACGGCAGGTAGGATGGCTCCGGACGACGCGGCCCTGCCGGTTGCTGAAAGTTCCTTACGCCCGAGGGTGGTGCAATTCATAGACTTCTTTCAGACGCTCTTTGAGCACGTGAGTATAAATTTGAGTGGTCGAAATATCACTATGCCCTAGCATTAATTGGATAGACCGCAGGTCGGCACCGCGCTCAAGCAAATGGGTGGCGAATGAGTGTCGCAGAACGTGAGGCGTGAGCGGCGCTGTGATCGCCGCCGCGCGGCCATAACGTACGAGAATCTTCCAGAAGCCGACCCGGGAAAGTCGCCCGCCACGACGATTCAGAAAAAGAAACGGTGAAGCGCCTTTCTTCAACAGCTTTTGACGGCCGTTCCGCATCCACGCTTCAACCGCGCGCAGAGCGCCCTTGCCCACAGGAATCAGCCGCTCCTTCCCTCCCTTTCCGAGGCAGCGAACGATTCCCAGATTGGTGTCCAGATCTTCCAGCCGCACGCCGATCAATTCGGAGACGCGCATCCCGGTAGCGTAAAGGAGTTCCAGCATGGCCCGGTCGCGGAGGCCTGCGGGCGTGGAAACATCGGGCTGGCACAATAGTGCGTCCACTTCTTTCAACGCAAGAAAGCTCGGTAACCTGCGCCCGACCTGCGGGGAATCCATCTGGGCGGTGACGTCACTCACTACGACCTTTTCCTTTAGCAGGAACCGGAAAAAATTGCGCAAAGAGACAACGTGCCGCACTACCGAGCGTGGGGCCATGTTCTGCGCATAGAGAGTTCCGAGAAAGTCCTGAAGGTGCTCTCGCCCGACTTCTGCTAAACTAACGCCAGCATTCTCGGTGAATGCGGCAAGTTTCATGAGATCGCGGCGATAACTTTCAATCGTATTGGAGGCAAGCCCCTTTTCGACTCGGATTGTATCCAAAAACCTGCTGATCTGGATAAGAACTTCAGGGCGCTTGCGGGTTGGATCCACGCTTCCCGAACGGTAGGTCATAGCACCGGAACCAGGAAGACGAGTGCTCGTGTGCTGATATCCTGGGTGATGTAGGCGATAGCGTGGTGGAGGCAGCATTCAGATTCATCCGCCCAATCTCCTTGCCAACAGAGAAGGGCCATATAAGCAGGTTATTTAAAATCAACAGCTTACATTGAGCTTCAAGATCGAGCTGTAGCTCGGCGCACTGCAATTCGCTTATTTTCAATTGGATACTAGCACAGGGAAGTTGCCGTTGCAAAGATTAGCGATAAAAACATTAGAGTTTTACCGGAACTCAATCCTGTCAACCCAGGGAAGTGGGGCAGTGGGTCAGTTTGAGATTGTAGCGGCGAGTTTCGCTCACCAGGTGGCGGCATGAAGCCGCCTCCACGTCAAACTGACCCACTACCGAAAATGGAAAGGCTTTCGAAGGCCGACGATCCGTGAAATCATGATTAAGATATTGACAGCCAGTGACATGCAGCGAATCGATCGGCTCACCACGGAACGCTATGGCGTACCCAGTCTAACACTCATGGAAAATGCCGGGGCAGGGGTTGTGAAATTCCTGGCAAACCGCTTTCGGTCGCTCGAAGAGCACCAAGTAGCGATATTCTGCGGGCGCGGAAACAACGGCGGGGATGGCTTCGTGGTGGGGCGTCTGCTTCGAGAACGAGGATTGAGCCCAAGGACATTGCTTTTTGGACGACCGGACAGCCTTAAAGGCGACGCGGCAATAAATTACAAGAAGCTGGAGCCCTCCGGCGTTGTCGAGGTGATTCCGGATGCTGACGCCTGGAATCGAGTCAAGCCGAGCCTTTCCGGTATATCACTGATCGTGGACGCCCTCCTGGGTACTGGCCTTTCGAAACCACTCCAGGGATTTCTTCTCGATGTGGTGCGCGATGTAAATTCCGCGTTTCCAGGCGCATTCCGGGTAGCGGTGGATCTCCCCTCCGGATGTTTTGCGGACACGGGAGAACTGGCCGGAGAATATCTTCACGCCGATGCCTGTATCACCTTCACGGCCGCAAAACGCGCTCACATTTTCCCTCCGGCATGCGAGAAGATTGGCGAATGGCGGGTCCATGAAATTGGTACACCCCCGGAAGTTCTGGAAAGCGATCCCGAGCTTTTCCTCGACCTCGTCTGCCGCGAGGATTTGGCATGGCTTGGTGCGCCTCGCCCGATGGATGGGCATAAGGGTCTCTACGGGCACGTTCTCGTGCTGGCAGGCTCGGTAGGCAAGACGGGAGCTGCGGCCATGGCTGCGAAATCCGCGTTGCGCGCGGGCGCCGGCCTGGTCACAGTGGCAACTCCACGCAGCGCACTGCCTCTTGTCGCGGTTCTCGGCATCGAATTAATGACCGAGCCGCTTCCAGAAACGGAAAATGGAGCCCTCTCACTTGGCGGCCTCGAAGAAGGCCGGCTGGATCAATTAGTTCATGGCAAGTCTATTCTGGCCATAGGCCCGGGTCTTGGAAGCTCGCCTGAAACGGCCGAGTTGGTGCGGAGGGTGGTCAACCGGTATGCCCTCCCTGTGGTGCTCGATGCCGATGGCCTGAACGCATTTACCGGGAAAATGGACGAGATGCAAACGGCCGGAAGGGTTCGGGTGCTGACGCCCCATCCTGGAGAAATGGCGCGCCTTACAGGTTCGAGCACCGTAGAGATTCAGAAGCGGCGAATCGACGTTGCGCGCGAATTCGCCAAGCGCTATCAGGTATGCCTGGTGTTGAAAGGCGCAAGGTCGTTGGTCGCCTCCCGAGATGGGCGGGTTTCCGTAAACCCCACCGGAAACCCCGGCATGGCCACAGCCGGCACCGGCGATTGTCTTACGGGTCTGATTGCCGGGCTGCTCGCGCAGTATCCGCGACGCCCGCTTCGAGAGGTTGTGGCGGCAGCGGTTTATCTGCATGGACTGGCCGGTGATCTCGCGGCCCGGAAGAGGGGAGAAACGTCCATGATTGCGGGGGATTTGCTGGAGGCGATTCCGGAAGCGCTCGTCTCGGTTCACAGTAGTGCCTGTGCCGCAGATGAATGAAACGGTTGGGACCTTGGTGAGCCAGTTGCTCTACGATGTCACTACGCATTCTGCCGATGAAACCATAGCCTTTGGACAAAAGCTGGCGAAGGTTCTAGAACCGCCGTGTGCCGTCCTTTTAGAGGGCGATCTTGGGAGCGGCAAGACCACCTTGACGAAGGGCATTGTCGCCGGCCTGGGCGTGGCGCGCGAAGAGGAAGTCACGAGTCCATCCTTTACCTTGGTTCACGAGTATGGTGATCGTTCCGGATCAACCGGGCAGGGAATACGGGTCTATCATGCAGACCTTTACCGAATCGAGGGTTGGCGGGAGATTGAATCGCTGGGCCTCGATGAATTATTCGGCCCGCAATCAACCGTGCTGATCGAGTGGGGTGATAAATTGCCGGAGCTTCCGCCTGGGCCCAAGGTGCGCATTCGGTTTGAAGCCTTGGGTGAAGACGAAAGGCGGATCCTTGTGGAGAAAGAAACTTAACAGCGTGGTAGCGCAGAGTTTCGCATGTCAGAAACTCTGCGGATTCTCTCCGGAATCCACGCGAAACCGCAGAGTCTCCGAAGGCGGGAAACTCTGCGCTGCCGCTTGTGGATGTCATGGGTGCGCGATTCCTGAATAGCAACTGAAAGGAAAAACATCGGATGACCGAGAATAACACGCCTATTCCGTGGGCGCTCATTGTGGGTTCTTCCAGCGGATTTGGCGAGGCTGCAGGCCTCGAGCTCGCGGGTGAAGGACTGAACGTTTTCGGCGTGCACTTTGACCGCCGCTCCGCAACCGCGCATGTGAATCAGATTGTGGAGAAAATAAGGAGCATGGGTCGGGAGGTCACGTTCTTCAACATCAATGCCGCTGATGCGGAGAAGCGCTCGAAGGCGCTCGACGAGATGCAGGAGCGCTGGAACCCGGCTGGAGGGAATCACTTCATCAAGGTCTTTCTTCATTCTGTGGCCTTCGGGTCTCTGCTTCCGTATCTCGCCGAAAATGGAGCGGGCCAGCTCAGCCAGGCGCAGATGGAAATGACCATCGACGTGATGGGAAGTAACCTTGTTTACTGGGTACAGGAGATGATGAGGCGAAAGATGCTGCGCCAAGGAAGCCGGATTTACGCTCTCACCAGTGCCGGGGGGCATAGCGTGATTCCTGAGTATGGAGCCGTTTCCGCCGCAAAGGCCGTGCTTGAATCACATATCCGCCAGCTCGCTTTTGAGCTGATGCCTTGCGGCATTACCGCAAACGCAATTCAGGCCGGTGTCACACTCACGCCGGGCTCAAGCAAGATTCCCGGAATAGGAAAGCTGGCGGAATTTGCCAGGATGCGCAACCCGGGAGGAAGGCTTACGACGCCCGAGGACGTGGCCTCCGCGATTGTTGCGCTGATGAGCAACAAGACACATTGGATGACGGGAAACGTGATCCGAGTGGACGGCGGCGAGGATATTGTGACCTAGAAAGTTTAGCAGGATGCTGAAAACCTCGTTGAGTGTGTCATGCTGAGCAAAGCGAAGCATCCCGGCATTTGTAACATCAAGCAAATACAGAGATCCTTCGTCGCCTCTGGCTCCTCAGGATGACAGTTTCCGATGTTTTTCAGCAACCTGTCAGGGGTTTATCCTGACCCATTTGCTCAAGGCTAACTCTAGGGTGTATACGGCGCTCGTGGCGGAACAAATTGCTGCGAAGCTCGACCCGATTGTTATTCAAAGCCGAAGCCCCAGTTTTGATATGTTCGTCAAAAAGCTCGAGAACGGAGCGCCACCTGCTTAATGAATGAATCCATTTCCATTCTTCTTAACGGCGAGTCCCGCGAAATCCCCGAAGGGCTGACGCTCCTGAAGCTGATCGAGTGGCTGAAGCTTTCGGCAGACCGGTTGGCCATCGAACGGAACCTGAATATTGTCCCGCGCGTCCAGTGGGAGGCAACCCACCTTGAACCCGGCGACCGCCTGGAAGTAGTACACCTTGTAGGCGGAGGATGAGCTTGGGGGTTGACCGCTTCTGAACGAGTAAGGCCATGCATCCTGCCATCAGCCAGCCAACGGCTTTTATTCTTCTTACCCTCCTGATCAAGCTGGGCGTCATCGCTTCCTTAGCCAGCATTGTTTCACGGTTTGGGCATTTCAGGCGCCTGATTTTCGTCGAGCAACGCACGTCGCGGCAGAAGTTGGCTTTCGCCCTGTACCTCGGCGTCCCGTTTATGCTGGGCGTCCTGGCGCGCCTGCTGGCGAAATACCAGGGGACGGACCTGAGCCTTGAGATCACCGTCCTCGGAGGCTTGCTGGGCGGCACATTTGTGGGTGTGCTGGTGGGCATGATGGTGAGTCTGCCAGCCGTCCTGATCGGTCACGAGATGCTCGCCGCTCCGATGGCCATCCTTTACGCGCTCGTTGCGGGCACGGCTCGATGGCTCTGCCCGAATAAGGAGGTGATCTGGGAATTCAGCCCCTTCATTGATCGCAGCCTCTACCGCTCGATCCGGCAGCGCTTCAAGCAGCCTGCCCCGGACTGGCAAGTATTGTTCGCGCTGATGTGCGTGGTGCTGGAGATCGCCCGCATGGACGTGGGCCGCGTCACCGGCAACATGCTGTTCTATCTGAGCTCGGAGCATCTGTGGATCGACATCCTGATTGTGCTCACGACGCTCGTCGGCGTGGGCCTGCCGGTAAAGATTTGGAACAGCACTCGGATTGAACGCAAGCTGGAGGACCAGCACCGCATGCTCCTCCAGGCCCGCATGGACGCTCTGGTTAGCCAGATCAATCCCCACTTCCTCTTCAACACTCTGAACACCATTTCATCCCTTATTCGGATTGACCCGGACAGGGCGCGTACCCTTCTGCTGAAGCTTTCACGTATCTTGCGCCGGCGGCTGAAAACCGAGGCGCACTTTGTGCCGCTCAAAGAGGAGCTCAACTTCATCGACGATTATTTGGATATCGAGGTGGCGCGCTTCGGTCGCGACAAGCTCCACGTCGTTAAAGAAATTGCGCCTGGCGCCGCAGAAGTTGTCGTCCCCAGCATGATCCTCCAGCCGCTCGTCGAGAACGCCATTCGGCACGGCATCGTTCCCAAAATTGAAGGCGGCACCATCACCCTGCGCGCCTCGCGCCAGAATCACCGGCTGACGCTGGAAGTCAGGGACGATGGGGTGGGTATTCCGCCAGGCAAGCGCAACGAGGTTTACGGCTCCGGCATCGGAATCCGCAATGTTACCGAAAGGTTGCAAGTGCTTTTCGGCGATCACTTCAGCTTCAAAGTGGAAAGCCAGCCGGGAAGCGGCACCTCGGTTTCCTTTGAAATCCCAGAACTGGTGGTTAGCATGAACGCTTTAGCTGAAGAACAAGGCCAGATCTTCTGAGGAAGCACCTTGATCCGCGCCGCCTTTCTCGGTGGCGTGCCAATGTGAAACCTATGCTAAGATGCAGTGGGACCCTGCGTCAGGCGAAGAAACTCCAAGGAGCAGCGAATCAATGGCGAACGACCGGAAAAAGAAGAAGGCTCCAGCCTCTATGAGCATGATTGACCCGCGGTTTCGAAGCATCTATCTGAAGTTTTACAAAGAAAGCTATTACACGCCGACGACGCTGGACCTGAAGACCAAGGAACTGATCGCGATTGCTGCTTCCGCAGTCGCTAAATGCGAAGGGTGTCTTGAAGGCCACATCCGGAAGGCCATTGAACTCGGCTTGACACGGGATGAGATCAGTGACGCGCTGGTCGTGGCCATCGGTGTAGCGGCCGCCGCTGTGATGGATATCTCAGACCGCGTCGCCATTAGCCTCAACCTCCACCACTTCGAAGAACAATGAGTTAAAAAACCTATTTCTGCTGCCTGCTGGGCTTCTCAGGCAAGCAATCTGGACGGCGATCGAATCCCCTACCCCTCCCAATTCACCTCGTTCATCACTCGAATACCGTGTTATTGCCGGGTTGTTTCTTCTACTGTTCGTTGGCCTCGCTGATAACCAGATGATCGCGGCTCTGCTGCCGGTCCTGGTCAGAGCGTTTCACGTAACTGTGGCGCTGGCTGGATTGCTCGTGGTGGTCTATTCCATTGCAGCGGCCGCAGCCGGGTTCGCCACCGGCACGCTTTCCGACCATTATGGCCGGCGCCGATTCCTGGTGGGTGGGGCCATTGCTTTCGTGCTAGCCTCCTGGCTGGCATCACGCAGCGAAACGTTTCCCGGGCTCATCGTGGCGCGCGCGGTCACAGGAGCCGCAGCCGGAACCATCTCGACATGCTCCCTGGCTTATGCCGGCGATTTCTTTGACTACGCCATCCGGGGAAAGGCTATTGGGCTGATCTCCATGGCCTACTTCGCCGCGCCCATTATCGGCATTCCCGCCGGCGCCCAGATTGCCGCGCGTTTTGGCTGGCGCAGCACATTTCTATTCTTTGCTTCGCTCGCGGTTGTGGCCAGTCTCGTCTCCGTAACCCTGCCCGAGAGCCACATGGCCCGGCGCCTGGCGACGCATAAGTTGCGGGAAAGTGCTCGGGCATTCCGCAGATTTTTTGGGCGTCGCGATCTTGCTGCGGGCGTCGCGATCGCCTTTCTAGTTTCTGGCGGCCTGGTGGGTTTTCTCACATACATCGGGCAATGGATGAGCGATCATTTCGGGCTAACGGAGAAGGGCATCGGGTGGGTTTTCATGCTGGGAGGTCTGGCCGCCGTGGTGGGATCCCCGCTGGGTGGCGTGCTCTCGGACCGTTGGGGAAAGCGGACCGTTGCTATCGGCGGAGATGTTCTGTTAGCCATCGCGGTTGCGATCGTGCCATTCTTTCCCTGGGGAGTGTTATTGCTAGTGGTGTTCGCTCTCACGGGCGTAGGCGCCGCTTTTCGCCAAGGGCCGTTGGCTGCCCTGATGACGGAGCTGATACCCGGCGCCGAGCGCGGCGCCTACATGGCGGCGCGCGCTGTCTCCTCACAGTTCGGGATTGCGACGGCGGCTTACGTAGGAGGTGTTCTGTACATGCGGCACGGGTACTCCGCCGTCACGGCTTTCTGCGCGGTGATGACGGCAGCGGTGGTCGTCTTGCTGGCGGCCTGTATTGCCGAGCCGAAGGGCCCGGCCGGTGGCTAGCAAGAATTTTGACGCAGACAAAGGAAATGCCCCCCAGCGAATTCAGAAACCGAATTCGCTGGGGGCATGTCTACTGGAGGTAGAGACTGCTACGAGTTGTCACGAACCAAGCCAGGCCGGCTAGCCCTGACATCCGTCCAACGTGAGTTTACGCCGAACCAGCCAAGCAAGCCCCAGCAGGCCTGTGCCGAACAGCGCTATGCTTGCGGGTTCCGGTGTGCTCGAAGAGGGTGGCACTGGAACGGGTTGTCCCTGGCTATTGACATCGAACCAGAGGTATTTGTCATTTACAAGTCCGGCGATACCCGGATTGATCGAGCCCTGGAGGATTTGCCCGTTTCCCTGACCATCTCCGAATCCCGCCGCAGCCGGGGTGCAAGCCCCGTCCTGAAACGAGTTGTCCGCACACAGGCCGTCCGTCCCGCCGCTGGCATCGCCCACTTCCCACTGCATAGTCCCGTAAAAGAAGCCGATAACCCCTTCTCCTGTCGGGACATGGCTGGGATTGTTCAAAACAAGCTGAAAGGAATCCAGCTTGTCAGCGCTAGAGTTGTAATAGCCGACGCCATCCCATGTGACAATGAGCTGGTTCGGGTTGCTGCTGTTGAGGTACATTACGCCGCTCGCAGAATTTCGCGTGTCGACATCCGCGAAAAACGGCGAAATGATGGGCTCGTTGGCTCCGGTTGGGCCTTCCGGAGTGTAGGACGAGATGCCGTTGTTGAAGCTGATGTTGCCGTTATTGTTGGCCCAGAACTGATTGTAATTCGTCCCGAAGAAGTTCAGCGTGAACGGAAGGCTGATGGGGCCGGAGAATCCATCGTCGTTCCGTCCGCTGGCAAGGCCCGCGCCATTCGCATTACCCCCTCCTGTCATCACAACGACGCTGCCCAGCGAGTTGGTGAAATACCCGTTCGCTGTGTAAACGCCTAAGGAGTTTGAAAGAGCCGAATCAGGAATCGTGATCGTGCCAGCACGAAGCGAGCTCGGCAGAAGAAAGGCCGCCGAGACACCACAAATGCAGGCCAGCACGCACACAATCTTTCTTAGATCAGATTGGAAGTTCATATACCCCCTTAAAATTTAGATTTTCGTAAAGCAACTTGAAAAGAGAGCAAACCTCCCCTTCCAACATGCTTCTATCTTCTATCTCACCTGCCCCGCATATCGCTCAATACCCGCCGGATGATTTGGAGGTGATTTCCTGGTGACTTTGTAAGTTGCTAATTTTTCATATCATTAGGTGGGTTTATAATGTGGTGAGATCGCTAGATCGAGAGCACTTCATTTTACAAAAGAGAACGTCGACGCCACGAAACGAAACCCAATCCGTGCGCTTCGGGAGTTTCGAGTTCACTCCTGCCACCGGCGAGCTTCTGCGCCGGGGGCATCGAATCAAGCTCGTGGGGCAGCCCCGCGAGCTGCTAAGCCTCTTGATCGAGCGGCCCGGTGAAGTGGTCAAGCGCGAGGAAATGCGCTCCCGGCTGTGGCCGGAGGAAACATTTGTCGACTTTGAGCACAGCCTGAATACGGCCGTCAAGAAGCTGCGCCAGAGGCTTGGCGATTCCGCCATCAGACCCCGGTTCATTGAGACCATCGCGCGGCAAGGGTACCGATTTATTGCACCGGTCGAGGCACTTGAACCTGATGTTTCCCGCGCTGCTCCGGATGCGCCACCGTTGCCTTTGCCTGCAGCAAGAGCGCACATCTCGCGCGCGACGATTTCGCTCGCCATTCTGTTCGTCGCCGCGGCGCTTGCCATTGCGACTTTCGCCCTTTTCAGGCACCGCTCGAATCAAGGGGTGCCGAGGCACGCCAAACTGAAGGTTCTTGTGTCTGGGGAAGGCGATCTCTCGGACCCCGCCATTTCCCCGGACGGCAAGATGCTGGCCTACGTAAAGGGCAACGATGGAGCCGGCCGGATTTACGTGCAGCGTATTGCAGGGGGCAATCCCCTAAGGTTGACGAGCGAGAAGGCAAGGGAGGCGGAGCCGGCATTTTCTCCGGACGGCGAACGGATCGCATTCACTCGCTATCCGGCTGGCTCGAACCGGCCACAGATTTGTTTAACTCCGGTGTTTGGCGGTGACGTAGTTTGCATCTTGAATGGCGCACGCGACCCGGCATGGGCTCCCGATGGAGCACGGCTTGCCTTCATTCAGACCCTGCCGAATGGCCTTGAGGGCTTGGCGATTGCTAACCGCAACGGCACAGAAGTGCGAGAAATCATGGCTTCAGATGGCATCTATCCATTCCTTGAGTCTCCCTCGTGGTCGGCAGATGGCCGCTCGATCGCTATTGAGCGCAGCATGGGCGGCATCAGCGGCACCGTTTGGATGGTTCCGGTGGAGGGTGGTGCCGCGCTGAGGTTGGAGAGCCTAAGGCCGGGCATCTTTTTGCACCACCCGGTATTCGCACCGGACGGGAGAAGCCTGATTTATTCCTCCAACCGGGACGGTGCAACAGACCTTTGGCGGCGCGACCTTGCTAAGAGCGGGAGTATGACGCAGCTGACAAGCGGTCCGGGCCGGGAAGAATGGCCAAGCGTCAGCCGGTCAGGGCGCCTGATTTTTCTGGAGGTAGAATCAAGGGACGCCATCTACGAGGCCCGTCTGGACACCGGCAAAGCGTCGCGCATTCTGAGCCATGCTCCCTTTTTGTGGGCGCCTTCCATCTCCCCCGACGGGGAGGAAATTGCCTTCGGCGAGGCGGAATACAATGGCATGTGGCGAATCTGGACTATGCCCTTACTGGGGGGTAACCCACGCCCATTAACCTCCGGAGAGGCTCCGCAAATCTATGGACGTTTTAGTCATGACGGCAATTGGGTTATCTACACGGCGTGGGTTGCGGGGAGTAGCCGGATTTGGAGGGTGCCGAGGAATGGTGGCGCTCGACAGCCACTCACCCCCGCAAATGAAGGTGCCGCCTACGGCGATCTTTCCCCCGATGGCAAAACACTCGCATTCGTGCGAACTGAAAACGGCGTTTCACGGGTTTACCTCAAGCGAGTGGCAGGTGGCCCCGAGCGACCCTTGACCACCATGCAGTCCACGGTTCCACGCTGGTCGCCGGACGGCAATTGGATTGCCTTCAGCCCCAATCGAAGCTTTGAAAGCGGAATCCTCATCATCCATCCCGATGGGAGCGGCAAGAAGCGACTCGCTGCCTCGGGCGGGTGGCCTGTATGGCTTCCGGACGGCAAACGGATTGCCTTCCGCACCCTCGGACCCGACGGAGCGGAGCGGATTAGTACCGTTACGCTCGACACCGGCAAGATCGCCCACCTGGATCAATTTCGATTCGCCGGGCACAATGACCCGTTCGACTTTTCCCCGGACGGCAGGCTCATCATTTATACCCACGGTGAAACTTTCTCTTCCGAAATCTGGCTTCTTGATCCGCGACCATAGCCCGGCTGCGGAGGAGTTTCATGATGGGAGGGGTGCTCCGATGCGTGACCGGATGTGGTTCGCGGAAAGCCTGTTCTGCCTTTTGCCAGGCCTCGTCGGCAGAGATTGGCGGTGGGGTTTGCATTTTCGAGGTAAGCCAGCCCCGGCCTGGCTGGCTCGGACATTGGCACGGTGAAAATGACGATGCTTGACAACGTACTGCAGACCAAATAGAGTGCTAGAAATGTGAACCTCGCGACAGGCCCACGGTCCCGTGCATGAAAGGGGCTCTTTCCTACTGGAGGTTAAGGTGAACGGAGGGATAAACTCATGAAGCCTTTCTACTCAATGCTTCTGGTTTCAGTCGTCC